>NZ_AFWF01000264.1 GCF_000222605.1 Vibrio ichthyoenteri ATCC 700023 | reverse complement strand
CCTCGATACACCAGTGATGAACTCTGCAAGTTCATAGGTATGCCCATTGATAATGCGCAATCTCACTGCCTCGCGAGTTTTCTCTGGGAAATCACGATCGGAATAGAGCGACAGCAAGGCATCGAGCTGAGTTTCGGTTAAGAACTGGCGCATATCACCATCCCCAATCTCGCACCAATGTCAGGTGTGATGGATAATCAAAGCGCTGCGCAAATTGCTGCAGAAAACCCTCGCCACGCTCACTCAGTAACTCGGCATGGATAACAACTTCGGGCTTATTTATCCATTCTTGTTGCTGGCGCCAGTGATCGACAGAACCCTTATAACGTGGCTCCCAAGCATACCAAAGCCAGCGGCGATTTTTCTTATTACATACGAACGACCATTGCTCATTAACTTCACAAATGAGAGTAATGTTTGCTTTATAGAAAGGTATCGAGGTCACTTGCTTTGGCGAGAATTTTTTAAAGTGAGTAGCACGGTGTTATAGCACACCTTTAAGACACGGCTTGTTTCTCTAACACCAGAGCTATTCATGGTCATATCAATAATTTGTTCTTTGACATTGGAGATTTTAACACAAGTTCTCCATGTTGGAGTCATGATCCGGTTCCCTAAGCGGCAAAAGTAAGGGCAAATTTAACTATTTACCATAATGTGCATATCACGCATC
>NZ_AFWF01000265.1 GCF_000222605.1 Vibrio ichthyoenteri ATCC 700023 | reverse complement strand
AAAGCGGGAAAGCGATCATTAGGGTGATTTAGTTACTCTTACGAAGTCAACTCGGAATAACACATAATAGCAATCTCAACGACAACAAGTCGCCAACGCACAAATGTAAAAAAGGAGGCCGTAGCCTCCTTTAAATTAATACCTATAGGGGAAGGTATTGAAATCGATTAGTGGTTACGAATCCACTCATCCATATCGGTTTTTAGGTTATCTGATTTAGTACCAAAGATAGCCTGAACACCGCCCGCTACCACAACCACACCGGCTGCACCTAGCTGTTTCAGTTTGTCTTGGTCAACCGCTGCAGTGTCGCCAACTGCAACACGTAGACGAGTGATACAAGCATCTAGACCAGTGATGTTCTCTTTACCACCGAACGCTGCAACAAGCTCACCAGCCATTTCTGAACCAGTTACTGCTACCGCTTCTTCTGATTCATCTTCACGACCTGGAGTTTTCAGGTCAAGCGCTGTGATTACTGTACGGAATACGATGTAGTAAAGCGCAGCGTAACCTAGGCCACAAGCAACCATCAGACCCATTTTTTGAGCGTGACCAGATAGTACTAGGAAGTCGATCAAACCGTGAGAGAATGAAGTACCGTGTACAAAACCTAGTGTGTTAGCCAATACGTATGCAGAACCCGCTAGTAGAGCGTGGATTGCGTATAGGATTGGAGCGACGAATAGGAATGAGAATTCGATAGGCTCTGTAATACCAGTCAAGAATGAAGTCAAAGCTGCTGATGCCATGATACCCATTACTTTCGCGCGGTTTTCAGGCTTAGCACAATGAGCAATCGCGATTGCTGCAGCTGGTAGGCCGAACATCTTGAACATGTAACCGCCCGCAAGTTGACCGAAGCCATTGCCCGCAGCACGAGTCGCTTCATCAGCAACTAGGTAACATGTAAGAACACCATTTTGAGTTTCGCCCGCAGAGTTCACACAAGTACCTGCTTCGAAGAAGAATGGTACGTTCCATACGTGGTGAAGACCAAATGGGATAAGCGTACGTTCGATTACACCGTAGATACCAAACGCCAATTGTGGGTTTTGGTGCGCAGCCCAATCAGAGAATGCAGAGATTGCACTACCAACTGGTGGCCATACGATAGAAAGAACAACAGCAAGACCGATAGCAGTGAAACCAGTGATGATTGGCACAGCACGCTTACCAGCGAAGAAGCCAAGGTATTCTGGAAGTTGAATCTTGAAGAAGCGGTTGAATGCCCAAGCAGCCACACCACCTACAAGGATACCACCTAGTACACCTGTATCGATTTTTTCAACGCCCATCACGCCAGCCATAACACCTAGTGTCGCTGTCATGATGCCGTAACCTACGATTGCCGCAAGACCTGCAACACCGTCGTTATTTGTAAAGCCAAGCGCTACACCAACCGCAAATAGCAATGCCATTTGACCGAAGACTGAGCCACCAGCTTGTTCCATTAGGTTTGAAACGATATCTGGGATAAAACTAAGATCGGCTGCGCCAACACCAAGTAGGATACCTGCAACAGGTAACACTGATACTGGTAGCATCAGTGACTTACCTACTTTTTGCAGGTTAGCAAAAAGGTTCTTAAACATGTATATGCTCCTGAAAGAATTATTAGAGTTATCTGGGCTCTAACGGCACACCCCCGTAGCCTAAATGTTAGCACCCATAGAAAATGTAACCAGTTGTTACGTTATATTTTCTGGCTCTAAATATATCTTGATACACGCCGCACTTTCTAGGCGCTTGGGTAATTTAATTTCAAAGTAATAGATAGATCACACGCATTTTCCTAGAATGGAATGGATTACACTCGTGTAAGCATTTGAATTACATTGCATTTAAGGAAACAAACATTAATTTTACTGGGTAAATAAAATACACCCGATTGTTATTTTTTGTAACGAATTTACAATTCATGGTGAAGCGACCAATAAATTCAACATTTTTGGTAAACATGTTTAAAGAAAACGTTTAGCTGTGATTTTAAGCACAAAAAAAGGAGCTTTCGCTCCTTTTTTAAACAATGAATTATTTCTATCTCAAAAAAAGATTTCTAAAATTATCGCTGGTTTTCTGCCCAATCTCACTCAGTGAGACACCACGTAACTGAGCAATGTATGCTGCGACCTCAACCACATAAGCGGGTTGGTTCTGTTTTCCACGATGAGGTACAGGAGCTAGGTAAGGAGAATCCGTTTCAATCAATAAGCGCTCTAAAGGTAATGCCTTAACCACTTCCTTGAGCTCTGTCGCTTGTCTGAACGTCACAATGCCCGAAATAGAAATATAAAATCCAAGCTCCATAGCCGCTTGAGCAAACGCTAAGTCTTCAGTAAAACAGTGGATCACACCACCACATTTTTCTGCTCCGCCCTGACGTAAAATATCCAGAGTATCTTCGCGTGCATTACGAGTATGAATGATCAGAGGCTTGTTAAGCTCTACCGCTAACGCAACTTGCTGCTCAAAACGTTGCTGCTGCAGCGCTTTGGTTTCCGGCTGGTAATGATAATCAAGCCCGGTCTCACCGATCGCGACCACTTTCGAGTGAGAAGCGTATTGATGCATCAACTCAAATGAAAAATCACTTTCAACATCCAAAGGATGAACGCCACATGACGCATAAACGTTATCAAAAGGCGCAATCATTTCCATCATATTTGGAAAGGCATCAAGGGTCACGCCGACCGACAACAACTCCGTGACATTCGCCGCTTTTGCTTTTGCCACGACGTCGCCAATCCCTTGGTGTAAATCTTGATAATCCAGTTTATCAAGATGGCAGTGAGAATCTACAAACATACTTCCCCGTTAAATTTAATCAGCCAATCAAGAATTAACAGTTCTCGGTTGAGACCTGAATGCGCTTTTAGCTGTTCTATCAATTCGCGTAGCGCTTCTGCTTGATTATAGAGCAGTGAGTAATTCGCTTGTTGTGCTAAGTCGCTTGCACCTGGAATGCCGTTAGAAGCCGTCAAACCAAAATGGACTTTTTGTGCATCAGTAAGCAAATACCATAGCCAGTGCAGAGACTGTTCTGCCTCTGAAGCAAGTTCTTTAGATAACTTAATAATGTCACCCTGCTGACCAATCACAGCCAAGAGTTGCTTCTCGATAGAGAGATAGCGAGCTTGCTCTTTTTGCTCAATAAAGTGCAGCGTTTTTAGTGGTGAATGACCATTAAGATGAGCGGCATAACTCGGCACTTCCCCATTGACTTGCGATGCTAACCAATCTGTTAGCGCCTGTGCATCGGGTTCACCAACGTGCCATTGCTGACAACGACTTGTAATCGTCGGCAGTAACTGGCTAACCGATGTAGCCACCAACAAAAAAAGACAATTTTTCGCCGGTGTTTCAAGGGTTTTCAATAGAGCATTCGCCGCTGATTCATTCATTGAATCGGCTGGCTGAATCACAATCAACCGATAACCACCCTGCTGCGATGACTCTTGAGCAATACGATTGCAGTGACGAATTTGTTCAACCGTGATCGCCTTGCCTTCTTTTTCTGGCACCACTAAATGAAAATCAGGGTGGTTACTTGAAGCCATTAATTGACAGCTATGGCAAAAACCACAAGGCTGTGCAGCATAATTACTGCACATCACCGCTCGACTAAACTGTGTGACGAGTTGTTCTTCGCCAAACCCCGGCTTCGCAATCAACAAGGCAGCGTTTGGAAAGCGATCCGCCTCCAAATGGTTCTGCCATTGTTGCCAAAGAGGAGCCAGCCAAGGGTAAAGCGTTGTCATTACAGAGTTTCCAACCATTGTTTTAACGCCAGCTCAATATCAGCCGCCACCTGTTCTATTTGCTGCTCAGCGTTAATAACTTTCACGCTATCATCGCCTTGCGCAAGCTCCAAATAGCGCTCACGAGTGCGGTCAAAAAAGCTCATGTCCATCTTCTCGATACGATCAAGCTCACCACGACCGCGAGCTCGTTCTAGCCCGATACGCGGATCAAGATCAAGATACAAAGTTAAATCAGGCTTAAACTGACCTAATGTTGTTTCGCGCAGTGCTTGCATAGTTTGACGAGGGATCTGACGACCGCCTCCTTGGTACGCCTGAGAGGACATATCATGGCGATCACCGACAACCCACGTGCCTGATCCAAGAGCTGGCTTAATGACATTTTCAACCAGTTGAACGCGCGCCGCATACATCAACAACAACTCGGTCATATCCTGTAAAACTTCACCTTCATGCTCTTGTTTAACCAACTCACGCAGTTTCTCTGCTAATTGAGTACCACCGGGTTCGCGAGTATTTTGAATTGATTCAATTCCCGCTGATTGCAGTGTGTTGAGAACCGCTTGGATGGCGGTACTTTTTCCTGCCCCTTCAAGGCCCTCAATAACGATAAATTTAGCTTGGCTCATGAGTTATTTATTACTTCTTAATTGTTTTAAGTAAGCGCGAACCGCTCGGTTGTGTTCGGCCAACGTTTTGGAAAATACATGTCCACCCTTGCCGCTCGCGACAAAGTAGTAGTATTTACTGTCTTCAGGATTCAATGCCGCCAAAATTGACGCTTCACCAGCCATGGCGATCGGTGTCGGGGGCAAACCTGAAATGGTGTAAGTATTGTATGGTGTTGGAGTACGTAGATCTTTCTTACGGATATTACCATCGTACTTATCACCCATACCGTAAATCACCGTAGGATCAGTTTGCAGGCGCATCCGTTTGTTAAGACGGTTAACAAACACCGCGGAAACTCGCTCGCGCTCAGATTCAACCGCCGTTTCTTTTTCGATGATAGAAGCTAAAATAAGCGCTTCATATGGCGTTTTAAGCGGCAGCTTTTCTTGGCGCTCTTGCCACGCTTTATCCAATACTGACTTAAGTTTTGCAGATGATCGCTCAAGAATATCTAAGTCTGATGTGCCGTAGGTATAATTGAATGTTTCTGCGAGAAATAAACCTTCCAACTTATCGTGTTCAATACCAAGTTGCTTCGCGATCTCAGCTTCAGACATATCGCTGGTCTTGTGCTCAAGATAGGGCGCATTCTCTAAAATAGTGCGCCACTCACTAAAACGTGAGCCTTCGACAAATGTCAGCGAAAATTGATGCTCTTTACCAGTTTTAAATAAGGTTAATGCCTGCGTTAGATTCATCTGCGGGGCGATCAAGTATGTACCAGCTTTGATTTGCGTCAGTTCAGGGTGGAAACGACGGACTAAAGGCATGACATCATTCGATTCAATCAACTTTTCGGAAATCAATTGATTAAGCACTCGCGCGAAGCTAGACCCCGGCTTTACGGTAAAGATTTGCTCTTGTGACAACTGCAGCGGCTGGCTAACAAATTGCTCGACTTGCTTAGTCACGTAGAAAAAAGCGCCTGCGGCCATTGCCGCCAGTAAAATAAGCAAAAAAGTGATCTTCTTAATCACGGGAATAACTTCTCCTGAATACGTCTTGTCAGCATTCCGATTGGGAATGTTTGACTTTCAATCGCCCGAATCGGCGCAGTGCCTAACAAAGAGTTGGTGATAAACACTTCATCGGCTTCTAATAAATGGCTTACATCAAACTGGCCGATTTCAACAACAATATCATCGTCTTTCGCCCACTCGATAACTCTCCTTCGCGCGACGCCAGCAACGCCGGACATATCAAGTTGAGGCGTATAGAGCACCTCACCTTTGCGCCAAAAAAGATTTGCCATACCAGTTTCAATCACGTGATCATTGATGTTCAAGACCAAACCATCAGCAAAACCTGCTTGCTCCAAGTCAGCTTTGACAAGGATTTGTTCAAGCCGATTATTATGCTTATGTCCCGCGAGCAATGGATTAAGACCCAGTTTTATTTGACTGATACCCAAAGCTATCCCCTGCTGTTGCCATTGCTGATAATGCGTGGGATAGGCAAAGTCGCTAATAGTAACATTAGGAGCACTCACTTGAGTAGGGCTATAACCACGCCCACCTTCACCACGACTAATATGCAGCTTAAGACCGGCTAATGGGGCCATGTTTGCAGCCGCAGTGAGCCATTGTTCAACTTGAAACCAGTCAGGTTCAACGATTGCAAGCACCCGCAAGCAAGCTTGCATACGCTGTTTATGATAAGGCCAATGGCATAACTTGCCATGCTCGGTGAGTATGGTGGTAAAACCGCCATCACCATATTGAAAAGAACGATCAAGAAGAGAAATTGAATCTGTCGGTTGTCCGTTTAGCCAAAACACAATCAGTCCCTAAAATAAAAAACGGCCTAATGCCAAAAGCATTAAGCCGTTTTATCATATCTTCAAACTTTACCCAAGATAATTGGACTCACCATCAACAACGCTGCGAGCCCTGCTATTTCGAGTAAGTACGATTAAATCTTTTTGAAGACCAACGAACCGTTAGTACCGCCGAAACCGAAAGAGTTACAGATCGCATATTCCATATCTACTTTTTGAGCGACATGTGGAACAAGATCGATATCTAAACCTTCTTCTTGGTTATCGAGGTTGATCGTTGGTGGTACGATTTGGTCAACAAGAGACAGTACAGTAATGATCGCTTCAACTGAACCTGCAGCACCCAATAGGTGACCTGTCATTGATTTGGTTGATGATACTTTTACTTGCTTCGAGCCTTCTTCACCAAGAGCACGTTTTACGCCCTTGATTTCAGCCACGTCGCCTGCTGGTGTTGATGTACCATGTGCGTTTACATAACCCACTTGAGTACCAACAATACCCGCATCACGCATTGCCGCTTCCATCGCAAGCGCGCCGCCTGAACCATCAGGTGTTGGAGAAGTCATGTGGTAAGCATCACCAGACATACCAAAGCCAACAAGCTCAGCGTAGATCTTAGCACCACGCGCTTTCGCGTGTTCGTACTCTTCAAGCACCATCATGCCCGCACCGTCACCAAGAACAAAACCATCACGGTCTTTATCCCAAGGACGTGAAGCCTTTTGTGGCTCATCATTGCGAGTAGATAGCGCTTTAGCGGCACCAAAACCAGCCATACCAAGAGGCGTAGACGCTTTCTCAGAGCCACCAGCTACCATTGCATCAGCGTCGCCATAAGCGATCATTCGTGCTGCATGGCCAATGTTATGCAGGCCAGTTGTACATGCTGTCGAAATAGCAATGTTAGGACCACGCAAGCCACGCATGATAGATAGGTTACCCGCAACCATGTTTACGATGGTCGATGGTACAAAGAATGGGCTAACTTTACGTGGACCTTTTTCGATCAGTGCATCATGACCTTTTTCAATTAGATCAAGACCGCCAATACCAGAACCAATCGCTACACCTACACGGGGAGCGTTTTGTTCATTAATTTGTAAGCCAGAGTCGTCTAGGGCTTGAATACCAGCCGCGATACCGTATTGGATAAACAAATCCATTTTACGTGCATCTTTCTTAGACATGTACTCTTCGCAGTTAAAGTCTTTAACTAGGCCAGCAAAGCGAGTAGAGAAATTAGTAGCGTCAAAGTGATCGATATTAACGATACCGCTTTGACCTTCGAGCAGGGCTTTCCATGATGATTCTACAGTGTTGCCTACCGGTGACAACATACCCATGCCAGTGACAACAACACGACGCTTGGACACGATTTTATTCTCCGGAAAATGAAATGATTCTATGAGAGAGATAGAAGGGTTAAAAAAGAACTCAGGCGGCCGGAAGGCCGCCTGGGGGAGATATTACTGAGCGCTGTTCACGTAGTCGATTGCAGCTTGAACAGTAGTGATCTTCTCAGCTTCGTCGTCTGGAATCTCAGTGTCGAATTCTTCTTCTAGAGCCATTACTAGTTCAACAGTGTCTAGAGAATCAGCACCTAGATCGTCAACAAATGAAGCTTCGTTTTTAACTTCTGCTTCGTCCACACCTAGCTGTTCAACAATGATTTTCTTTACGCGTTCTTCGATGTTGCTCATTTTTCTTTTCCTTTACAGATTTCGCCTAATGCGATGATTCCGTAGTTTATTAGAACTATTGAAAGTTGCAAGGGGGACCTTGCTGGTCAAACCACAATTTTAGCGATTTTAACCGAAATTCAATACAACTTTGACTTAAGTCATGCACAATTGTTGTGCAATTCAATAGCAAGTTTCACACTTTACTGATACGAAGAGATTAATCTAAGTATCAGTGAAGGCTTTTCGAACTTGGCTATTAAACCATATACATGCCGCCATTAACATGCAAAGTTTCACCTGTGATGTACGCCGCTTCTGGCGATGCTAAAAATGCAACAGCCGACGCAATTTCACGAGGATCTCCTAGACGACCTGCAGGCACGTTAGCAAGCGTTACTGCACGTTGGTCATCATTCAATGCTTTCGTCATGTCAGTTTCGATGAAACCAGGCGCTACCGTGTTCACAGTTACGCCTCGAGACGCTACTTCACGAGCCATAGACTTAGTAAAACCAATCACACCCGCTTTTGCTGCAGCGTAGTTAGTTTGACCAGCGTTACCCATGGTACCAACCACTGAACCTACGTTGATGATACGACCAGCACGTTTTTTCATCATGCCACGCAATACTGCTTTAGACATGCGGAAAATAGGCGTCAAGTTAGTATCGATGATATCGTTCCACTCATCGTCTTTCATACGCATCAACAGGTTATCACGAGTGATACCCGCGTTGTTGACTAGGATATCGATCACACCAAACTCATCATTGATGGTTTTTAGTGTCGCTTCGATAGACTCAACATCCGTTACGTTTAGCGCAAGGCCTTTACCATTGTTACCCAGGTATTCGCTGATTGCTGCTGCGCCGCTTTCAGATGTTGCAGTACCAATAACGGTTGCACCGCGCTCAACAAGAAGCTCAGCGATAGCACGACCGATACCACGGCTTGCGCCTGTCACTAGGGCAATCTTGCCTTCTAGATTCATCATTATCTTCGTTCCTTTCGATTACTTAGCTGCGTTTATTTAGCCGCTTCAAGCGACGCAATGTCGTTTACAGCTGCCGCATCTAGCGTCTTAACAATACGTTTAGTTAGACCAGTCAATACTTTACCTGGACCAACTTCTAGAAGCTTCTCTACACCTTGCTCGCTCATAAGTTGAACGCACTCAGTCCAGCGTACTGGGCTGTATAGCTGACGAACAAGCGCAAGCTTGATTTTTTCAGGTTCTACTTCCGCGATAACGTCAACGTTGTTGATCACCGGTAGCTGAGGGGTATTAAATTCGATCGCTTCTAATGCGATAGCAAGCTTATCTGCTGCAGGCTGCATTAGTGCACAGTGAGATGGCACTGAAACAGGCAGAGGCAATGCGCGTTTTGCGCCTGCTTCTTTACATAGTACGCCTGCACGTTCTACCGCATCTTTGCTGCCAGCAATAACCACCTGACCTGGCGAGTTGAAGTTTACAGGAGAAACCACTTCACCTTGCGCTGCTTCTTCGCACGCTTTAGCAATCGCCGCGTCATCAAGACCGATGATCGCGTACATAGCGCCAGTACCCGCAGGTACCGCTTCTTGCATTAGTTGACCGCGTAGCTCAACCAATTTGATCGCTTGTTTAAAGTCGATAACACCAGCACAAACCAGCGCTGAATACTCGCCTAGGCTATGACCTGCAAGGTTTGCAGGCTGCTCTAGGCCAAGCTCTTGCCATACACGCCAAATCGCTACTGACGATGCCAATAGAGCTGGTTGAGTACGGAAAGTTTGATTTAAATCTTCTACAGGACCATCTTGAACCAACGCCCAAAGATCGTAACCTAGTGCTTCAGAAGCTTCGGCAAAAGTTTGTTTAACTACGTCATATTGTGCGCCAAGCTCTGCAAGCATACCTAATGCTTGTGAACCTTGACCTGGAAATACGATAGCAAACTTGCTCATGTTCTTTTCCTTAAAACAAAGTAAGAAAGAAAAGATGCACCAATGTGCACCTTAATTTGAATTTTGTTGGCTTAGAATTTAACTAGCGCAGAGCCCCAGGTAAAACCACCGCCAAACGCTTCTAGTAGTAACGTTTGACCACGCTTAATACGGCCATCACGCACAGCTTCATCTAGCGCAGTCGGTACTGTCGCCGCGGATGTATTACCATGCTTATCAAGTGTTAGTACCACTTGATCAAGTGACATCGATAGCTTTTTAGCCGTCGCTGAAATGATGCGGTAGTTCGCTTGGTGTGGCACTAACCAATCCAGTTCAGATTTGTGCATGCCATTTGCTTCTAGCGTATCTTTTACTAGCTTAGAGAGCTGAGTCACTGCAACTTTAAACACTTCATTGCCTGCCATGTGCAGCCATTTATCCATGTTGTTTTCGTCGCGTGACGGCAACGGTAGGCTCAGTAGATCGCCAAACGCCCCGTCGGCATTAATATGCGTTGATAAAATGCCCGGCTCTTCACTTGCACCAACAACCACCGCACCCGCTGCATCACCAAACAAAATGATGGTAGAACGATCCGTCGGGTCACAAGTTTTTGATAGTGCATCAGCACCAATCACCAGTATGTTTTTACACATACCCGTTTTAATGTGTTGATCGGCGATAGATAAAGCGTAAACAAAACCTGAACACGCTGCCGCCAAATCAAATGCTGGACAACCTTTAATACCCAACATACCTTGAACTTGGCATGCTGAGGAAGGAAAAGCGTGGCTACCGCTAGTGGTCGCGACGATAATCATGTCGATATCGTTTTTGTCGATAGCGGCCATTTCGATCGCATTTAGCGCGGCATGGTAAGCCATGTCGGCAACAGTCTCATCTTCAGCAGCGATGCGGCGTTCTTTAATACCAGTACGAGCGACAATCCACTCATCTGATGTGTCTACCATTTTCTCTAAGTCTGCGTTGGTACGCACCTGAGATGGCAGGTAGCTGCCAGTACCTAATATTTTGCTATACATGAAGACTAATAGTGCCTCTCGAGTAAAACCGCTTCCAAACGATCGCTAATACGGCTTGGTACCTGTCGTTTGACCTCATGCAGGGCTTCGCCAATTGCGTTAATGACCGCCTCTACATCAGCACTTCCGTGGCTTTTTATTACAATGCCGCGCAATCCTAGCAAACTTGCGCCGTTATACTGGTCGGGGTTCAATGTTTTTAGTTCATTAAATAACCCAGAAAACAATTTTCTTGCAATCCAGCCCTTTATTGATGACGCCATCATATACGATTTCAATCTATCAATAAAAAGTTGTGCTGTTCCTTCACACGCTTTTAGGCAAACATTGCCAACAAAACCATCGCAGACAACCACATCAGCCGCATCGTGCAGTAACTGATTACCTTCAATATAGCCGACAAAATTGACCGACTGGGTTTGCGACAGCATTTCAGCACAGCGCTTGACAAGATCATTACCTTTTATTTCTTCAGCGCCGATATTGAGAATCGCAACCCGAGGTGGGCGTTGTAAGTATTGTTCAGCGAGTGCACTGCCCATAATGGCAAATTGGAACAGCGAATCCGCATCACTTGACACATTCGCGCCAAGATCCAACATCCACGTTCGATTCCCCGAAACGGTAGGGAGTGCAGAAACCAATGCTGGACGATCTATACCAGGCAATAACTTTAAGCGAAATCGAGACAACGCCATCAATGCGCCAGTATTACCTGCGCTTACGCAAGCATCAGCCTGTCCGACGGAAACGAGATCGATCGCTCGACCCATAGAACTGTCTTGGCCATTGCGTAATGCTAGAGAAGGTTTTTCTGAATTGGAGATCACTCGGTCACAGTGTTTAATGCTCAGCCGAGCATCTGGCTGATAACCAAGATTAGATAATTGAGATGTGATCGAAGTCCGATCACCTAGTAGGATCACTTTTAGCTCTGGGAAATACGACAGTGCCTGCACGGCGGCAGGCACTGTAACACGGGGACCGAAGTCACCGCCCATTGCATCAAGCGCAACGGTTATATTATGCAAAGGTCAACCTTACTTGTTGATAACCTTTTTGCCGCGGTAGAAACCTTCGGCAGTCACGTTGTGACGTAGGTGAGTTTCACCTGAAGTTGCGTCTACAGAAAGTGCAGCTGTAGTAAGCGCATCGTGTGAACGACGCATGCCACGCATTGAACGTGATTTCTTGCTCTTTTGTACGGCCATTGACCCTACTCCTATGTAAATTCCTAAAGATACTTACTTATTAATAAGTTAGCGCTTTAAGCTTTTTAAGATATCAAATGGATTCGGTTTCTTTTCTTCCTCAATTTCTTCAGGAAGTTCACCAAACACCATGTTATTTGAGTTAACGCTACAATCCGCTTCGTCATGCATTGCTACTAGAGGCAATCCAAGGATGAACTCGTCTTCAACTAGTTGAATAAGATCTACTTCACCGTACTCGTTTAGATCTACCAAATCGTACTCTTCCGGTGCTTCTTCTTCACTCTTCTCGCTGTAAACAGGAGTATAAGTGAATTGGACTTCACACTGATGTGCGAAAACCTTATTACAACGTTGACACTCTAAATCAACTTCGACGTTAGCTTTACCAGAGATAACGACGAGTCGCTGTTCATCAAGCCCAAATGACAATGAGACTTGCGCGTCGCGTTTTACGCCTTCAGTTGTTGTGCTTAAACGCTTTAGGAGACTGGTTTGAATGATACCATCTATATCCAATCGCTTTTGAGCAGTTCTTGCAGGATCAACTGTTCGCGGTATTTTTACCTTTTGCATAGGGCGCAAATTCTATCTTCCAAATTGTTTAGAGTCAAAGAAAAAGGGTAAAAAGTTGTACTTTTTTTCCTTTCCACCAAGAGCGCTATCATAAGCGCCATAATATCTATTATGCTTCAATCAAAGCCTATTTTGATTGTAAATAAAAATGCCAAATTACCAACTAGTTTTAGCTTCAACCTCACCTTTTAGGCAACAACTGCTCAAAAAACTAGCAATTCCGTTCAAAACAGTCCATCCCTCTTTTGATGAGACGCCGCTGAAAGACGAGTCGCCAAGTGCGCTAGTTTTGCGTTTAGCCCAAGGTAAAGCACAATCGTGCCCTACCGACGTTACCCACTCTGAAACAGCGTCATTGGTCATCGGTAGCGACCAAGTCTGTGTGATTGACGGCGAAATCATCGGTAAACCACATACCCGTGAACGAGCCATCGAACAACTACAACGTCAAAGCGGCAAAAGTATCACTTTTTACACCGGACTGGCGCTACACAATACCCATACGAACGAAACGAGCCTCAAGCTAGATACCTTTATCGTCCACTTTCGCTCACTCACCACCGCGCAAATCGAAAGCTATATCGATAAAGAGCAGCCCTTCTTTTGCGCCGGTAGCTTTAAAAGCGAAGGATTGGGTATCGCACTGTTTGAACGTTTGGAAGGCAAAGACCCCAATACACTGGTTGGCCTCCCCTTGATTGACCTAATTGATATGTTAGAAGCGCAAGGGTTTGCTGTGCTTTGAGCTTTGAGCTTTGAGAAGCGAGAAGCGAGAAGCGAGAAGCGAGAAGCGAGAAGCGAGAAGCGAGAAGCGAGAAGCGAGAAGCGAGAAGCGAGAAGCGAGACTACGGGCTTTCAGCCGTGTAGGGAATCTCAGCAATAAAATAAAAAAGGGAGCTGTCCGCTCCCAATCTATCGAATCTCGATTCAAAAATCTCAACTCTATTTTGTCGACGCTACCGCCTCAAATCTCAATTCTTCGTAAGCTTTCTTAATCCAGCCAATACGCCTTCGAGTTTTTTACACATTGGCGCATTGATTTCCATCCACTCATCATTTGATGGGTGTTGGAACTTAATATTGGCCGCATGTAAGAAAAGACGATCTAGACCCACTTTTGCCGTGTAGGCATCAAAGCGGCGATCGCCATAGCGATCATCCCAACCAATCGGATGACCTGCGTATTGCACGTGCACACGAATCTGATGGGTTCTGCCCGTGATAGGACTGGCTTGAATCAAGGTCGCATCAGGGAATCTTTCCAACACTTTGAAACGCGTTTCTGACGGCTTGCCGTTTGGGTTCACGCGTACGATGCTGTTTACTTCATTTTTCAGCAGTGGCGCGTTCACCACTTTACAGCTCGCTTTCCACTCACCCATCACCAAAGCGAAGTAATATTTCTGTACCGTTTTTTCACGAAACTGAGCTTGCAAATGGCGCAGTGCAGAGCGCTTCTTCGCCACCAACAAAATACCAGAAGTATCACGGTCAATGCGGTGGACAAGTTCTAAGAATCGAGCTTGCGGGCGCAACGCGCGCAACGCTTCAATCGCGCCAAACTTTAGACCACTGCCACCATGAACGGCGGTACCTGACGGCTTGTTTAGGATCAGCATATGCTCATCTTCATAGATGATCATATCTTCTAACTCAGCCACTTTATTAAGCTTGGTACTTGGTGCTACTTCCGGCGCTTTCTCTTCTACCGTCACCGGTGGAATCCGCACCACGTCTCCAGCTTGTAATTTGTATTCCGCTTTTACGCGTTTCTTGTTAACACGAACTTCCCCTTTACGCACGATACGATAAACCATGCTTTTCGGGATGCTTTTTAATTGATTGCGCAGAAAGTTATCAATGCGCTGGCCTGCCATATCTTGATCGATATCGACAAACTGGACTTGGGTTCTAATTTCGCTCATAGCACTATTCTACCACTCAACTCAGCGCAAATTCACATTTTCTTCGCTTCAAAGACTGAGATGACTCAATTTGTATCCCGTCAGCGGCAAAATTCGCATCATTCAGTTGTTAAAAAGCCTTTAACTAAATAAAAAACATGTTTCAACACGATATTATCAAACATAAACGGCTATTCTTGGCCGTTTTACAATAAAGCCGATTGCTGACTTTACTGGGTACTGCTATAGTTCACACCTGCAAAGAGTGATCTGATTTAATTATGTACAAATCAAATCATTTAGACGCAAAAATAATGAGTAGAATGCTAACGAATAGAGAGCGCAGCACACGGCGTAAGACCTTTCCACCGTTGGTTTCTTGTTGCTCTACTCATCTCCTTTCATGTTGAGTATATTCCGCCGACATCGCGGCTCACAAGTTAACTGCATGTGAGAACTGGAGTGCCCCAGAGCATCCCTCCAGCCGGGAGGCTGCACCGAATAAACCATGGGATCTGGCACCGTGAAAGAGACGCAAAGCAACAAGCACAATAAAAAATGACAACGAGATTTTTAAATGAAAAGAATGCTAATCAACGCAACTCAAAAAGAAGAGTTGCGTGTTGCTTTAGTGGACGGTCAGCGCTTATTCGATCTTGATATCGAAAGCCCAGGCCACGAATCTAAAAAAGCAAACATCTACAAAGGACGTATCACTCGCATAGAACCAAGCCTTGAAGCGGCTTTTGTTGACTATGGTGCAGAACGACACGGCTTCCTCCCTCTTAAAGAAATTGCTCGCGAATACTTCCCTCAAGGTTATACCTACCAAGGCCGTCCAAGCATTAAAGAAGTGCTAACGGAAGGACAAGAAGTAATCGTACAAGTTGAGAAAGAAGAACGCGGCAACAAAGGTGCAGCGTTAACCACTTTTATCTCTCTAGCGGGTAGTTATTTAGTTCTTATGCCTAACAACCCTCGTGCCGGTGGTATTTCTCGCCGTATCGAAGGTGACGAGCGCACTCAACTTAAAGCAGCATTGAGCACATTGGAACTACCGCAAGGTATGGGCCTAATCGTGCGCACCGCTGGTGTAGGTAAAAGTGCAGAAGAGCTGGAGTGGGATCTAAACGTTCTCCTTAACCACTGGAGCGCAATCAAACAAGCGTCTGATAGCAACCCAGCACCGTTCCTAATTCACCAAGAAAGTAACGTTATCGTTCGCGCGATTCGTGACTACTTGCGTCGTGATATTGGCGAAATCCTAATTGACAGCAACACTATGTACGATCGCGCTCTTGAGCACATTCGTCTAGTTCGTCCTGATTTCGTTAACCGCGTGAAGAAATACGATGGTGAAGTACCACTATTTAGTCACTACCAAATCGAAAGCCAAATTGAATCTGCGTTCCAACGCGAAGTTCGTTTGCCTTCAGGCGGCTCGATCGTTATCGACCCAACAGAAGCACTAACCTCTATCGATATCAACTCAGCTCGTGCAACTAAAGGCGGCGATATCGAAGAAACTGCACTAAACACCAACTTAGAAGCAGCAGACGAAATTGCTCGTCAGCTACGTCTACGTGACCTTGGTGGTCTAGTGGTTATCGACTTTATCGATATGACGCCTGTTCGTCACCAGCGTGAAGTTGAAAACCGTCTACGTGACGCGGTTCGTATGGATCGTGCTCGTGTGCAGATTGGTCGTATTTCTCGCTTTGGTCTACTTGAGATGTCTCGTCAACGTTTGAGCCCGTCTCTTGCTGAAGCAAGCCATCACATCTGTCCACGCTGTACGGGTACTGGTGTTATTCGTGATAACGAATCACTAGCTCTATCGGTACTGCGTTTGATCGAAGAAGAAGCACTAAAAGACAATACCGCACAAGTATTAGCGGTTGTTCCTGTGCCTATCGCGTCTTACCTATTGAACGAAAAACGTCGTTCAGTAAACCACATTGAGAAAAATCAAGACGTTAAAATCTTGGTTGTGCCTAACTCAGACATGGAAACCCCTCATTTTGAAGTGGTTCGTGTTCGTGAAGGCGAAGAGTTTGATTTGCTTTCTTACTTGCTACCGAAGAAACTCGATGCAATCAAAGAAGCAGAAGGTAAGGAATTACCTGTAACAGAAATCAAACCGAAGAAAATTGAAGAACCTGCTCTACGTGGTTTTGCTGCGCCTACGCAATCTGCACCAGCACCTGCTGCAGTAGCGGCACCAGTAAAACCTGCTGCTGCGCCAACTAAAAAGGCACCAGAAGCAGAAGCGCAACCGGGTTTGATTAGTCGTTTTGTGAAAGCCCTTGGTAGCTTCCTATTTGGTTCAACCAAAGAAGAAGAGAAAAAAGAAGAGCCGAAAGAAAACGAGCGTCCTAATCGTAACAATCGTAACAATCGTAACAATCGTCGCAATAATCGTAACAACCGCAACGATCGCAATGACCGCAACAACCGTGGTGATCGCAACGAACGTGGCGAACGTAACGAGCGCGGTGATCGCAATGAACGTAACGATCGCAACCGTCGCAACCGTGATGATAAGCGTAACAAGCCGAACCGCGAAGAAGCGAACGTTGAGCAAAAAGCACAACAAGCTGAACCTAAACAACAAAACCGCAAGCCGAGACAAGATCGCCGTAACAAGCGTGAAGATGTTAAGCCAAGCAAAGTTGCTGAAGAAGGTCTAAAACTTGCTGCTGAAGCACAAGTTGATGCTGTAGAACCTCGCGTTGAAGAAAAAACGGCGAAAGTGAAAGAGCGTCGTCAACGTCGTAAACTGGCAAAAAATGTGCGCGTAAAAGATCAAAAAGCAAACTCAGAAGAGATTGTTGAACTGATCATCGATGCCACTGCAGAAACTCCAATTGCTGTAGAGCCTGCTGTTGAAACAGTAAAAGCTGATAACAACGATAACGATGCTGACAACGGTAAGCAACGTCGTAACCGTCGTTCACCTCGTCACCTTCGTGCAAGTGGTCAACGTCGCCGTCGTGGACGTGACCGTCGTCCTAACCCATTCCGCCTACGTAAAGGTGGTGTAGCTTCTCCTGAGATGGCTATGGGTAAAGTGATGCCTCGTTTCGATTTAGCAAAACCAGCGCCACGCTCTCAACATGCACAGCAAAAACCTGTTGAGCACGTTGTAGAAACATCAACAGCAGAAACACTAGGTGGTTTCGCTTGTCCTGAAATGGCAATGGGTAAAGTGATTATCCAGCGCGAAGAGAAGGTGACTTCTCCAGCCGCTATCACAGAGACAGTTGTAGAAACTATCGCAGCTGAAGCTGTTGTTGAAGCGGCAGTTGAAGCACCGGTTGCACCAACGGCAGAAGCAGTTGTTGAAACTGCGCCAGTTGAAGTTCCAGTTGTTGAAGAAGTTGTTGTTGAAGAAACGATTACTGAAATTGCTGTTGAAGCGCCTATCACAGAAGAAGCCACTCTTGCTGAAACTGCGCTAGTCGAAGAGCTTGTGGTGGCAGACGTTGTTGAATCCGTTAAAGTGGAAACTAAAGCAGCAGAAAAAGCTGTAACGGTTAAAGCTCATGCGAGTTCACCAATGGCTAAAGCTCCTGGCCCTCAAGCGCTACGCGAGATTGCTGTTAATGCCGCTCCGTTCCGTACTGAACGTTACCAAGCCATCGGTGCTGGTAGCCAAGTAGCGAAGAACCAAGCAGGTGCAGGTATGACGAAGCCAAGCTTCTAAACCTCAAACAACAGACCAAAGGCTGCTAGCAATAGCAGCCTTTTCTTTTTCTAAATTTTCTTTCTTAGAAATCGCCATTCAGCGAAATAACGCATCCTTAACCAATAACTTATTTCGTACATATATCGGTTAACATCTGCTTCATTCTTGAACTTAATCACAGTTTTCGGTAGCATGCGCCGACTCGATCTGAATTTAGTCTTACGTTGCGCTGCTCTTTTACATTCAGTTTGCTCTAGTAACCGACAAGTCCAATTCAGAATAATTTTAAACACTTAGCCTAACTGAGCAAATATGTTTGAATTCCCTCAATTTTCTAAACACTCCGTCAAAAACGATGTGTTGTCAGGTTTAACCGTTTCTCTCGCTTTGGTTCCAGAAGCTGTCGCTTTTGCCTTCGTTGCTGGTGTCGATCCAATGGTTGGCCTATACGCCGCTTTCATTGTTGGTCTTATCACCTCTATTTTTGGTGGCCGTCCAGGTATGATTTCAGGCGCAACTGGCGCCATGGCGGTGGTGATGGTCGCGCTAGTGTCTTCACATGGCGTGCAATATCTTTTCGCAGCAATTATGCTCGCAGGCCTACTGCAAATTACCGCCGGTTTATTCAAGCTGGGTAAATTTATTCGCATGGTGCCACACCCTGTAATGATTGGTTTCGTTAACGGTCTTGCGATTGTTATCTTCCTAGCACAGCTCGGCCAATTCAAAGCCCCTGATATGAGCGGAGCATTAACCTGGTTACCAACTGACCAAATGATGCTGATGCTAGGTTTAGTCGCGCTAACGATGGCGATTATTCACTTCTTGCCTAAATTCACTACCGCTGTACCTTCATCTCTGGTTGCCATCGTAACCGTGACCGCGCTTGTAGTGGGTTTAGATTTGGATACACGCACTGTGGTGGACTTCCTGCGCACCATGTCTGGCGATGAAGCAGCAACACTAGCTGGGTCACTACCAACATTCTCTATTCCATCGGTTCCATTCACACTTGAAACTCTGCAAGTGATCTTACCTTATGCCATTATCCTTGCGGCAATTGGCTTAATTGAATCTCTGCTAACTCTGACTGTATTGGATGAGATGACCAATACGCGCGGCCAATCTAATCGTGAATGTATGGGCCAGGGTCTAGCGAACGTTACCTGTTCAGTGTTCGGTGCGATGGGTGGCTGTGCCATGATCGGACAATCAATGATCAACGTGAACTCTGGTGGTCGTGGTCGTCTTTCTGGCATCGTTGCTGCCGTGGCACTACTTTGCTTCATCTTGTTCGCATCATCGCTGATTGAGATGATCCCGCTGGCGGCTTTGGTTGGTGTGATGTTTATGGTTGTGATTGGCACCTTCGAATGGGCAACATTTAAACTGGCTCGTCGCGTACCAAAACAAGACTTCTTCGTCATCGTATTAGTCACTGTTGTGACGGTCATGACAGACCTTGCAGTTGCGGTGGCCGTTGGTGTTGTTGCATCTGCATTGATGTTTGCGTGGGAACATGCAAAACACATCTACGCATCAAGCAAAACCAATGAAGAAGGCGCTAAGGTTTATCACATCCATGGTCCAATCTTCTTCGGCAGTGCGGCGAACTTTCTTGAATTGTTCAACCCTAAAAATGACCCAGATGAAGTGATTGTCGACTTTGCGCATTCTCGCGTTACTGATCACTCAGCGATTGAAGCGATTGAAACCTTAGCAGAACGCTACACCGCTACTGGTAAGACGCTGCACTTACGTCATCTAAGCCAAGATTGCCGTGCATTGCTGCATAAAGCAGGCAGTTTGGTTGAGATCAACGTGAAAGAAGACCCAAGCTATAAAGTAGCTACTGATATTTTAGCTGGCTAAGTGCTTCTATCTCTATTGAAAAACATTATTGGGCTTCCTTATGGAAGCCCTTTTTATTGCCTCAACTAGCAAGTCTAGCTGAATAAAAACAATGCTTGCTGGATCTCAGACTCATGGCATTGAAATGACAATTTCGCTACGGTTGTGATTAAATCGGCATTATCAAACTGCGCTGCAAATGAATCGTACTTAATCTCCCTATCGTCAGGATGACTTCGCTCTCTATGTTTAGATCACAACGCACTATATTCCACACTACGCCTCGCCGCTCTCGGCGTCGTGGTTTTTATATTTTTACCACTTTGCTGCTACTGATCGGCGTCTTGATTGGCACGGCATTGTATTCGCATTTTTCTCGTCCCGATGCCGCAGATAAATTACCGTCCTTTGCGATCCCACTTGATTCACAGGGCTTTCTAGGCCAGCTTGCCGATCACTACGTCAGCGAAAATAACAACACCTCCACATCATTAACTGGCTTTTATCCTCTCAGCGACGGGCAAGAAGCCTTGCTTGCGCGAATCGCATTAATTGAAAACAGCCAGCACACCCTAGATTTGCAGTACTATATCTATCGTGACGACAGTACTAGTTCACTGCTAACTCACGCTATTTACCAAGCGGCAGAACGCGGGGTTAGAGTTCGGATTTTGCTTGATGACATGCAAACACGTAGCGATAGCGATATGGCCTCCCTTGCCGCTCATGATCATATCGAACTGCGTTTATTTAACGCCTTCGATAACCGTGTACTGCGCTTACTCGACTTTGTTACTGACTTTGGTCAGATGAATCGACGTATGCACAATAAGGCACTGATCGCTGACAATGCTTTTGCCATTGCCGGTGGGCGCAATATTGGTAACGAGTACTTTGCCGCCAACCACGACGTCGATTTCGGTGACTTTGACCTACTGCTTGCAGGCAGCAGCGTGCACGATATTAGTGACCAGTTTGACCTCTACTGGAATAGTGCACCGGCAACCCCGATTGAAAGTGTGATTGAAGTAAACCAAGCTCCTACGCCAGAGAAAATTACTCACTGGCAACGCCAACTGAGAAACCATTTCAAAGGCTCAGAGTACTTGGCCAACATCAATCAACTACCACTCATGAAAGCGCTGAGCAACGAAACGCTACCGCTCTATTGGGGAGCAGCGAAAGTCTATTATGATCAGCCGAGCAAAGTTTATCGCCCAGATAACAACGATTTGATGCTGCATTCATTGAGCGATATTTTAAGCCAAACCAACACTTCACTTGTGTTAGTTTCTCCTTATTTTGTCCCAACCCAAGCAGGAACAGACCTATTGGTGACCGCTGCGGACTCAGGTGTTGATATTACGATCATTACTAACTCACTCGCTTCCAATGATGTCTTTGCCGTGCACGGTTGGTATGCAAAATATCGTAAACAACTGCTTGAAGCGGGCATTAACTTATATGAAGTTAAAACCGATCCACAAGCAAAGAAAAACTACTCTTGGCTCGGCAGTTCAAGAACCAGTCTACACGCTAAAACATTTGTTATTGACGAGAGTGAGATTTTTGCAGGTTCATTCAATTTTGACCCACGCTCAGCCTTCTTAAACACTGAAATGGGCGTACTCATCCACTCACCAGAGTTTATCGCTGACACACTAGTTAATGTGGATGATGTTTTACGCAAAAGTGCTTATAAACTCACTCTCGATGCTGATAGCAACATCAGTTGGCTTAATCAACAAACAAATATCCGTTACGACAGTGAACCGGATACCAGTCTTTGGCTGCGCATTGGGGCATGGGTAGCGGGTGTTCTACCTATTGAAACTCAGCTCTAATCGGAACATATCGAACAAATAACAAAAGAGCTTCCATTTGGAAGCTCTTTTGATTTACGGATTAATTTTGACTCTCAAGCAGTTTTTCTACCGCCCTGCGCACTTGAATCGAATCATCACACAGGAATGCTTCTAAGCTCGTTCGATAACTGGTGATATCACCTGACGCTAACATTTCAAGCAGTTTTAGGCGGTTCTCTACGGTTAACCACTCTTGTAGATCAGGAATTCTTCCCTCTTTGGCTAAGCGTTGAACAAAATTCGCCGGTTTACGAGCCTCATGAGTCGCAAAATGCAGCAACATCAATTCACTCACACCAGCGCGATCAAGCCAGTCTAGCGCCCACTCTTCTTGTGCATAAAGCAGCGCCATACCATAGCTTTCTTTACTGATGGTATTGTGGCCTAAATGCTCATCACTCCAACGCTCGGTTAAACTCACCTCGCTGTTGATAATACGCTGAGCAACATAGGCGTCCTCAACAGTGTGGCAGCACACCCAATGTAAGCCTCGCTTGCCTAGTTGACTGAAGAACACTGCGAGACGCTGCGCTTTTTTCTCGGGTAGCAACCAGATAAGATCGGAAGGCCCAACTTGCTTTCGATAAGAGGCATACGGGTCCCAACCTTGCAGCTTTGGCACACCAAGTGCTTCTGGGCTCAACGACTCTCCCCCCTCACCAGACTCTAAATAATCAAGGATCTGAGCGCTAATTTTGGTTGCTTTTTCTTCATCTAACTTTTTAATCAAAGCTGTGATTAACGTCGATTGGAACCAATTCTCAATCGGCAACTCAACCGCCGGATTCACCACTCTTGCATGCTGAAAAAATAGGGCTATTTGACTTGGGTAACAACGCTCAAAGGATTTGAGCAGTTTTTCTCGTTCGGCCCATTGATGACGACCTATCATACTGTTGTCATCAGATTCGGCCCAAGCAAATGCTTTGACACGTTCACAATAGTACTGCCAAAAACGGGCATCCGCTGGTCGATAAGAAGCAACATCTTGATACGCCAATAATAGGTAAACATCGATATCCGCTTGAGCCACCCCTGTTGCGTGCAAACGCTCACTAATCTGCTGCTCTAATTCGACGCTGTTCACCACCGCATACAAAGGATAGTCGGCCCAAAAACTGAAGACATGCTCAATCACACTCTGCGGAGCAATGGCATTCCATAATTGCCAATGGCGTTTTACTAAGATGGCTAAATCCGATTCAAGCTCGCCACTGGCAAAGGCTTCCATTAACCAAAATAGCGTTAAGATGGCGCGCTGATAGCCATCGTAATGGTTTAGCAATGCATAGGCAGGTTGCGTTGGACTAATCATATCGCCAGCTCGACCGCCGTCGCAAAATAAACGGCTGCCCAACAAAGTGATCATTTGTGCATCATCGCTAGCGCAATCCACTTGAGTTAACCACGTCCGCACCTCCTCCTTTTGCGCCTTATCTAACTCGGAAAATCGTATAAGTGGATCGGTTAAAGCCATCGGCAAGTGCTCTTCAAGCCATTCAATCAATTCATACTCTTCTGGCTCGTTTTCCATATGATCATTGAGACGCCATGTGGCATAAAGGCACCCGCCAAGATGAGTCGGCAAGTGTTCCGATATCAACTCGTCTAGACCTTTGATTTTATCGTCTATATTGTCCAATCGACTCTGCGTTATTTTTTCTAAGCGGGGGTTAAGCGGCAAATAACATGAACGCCACTCTTGTTCTGACCATACCTCTTCTAACGGGGTCTCCTCTTCCTCTTCTGGTTCCTCATCACGAATTCGAGTATGTTCCCATTGTTCATAGCGGTTCTCCTGCTGACACGATGCCGGTACCTGACTTAAATTAACCCCAGGATATTCCGCTTCTATTTGCTCAAGCAAACCGATGGCTTCTTCATCAACACGCAAACCTAAAATCAACTGCTGCTTTACTTGGTCTTGATACTCTTCGTGTTGATAATACGGCGCTTCTACCTGCCAAAGACCTAAGCTGTAATAAAAACTCAATGTCGGATGCTCTAAGTCCCACCCCGGCGTTGATAGTAGAGGTTGTTGACTCAAGCGCTTGATCAATTGCTGCTTGAACCATGGATAATCCTCTGGATGAGCCACAAAGTGACTAAGTAGGTCCGTTTGATGTTGATAGCCATCACGATCCATATAGAAATGACGACGAAGATTCTCTGCATCTGACCAAATATAAGCTTTGATTAGATCGCGGCTCCAACCAAGTTCATCGACCAGTGCCATCAACATATCAAACGGCACTGTCCAAGACTCGGTATTCCAATAAGGCACCACAAAGCTACTTAGATAAAAACTATGAGCAGGATTCACCTTGGCGAGCAAAAACAGCGCTTCGATACCAAAAAGATTATTAGCACTAAGCATTAAGTCACCGTAATCGTTACGGCTACGTGAAAAATCCACCATTGCTTGCGCGGTCAACTCTAACTCTGGCTGTAACTGCGGAAAGTTGAGTGCGCAAGCAAATAGCACCGGCTCGCTCACATACTTTTTCTTTTCATGCATTCGATACGCATTGAAGACACGATTGACCAAATTACGATTAGCCCCCGCATCATCCACCTTTAACGCTCGCCCAGAAGGATCAACAAATTCTATGTTAAACAAGGTATTCATATGAAGTCGAAATGCGGTGCCATCGACTAAGCGTTGACGATACTCACGAAGCGCACTTGCAATGCTGTCGGGATCATGGGGATCAACCGAAATAAAAACCGTTTTATCGAATTCTGACATGACACACCTTAAAGCTCTCGTTGGTTAGAAAGAGTATTTATTCAAATAGATAAGATGCGCAGTATAGGCTTCAAGTCGCATAAATCTATGACGTGCGACACAGCTATCGGACTGCACTGAGAAAAACTGACCAATTGCACAATAAAGCAGCACTAACAAACTCAAACTATAAAAAATGGCCAAGTGCTTCAACACTTGGCCATTTCTGTAATGTATTCAATTTGAATAGAGACTCGACGAGAAAACTTATTTAACCAGCTTATCGAGTTTTTCACCGAGCAGCTCTAAACGCCAGCCTTGCATCAAATCAGGGCGCTTGGCTTCATCACGATTACGGCGCCAAACCCAAGTTAACAAGCTATTAAGTTGTTTTTTAGTACGCAAGAAATTCTGTGGCTAAACCGCTCTTGTCAGACGCTTTTTTCACTTCATCTTTAAGCACTTTGAACAGTTGCTTATAACCCGGCATATCCATCAGACGCTCAATGCTTTCTGGATATTGGTCTGCCGGTGTTTCTTTAGCCGCTTTGACTAATGAAATAATACGTGCGCTGTGGCGCTGAGCTGAACGAGGATCAACCCCTTCTTGCTCCATTTGATGACGATTTTGAATACCTAAACGCGCGACGGTCAATAAGTCATTTTCTTTGAAGACAAAGTTTAATGCGAGATCACGACGAATCGCTTCTTTATAACGCCATGCTGCTAAAGGTTTAAGAATTGCCAATTCGCGCGGTCTTAATTGCCACGCACCTTTAATATCAAGATACGCTTTGTCAGTATCGACTTGTTTGATGCGCTTTGACGCAATTAAAGCACACTCTTGTTTTGCCGCAGGCCACCAGCCGGTAGGTTCAAGCTCGCTGAGTAGTTTTTCGTACAAAGGCTTCAGGTAGTGAACATCAGCCGCCGCATAGTCGAGCTGCTTTTGTGTTAATGGACGAGCCATCCAGTCTGTACGTGATTCGCTTTTATCTAGCTCTACGCCTAAATTAGCATTGACCAACGCAGCAAAACCGGTTGAAAGGCCATTGCCTAAAAATGCCGCCATAATCTGTGTATCAACCATAGGTTGCGGCAAACAACCAAAGCTATTGTTGAATACTTCTAGGTCTTCACCGCAAGCATGCAAAACCTTAGTCACAGAGGTGTCTTGTAGTAGATCGACAAAAGCGCTCATATCGTCAATCGCCAGAGGGTCAATCAATGATAACGTTTGGCCATCAAATAGCTGAATTAAGCCTAACTGAGGATAAAAGGTTCGGGTACGGACAAATTCGGTGTCTAGCATCACGGCTTCTACCGTTCTTGCTTGCTTACAGACAACTTCTAGCTCGGTACTCTGGGTAATAATCTGATAGTTCACTTAATTCTCGCATAAAAATGCCGGCTACATGAGCCGGCATTCTATCACTAAATGTTCGCGGTTGCTTGGCTTACTCAGCGTTTGCTTGCGCCGCTTTTTCTTGTGCCGCTTTCGCTAGATTTGCGTCGTTTTCTTCACGCAAAACTCGGCGCAAGATCTTACCTACGTTGGTTTTTGGTAGTTCATCTTTGAACTCAACCAATTTCGGGATCTTGTAACCTGTCATATGTTGACGACAGTGAGCGATCACTTCTTCTTTAGTCAAGCTAGGGTCACGTTTAACCACATACAGCTTAACGACTTCACCTGAGACTTCATGCGGTTGGCCAATCGCAGCCACTTCCAACACTTTGCCATGCAGTGACACCACATCTTCAAGTTCATTCGGGTAAACGTTAAAGCCAGACACCAAAATCATGTCTTTCTTGCGGTCGACAATGTAGAGCAAGCCTTCGCTATCAAACTTAACGATATCGCCGGTTGATAGCCAACCATCTTCGGTTAACACTTCTTTGGTCGCTTCCGGACGCTGCCAGTAGCCTTGCATCACCTGTGGGCCACGAACTTGTAGCTCACCTACTTCAGTATTGGCTAGCGCATTGCCTTCTTCATCGACAATTCGCACTTCTGTTGAAGGCACTGGTAGGCCAATCGCCCCTGTGTAATCGGTCAGGTCGTACGGGTTGCCTGTCACCAATGGTGCACATTCTGTTAAGCCGTAGCCTTCTAGCAGGTGAACACCCGTGATTTTCTTCCACTTGTCAGCCACGCCACGTTGCACAGCCATACCACCGCCAACAGACAACTTCATATTGTTGAAGTTTAGCTCGTGGAAGTCTTCGTTGTTCACCAAAGCATTAAACAGCGTATTTACCCCAGTGATAGCAGTAAAGGCGTATTTTTGTAGCTCTTTGATAAAGCCCGGAATGTCACGCGGGTTGGTGATCAGTAGGTTGTTACCACCAATTTCAATAAACAGTAGACAGTTTACCGTGAGCGCGAATACGTGATAAAGCGGCAGTGCAGTGACGACTAATTCACGACCTTCTGAAAGCACAGGACCATAAGCGCCTTTGGCTTGCAGAACGTTTGAAACCATATTGCGGTGAGTCAGAATCGCGCCTTTTGCTACGCCAGTGGTACCACCGGTGTACTGTAGAAACGCAATGTCATCACCTGACATGAAAGGTTTCACGTATTGCAGGCGACGACCTTTGTGCAGCGCTTTACGCATTGAAATCGCACCCGGTAGATCGTACTTAGGTACCATGCCTTTCACGTACTTAACCACGAAATCAACCAAGGTGCCTTTGGCACGTGGCAGCATTTGGCCAAGGCTGGTCAAGATCACATGTTTAACCGGGGTGTTTTCGACCACTTGCTCAAGCGTATTGGCAAAGTTAGAAACAATCACGATCGCTTTTGCACCCGAGTCATTCAATTGATGCTCAAGTTCACGTGGGGTATATAAAGGGTTAACGTTAACCGCAATACAACCCGCACGTAGCACACCAAACAGCGCAACTGGGTACTGCAGTAAGTTCGGCATCATCAGTGCAACACGATCGCCTTTTTTAAGCTTAAGATCGTTTTGTAAGTAAGCGGCGAATGCACGGCTGCGCTCTTCCAATTTACGGAAAGTCATCACAGAGCCCATGTTCATGAATGCTGGCTGATCAGCATACTTTTGTACTGATTGCTCAAACATTTCAACCAGTGATGGGTACTGATCTGGGTTGATGTGCTCAGGCACTTCATTTGGATAACGAGACAACCAAGGTTTATCCACGATAACTACTCCTCGAAAAAATCAGGTGTGGTAATAACATAGAGAACGAACAACGTTTATAGCACGTCATTTATAATCTCAATTACAACACAGGCGAAGGGTTCGAGCACGAAACACTCAAACACTTGTTTAAATTTTGTTAACTAAGCCAAAAATCCGCTCTGCGACGGCTTGTGGCTGCTGTAAATGGCAGTGATGTCCACCTTCAATGTAGACAACATCAGAGAAGTTGTCGCTATCTTGCTGGAGACGATCATAACCGGTTGTCCCCAAGATGATCAGTTGTGGACAAGCGATCTGTTGTCGAAACTGCGCAGCATGCGCATCAGCCATGCGATACAAAGATTCACTTTGCAGTTTTACATCGTGTCGCCAAGCCCAACCATTTTCACCTTCAATCATCCCTCGCCAAACCACTGGCTGAATGTGTTCTGCCAGCAACTGGTTCACTCTGACGCGCACAGCGATGGCATCATCCAAGGTAGAAAAAGTACGGAGAGGCTTATTACGAATACGTTGACGGCTTTTAATACCTGAACGTAAACGTGTCACGCAGTTGTGCGGTTCTTCAGCCAATGGACCATTGCCTTCGATCTGCACTAATCCTGCTACTTGTTCAGGAAAGGCGGCACTATAGCAACTTGCTAACAAAGCACCAAGGGAATGTCCGACTAACAACAACTTGTTTGGCGAAATATTAGCCAAAAGCTGGTAAAGGTCGTCTAAATAGTCGAAAAACAGATAAAAGTTATCGGCAGATTTATGACTGGATAATCCATGTCCCGGTAAATCAATCGCACAGATATGCAGATTAGGGTCAAGGTTGATCAAAGCCTCTATGGTGGTTTGAAAACTGGCGGCATTGTCTAACCAACCATGCAGTAAGATCACCGAACAAGACGCAGTTCGCACATCGCCATATTCTAGCGCCGCGATAGCACCATAGGAGGTGGTATATTGGGAGCTTCGCAGCATCTATCTCACTTCTTGGATCACTCTGCCTTGGCGAGTATTGTAATGGATATCACGACAATGAATACTGCGGCAAGGGTACATGTAACTACCCACTTCATCGACAATGACTCGCTCTTCAATGCGCCACAAATGGTAGCCAGTTGCTTGCATGACTGGGAAATCATAATCAAACTGCCCCACCTTACCCTTCTCAGATCCGTCAGCGGCCCCTAACAATGTCACGAGGCGGCCTTTACTCAAGGTAACAGGATCGGCAAAGCCTTCTACGTAAGCAACGAAGCGGCCATTAGGCTCTTGATTAATGTCGGGTTTACCTGAAGCATTGATGGGTAGATTGACCACTTCGATACGCGTCTGCTGAGGCAGATTTGTGACCGCGGCAATAACGCCACCAAGACGAAGTTGATAATTTGATTGAGGTGCTGATTGCCAAGTTTGATAATCCGTAACGACATCTGGATTAGCTGTCTTGAGATTTTCAGGCAGAGAAGCGCAACCTAACATCGCGATGGAGAACAAGCCAACCGTAACCAATCGAACTAAAGGTGAAATCATCATATTGCTATCGCTCTTGGTGAACTCTGAATGAGTCTTCAATATACGTCTTAGATATAGATATCGACACCGAGCATTTGGATCAGTTCATCCCTTTTGGCCTGATTCATGACTCGCATATACTCTTCTAGTGCTTTACGGCTGCGACCTTCAGGAAGATCGTATTGAATTTGTGCTTTGTGAATATCCGATTCTTGGACATGACGAATGGTATGCGCAACCGCATTAGCCACCTTTGATGGTTGGCTCGTCGATTGCTGACTTTGCGATTTATTAATCTTGCTTTGTTTACTGGCCTTATTGGCTTTCTTTGGGCCAGGAATCGCAGCCGGTAATCCATTAATCGACACCATACTATTCGCCATTATCCTCCATTAATCGCTCACAACAAGGCTATTCGCGCCCTGGCAGTTTTTTCCACGCAACATTATCACGTAAATAAACAGGCGTTGAGTCTTCAACCGCAACGGCTTCACCGTTTGCTAACGCAAACTGTGCAATGTGCACGATATCTTGTGCATCTGGGTACAATACACCACCATCAACGCGACCTAACGGTAAAGTATCCATCGCTTCTTGGTATGCCGCCCAACCTGTGCCAACGGTTGCCCACTCAGACTCATCTGCTTGGATTTGCTGCACCAGTTGATTGGGCGCAATCACACACTCTTGATCGACAGCAATCCATGAGCCGTTCTCCTGACGACGGTAACGCCCCCAGTACACCTCGCTCATGCGCGCATCAATCGCGCTAGCTACTTGCGTTGCACCATTTAAGCGGTAGGCTCCTTGCGCCATCGCTTCCAATGTTGAAATAGCCAACATCGGTAAATCTGCGCCAAATGCCAAGCCTTGTGCGATGCCAATACCAATGCGCACACCGGTAAAGCTGCCCGGACCACGGCCAAAAGCCAATGCGTCAAGATCAGTCAAACTGATGCCCGCTTCTTTCAACACTTCATCGACCATAGGAAGAATCAATTTTGTATGGTCACGAGGAGCAACGGCACTACGGCAGTAAACTTTGTCGTTCATTAATAAAGCAACCGAGCAATTTTCCGTTGCGGTATCTAGGGCAAGAATTTTTGCGCTCATTCAATTCTCTAATCTTGGTTATTTGTGTCTGAAATCTGTTGAAGAAAGTCTTCTATCGCCCCCAAATCTCGCGTACGAGGAATGGGCGGTAAACTGCCTAGGAAAACGCCACCATAATCACGTGTTACCAATCGGTTATCACAAATGATCAGCGCCCCTTTATCTTTCTTATCACGTATTAAACGCCCAACGCCTTGCTTAAGTGTAATCACCGCATCGGGTAATTGAACCTGCGCAAAGGGATCGCCACCTTTAAGTCGGCAATCTTCGATACGTGCTTTAAGCAACGGGTCATCAGGCGCGGTAAACGGTAGTTTGTCGATAATAACACAGCTAAGGGTGTCACCTCTAACATCAATACCTTCCCAAAAAGCACCAGTGGCTACCAACAAAGCATTCCCGAGTTCCATAAACTCGGCTAGGGTTTTCTGTTTGCTGGTTTCCCCTTGCATCAAAACAGGCACCGTAAGCACCTCTCTAAAACGCTCACCTAAATCGCGCATCATGCTGTGCGAAGTGCAGAGGAAGAAACATCGGCCTTGGTTTTGTTCGATCAACGGCGCAAGCATCGTCACCAACTTTTCCGCCATCCCCGGGCTATTAGGCTCTGGCAGGTAGCGAGGTACGCACAAGCGCGCCTGACTTGGGTAATCAAAAGGGCTCGGCAATGAAAACTGCGCTTGCGGCTTGATACCTAATCGTGAGGTAAAATGCGAAAAATCACCATTCACCGCCAAGGTCGCAGAAGTAAAAATCCACGATCCTTGTTTGAGTTCAATTTGCTCATTGAACTTATCCGCCACACTGAGCGGCGTTATGTGCAAACTAAAATGGCGCGGCGTGGTATCAAACCAATAAGAATAACCGGTGATCGATACATCACAAACACGATCAATTCGACCCTTGATGGTATGGGCACGTTCAAACGCGGTATCAAGCAGTTGGCATCGCCCTAACGCAATCTTTAGTACTTCTATGGTGAAATCAATTGCCTCACGCACTCGTTCTAGCTCACGTGCGATAGAGGGCGATTTAATCGCTTCACGCCAGTTACCACGGAATCCTGGTTCACCCAATACAATGCGCAAATCCATTGCGGATTGATTAAGTTTTTCCGCCACTTTTTGCAATTGACGCATATCTTTCGCTTCGGTGCGGTATGCAATCTCAATATCTTTGCTTAATTCTTGTATCTGACGACTTGAGACAGACTGACCAAAGTATTGACTGGCAATATCAGGCAACTGATGCGCTTCATCAAAGATAAATACTTCAGCCTCAGGAATCAGTTCACCAAAGCCCGTTTCTTTGATTGCTAAATCTGCGAAAAATAGATGATGGTTAACCACAACCACATCGGCATCTAATGCGCGTTTACGTGCTTTGAGCACGAAACAATCAGTATAGCTAGGACATTCCTTGCCTAAACAATTATCGTTGGTTGAAGTAATCGTGGGAATCACTGGGCTATCTTCGGCGATTTCATCACAATCGCCTAAGTCACCGGTTTTGGTCGCAGAAGACCATGCGCGAACCTTTACCAGCTGCGCCAATAAGGTTGGATCGGCATGATTCCCATGGCTCTCAATCATTTGGCGGCTAAGACGATCCAAACATAAATAGTTTGCCCGCCCTTTCAGTAAGGCGACTTGGCCATAAAAACCCAACGCGCTGGTCATCAACGGTAGATCACGATGAAAAAGCTGCTCTTGGAGGTTTTTCGAGCCGGTACTAATAATGGTTTTTTTACCACTCATTAGCGCCGGGACAAGATAAGCGAAAGTCTTACCGGTACCCGTTCCAGCCTCGATCACCAATTGGCCTTGTTCTTGAATCGATTTTCTAACCGACTCAGCCATATCGAGCTGAGCTTGGCGCGGCTGAAAGCCCGGTATTGCTTTACCGAGGGCGCCATCTTGAGAAAAGGTTTTTGAAATCATGCAAACGCAAAGTGGTCACAAAAAAGCAAGTATACCCTAATACCCGCCTTGATAGTGAGAGTCGTAGAAGGATAAGAAACAGGCGAACAAATTTAAACCAGACAGGAATGAACAATAATAAAAACGCGCCTCTTAAAGAGCCGCGTCGGTGAATTCTAACCACACACTCGCAGGAACAAAATCCTCTTCGCTTCGCGTGAATGTTTCAATAAAGGCTATCTTCTATGCAGATAGCGCGACAACCAAGCTGGACCGTCAAAGTCATTTTGACTATCAATCATTGCTCTCGCCGCTTCACTTGGAGACGCTTTGCAGTCCCATTTCTCTGTGAGTATTGTTTGATCTAATTCACAATCACCCAGCAGTGCGTTCACTCGTTCTGAATATAACTTACGGGCTAATAGTTCTTTATCCATACCTACCACCTTAAGACGCTCAATTGAGGAAAGAAATCTTCAACTAACTCGATAACCAACTCTGTTTAAAATAGATTATTTGTTGAATTCAAGACGATATTAGTTTAATTGTTAGTCAATTATTGAGGGATAGCTCACTCTTCGGAAGCCCCGAAAAAATTCACCATCCGAAAAAAATAAATCACGGAAGTAAGAACAAAATGGAAAAGAAAACACTGCTAACCCATTGTAGTGACGCACCTGGGCTGATTTCTAAGATCACCAACATCTGTTATAAACATCAGCTGAATATTATTCACAATGCCGAATTTGTTGATAATCCAAGTGGTCACTTTTTTATGCGTACCGAATTGGAAGGATATTTTAATGATCACACCTTCCTTGCCGATCTCGATCAAGCACTGCCGAGTGGCGCAAAGCGTAAATTAGTCGATTCGAGCCGCAAACGCGTGGTTATTCTAGTCACAAAAGAAGCCCATTGTCTTGGCGATATTCTCATCAAAAATTACGATGGTAGCCTGGATATCGATATCGCTGCGGTTGTAGGCAACTATGATGCTCTGCAAGGTCTTACCGAGAAATTTGATATTCCTTATCACTGGGTCAGTCATGAGGGGCTTTCTCGAGAAGAGCACGAACAAGCGATGCTCAAAGTGATCAATCAGTATGACGCTGACTACCTTGTGCTTGCCAAATACATGCGTGTATTAACACCAAGCTTTGTGGAAAACTTCCATCACAAGATCATCAATATTCATCACAGCTTCTTACCAGCATTTATTGGCGCAAAACCATACCAACAAGCGTTTGAACGTGGTGTAAAAATCATTGGTGCCACCGCACACTTTGTGACTAACGATCTCGATGAGGGGCCGATCATCAAACAAGATGTTATCCCAGTCGACCATACCTTCAGCGCCAAAGACATGGCTCAAGCGGGTCGAGACGTCGAAAAAAGTGTTCTAAGCAAAGCACTTAATAAAGTGGTCAATGACCATGTCTTTGTTTACGGCAACAAAACCGTCATCCTATAACCCCAGCCATCCGTGAACGTCAGCTGGATCGTTTTCACACGATATCAGCTGGCATTTCCATCCTCAGAGAAAATCCGCACCGAAAGCAGTGAAACGTTTGCGTTCTCAGCATATGATTGACGCGCGTGGTAATTTTTACGCTTTAATAGAGCATTACCCGCCGAGCTTTTCACCATCAATGGAGCCAAGCTTGCGCCTTACAACAATAAATGAATCATATTAACGAGTCACAAGATGAAAAAAACACTCCTTATCGCTGCGCTTTCAGCCGCATTGTCGTTCCCAACAGCGCTGCTGGCTGCGGAACCTGTTGAGTTTCAAAAAATCCCACAGATCATGAGTCAATTTGATTCAGCGGATCTGTATGTCAAAAAAGCCCCGACGTTAGGCCGCCTACCGAAACAACAAGAACTAGGCCAAGACTTTCCGACTTACGTTGCTGATGGCAAAGGTGGTTATACCCTCGAAACCAACAACGTCATGACCAAAGATGTGATTGTAGCGAGTATGCATATA
>NZ_AFWF01000266.1 GCF_000222605.1 Vibrio ichthyoenteri ATCC 700023 | reverse complement strand
GGTATCAATATCCGATGCAAACTAAATCTGAGCCGCATTCAATCCTTTGCTGACTTTGTGCTCTGCAATAACCACTTCACTGCGGGACTGAATCACGCCTGGAAGTTTGGCAAATTTTTCCGCCATAAAAAGCTGATAACTCTTCATACACTTCACTCGGACTTTGATCATAGTGTCAAAACCACCAGACAGGGTATAACACTCCTCAATTTCTGGGTGTTCAGCGACGGCACGGGCGAAAGATTCAAAAGGAGAAACGCAGCTTTGATCAAGGCGAATATGAATGAAAACTTGCACACCAAACCCCAACTTGTCCGCGTTGAGATCAGCATAGTAGCCACTAATGAAGCCTTCCTTTTCTAGACGTTTTACCCGATCAGAGCAAGGCGAGGTGGTGAGGTTTATACGCTTCGCTAGCTCAACAATAGGCAAGCGGCCCTGAGCATTTAAAATACGTAAGATTTCGCGATCAATTCGATCCAATTCCACTGAACACCACCTGATGAGTCATCATTTAAACAACACTATTCAAACAATCTAATCACAGGCTGAATCATATAGAAACGAGAGTAACGTAAGAAATTGTTATGCCACGTTGGCATTTGTTAATGAAGTAGCGACGGCTGGGCTGTGATGATTGCAACTACGACAGTAATACTGCTGTTCCATTTTTACATAATGGTCACCTTGCAACACGGTCACAAAAAAGCTAGCAAAAGATTGAAATAGCGAGCAATGTTGAGCTTCACAACGCTCCATCACAACTTTGTGCGGCGTGTTTTTATGGCAACATTCGCAGTACATCTGTGGCATGACTCTCTCTCCCTTGTGCAATAGTCATTTAGATTGACCCTGTTATAGTCCTTTGGTTCCAGAATTTATGCTGCGAACCACTTTTTTGTGATCGAAAGCAAATAAATATTCGGCAAAAAAATACAGCCCTACTAAGAGGGCTGCACTGTTTCGCAATTTTTATTGAGCAACGATAGGTTTACTCTAGTTCTTGCAACTGCTTTTCAAACTTCGCGTGTTGTGCTTTCACCGTCTCATCAGGTTCACCTGAGATTAGACTGACAACAACAATAGCGATGGTAGAGAAGATGATGCCCGGTACGATTTCATACACATCGAACACACCTCCGGTCAATTGCTTCCAAATCACAATCGTAACACCGCCGACAATGATCCCCGCCAATGCTCCATTACGGTTCATACGCGACCAATAAAGGCTTAATACCATCGCAGGGCCAAACGCAGCACCAAAGCCCGCCCAAGCATAAGAAACTAGCGTCAACACTGAACTATCAGGTGACATAGCAAGAATCAACGCAACAATGGAAATACCCACTACCGCGATACGACCGACCATCACAATCTCATCAGAGCTCGCATCTTGCTTAAAGACTTGTTTGTAGAAGTCCTCCGCCAAAGCAGATGAAGAAACTAATAGCTGAGAATCCGCTGTGCTCATGACTGCGGCAAGGATGGCCGCCAGTAAAATACCAGCAACAACCGGGTGGAACATCGAGTTCACCAACAACATGAAGATTTTTTCGCCATCATCCAGCGACACGCTACCTGTATTGGTGACGTAAACTAAACCGACGACACCAACCATTAACGCGCCTATCATCGATAGGCCAGTCCACACAACGGCAATACGGCGTGCTGTTGTCAAATCTTTATTGCTACGTGTCGCCTTAAAGCGCGCCAAGATATGTGGCTGACCAAAGTAGCCTAAGCCCCAAGCCACCAGCGAGATAATCGCAATGGCGGAAAGTGGCTCACCTTTCGAATCATTCCATAGCGTCAATAGTTCAGGGTTAATCGTTTCCAATTGGTGAGTTAAGTCACCAAAACTACCTTGCATGGTCGCTACAGGGACGATAATCAAAGCCGCCGCCATCAAAAGGCCTTGCACTAAATCAGTCCAAGAAACGGCTAAGAAACCACCAAATAAGGTGTAAGAAACCACACAAAGTGTGCCAATAACAACGGCAACGCTGTAATCTAAGCCGAATACGGTTTCAAACAATTTACCACCTGCAACCAAACCAGAACTGGTATAGAAAAGAATGAAGAAGGCAGAAATGGTCTGAATGAGCTTAGAGTTGTCATTAAATCGACGCGAGAAAAATTCAGGAATCGTTAATGAGTCGGTGGTAATACTGTAAGTACGCAGACGCTTGGCGTTAATAAGCCAGTTTGCCCATGTTCCCACTAGCAAACCACCCGCAAGCCAAAATGCCTCAATACCAGCGGCATACGCGTAACCTGGCAGGCCAAGTAATAGCCAACCACTCATGTCTGATGCCCCTGCTGACAATGCCGCAGGCCAAGGACCTAAAGTACGTCCTCCCAAAAAATAGTCCGTGGAGTTTTTGGTTCGTAGATATGCAATCACGCCAATTGCTAACATCAAAATCAAGTAAGCAATGAACGTCGTTGTAATAGCAAAGCTATTTTCCATGTGTTTTTTCCTCTTCTTTAAAATATCCCCTTAATAACGATGTCCTCCGTGGCATCACTATTAAGGGGTTAGTGAGTTATCTGAGTGATATTCAAAGATTGGCCGCGCCCAATAACGTCGCATTGCCACCCACTGCAGTTATATTTATTGTTCTTGTTCGCTCGGTGATAAATCGTAGCGATAAATGGGGATCATGAGCCACAGACAAACTGACCAAATCCGTTTCCGACACTAAGCAAACAATCGCCCCTTGGCGACTCGCCAACTGTCGGTTTAGATTCAGCTCCCCACTGGCTGAGCCAACAAATCCCACCAAGCGCACATCTGACTCCAACACCTGCGGTACGGCATCAAGCGCCGCGAATTGAATGAGATTAATTGGTAGAGATGACTGCTTATAAGCCGCCTCTAGTTCTGTTACAAAAACAAGGTCATCACTACACACAAGCACGCTATTACCGGCGATGAGTGCTGCCGTTAACTGTGCCAATAGTGAATATCTTGCCGCTTCTTGCTCTGTTTCCATGATCAGCAAACTCACACCGCGACCTGCGGTGTAAAGCTCATTACTTTCGCCCGTCGGCCCCATTAATTGATGTTGATATCCAATCAATGTCGCCGCTTGTTCAATATGAAAATGAACAACCTCGGCCCACTTTGGTTGGCGCTCCGCCAACGCACTTTTTAGCCCAAGTAGGCCGTCAGTTTTAGAATCGAAATCGGTTAGATTCCAGTTTTCCCATGCAGAGAAGGCATCTGAAAAACCAATGACTTGATGAAGCATAATTTCTCTCCTTCTCATGAATGAGCTTGAACACTAAGCTGAGTAAAACGAAATAAGTAGTGAGGCCCACCCGCCTTAGGCCCCGTCCCTGATAGCCCTTGGCCACCAAAAGGTTGAACGCCAACGACCGCACCAACTTGATCACGGTTAATGTAGCTGTTACCGACTCTGGTATGTTTTTCGATCCAACGATATGTGGTTTCGTTGCGGCTATGAATGCCTAGGGTTAAACCAAAACCCGTGGCATTAATATCGGCCACCACTTGCGCCACCTCACTAGCCTTAAAACGCACCACATGCAAAATCGGCCCAAATTGCTCTTCTTTAAGCGCACTAATCTGATCAATTTCAAACGCGCATGGGGCAACAAAATCACCATGCTGGCAGGTATCATCTAACGTCAACTGCGCAATCGTCTTATATTGCGAAGCCATTAAATCAATATGCGTGAGTAGCTTGTGCTTAGCATGAGCATCAATAACGGGTCCAACATCTGTTGAGTGAAGCTTTGGATCGCCGACTGACAACTCATTCATCGCACCTTGGATCAGCGCGATAATGCGATCAGCAATATCATCTTGGACAAACAACACGCGCAACGCGCTACAACGTTGCCCCGCAGACGCAAAAGCTGACCGAATCACATCACGTACCACCTGTTCAGGCAGCGCTGTGCTATCAACAATCATCGCGTTCTGTCCACCAGTCTCCGCAATCAAAGGAACGGGCTTGGTATCGCGGTTGGCAAGAGTTTGATTAATACGTTGCGCAGTTTGCGTTGAGCCTGTAAAGGCGACGCCAGCAATCGCGGCATGCGAGGTCAGGGCCGAGCCAATATCACGACCACGCCCGGGTAATAGTTGAATCACACTGGCTGGGAATCCCGCTTGTAACATCAATTCCACCGCTCGAGCTGCAATCAGGCTGGTCTGTTCAGCGGGCTTCGCCACCACAGTATTGCCAGTGACCAAGGCCGCTGAGATTTGACCTAAGAAAATCGCCAAAGGAAAATTCCACGGACTAATACAGACAAAGACACCACGACCTTGACGTGTGATGGTTCGTGTTTGACCATCAAAGCTCTTGATAGTAAAAGCGCTCAGTTCATCAACTTGCTTGGCGTAGTAACGACAAAAATCAACGGCTTCACGAACTTCATCAATTGCATCATGAATCGTTTTACCGGCTTCTTGGTGACACAAAGCCACCAATTCCGCCAAATTATCTTCCATCAAGTCCGCTAATCGCTCTAAAGGCGCGGCACGTTCCGTCGATGGCGTCGCTTGCCAAGCGGCGAGTCCTTCTTGCGCAGCGGCGATTGCTGCGGAAACATGATCAAGGTTTGCAAACGCAATCTCGCCCACCAAAATGCGACGATCATAAGGCGCATTTACGCTTTCAACTGCTATCTCGTCCTTGATCATGCTTTCGAAAAGGTCAACACCATTAATCACCGGTGCGGCTTGCCAATGATGAGTTAGCCAAGCTTCAACTTGCGCCTCAAAACGGTGCGCTTCGCTTTCAATATCAATATTAATACCGAGCGAATTACGACGCTGAGCAAAAATGCTTGGGGGTAACGGTATGTTGAGGTTGCAGATATGCTCAAAAGCCTGCAAACCATCGACAGGGTGGATCGTTAAGCTCTCAACGGGGCAGCGCGCATCCACTAATCGATGCACAAACGAACTGTTGGCGCCATTTTCTAATAACCGACGCACTAGATAAGGCAATAGATCTTTGTGGCTTCCCACTGGCGCATAGATACGCACAGGCTGGCGATAAGTCGCCATGACATGATTGTAAAGTGATTCCCCCATACCATGTAGGCGTTGGAATTCGTATTCATCATGGGCGGCCATAACCGCGATCGCCGTGACCGTATGAGCATTATGACTTGCGAATTGAGGGTAAATATTACCGCGAACCCCTTCACTGAGTAGAAAACGGGCACAGGCTAGATAGGCAACATCAGTGGACTCTTTACGGGTATAAACCGGATAATTTTGATAACCGGCTTGCTGAGACCATTTTATTTCACTGTCCCAATAGGCGCCTTTGACTAATCGCAGTGGAATGAGATCACCCTGCTCCTTCGCCAATCGGTTTAACCACACTAATACTGGCAACGCGCGCTTCGAATAGGCTTGAATCACCAGACCAAATTTGCCCCACCCTTCTACTACGTCGCTTCGATAAAGCTTTTCAAACAGCTTAAGCGATAATTCCAATCGGTCCGCTTCTTCGGCATCAATGGTAATCGCAACATCCAGTTCAACCGCACGACGGAGTAACTCTAATACGATGTCATGTAACTCACTCATTACACGAGCTTGATTGGCCACTTCGTACCGAGGATGCAACGCTGATAATTTGATTGAAACCGATGGGGCAGAACTGCGGTTTTCATCATCCATCTCACGGCCAACGGCCTCAATGGCCATGAGGTAATCTTTAAAATACTTATTGGCATCAGCGGAAGTTAAAGCCGCCTCTCCGAGCATATCAAACGAATATGTAAACCCTTTCTCACGTGCAGCCACGCCATTTTTTTGCGCTTCAGTGATGCTTCTTCCAAGCACAAATTGGTGCCCCATGATTTTCATCGCTTGATGCATCGCTTGGCGGATCACCGGCTCAGATAGCTTATTGACTAAACGATTGACCGCTTGTGTTGGATGGGGTGTTTTAGGCTCAGCCAAACCAACGACTTTGCCTGTCAGCATCAGCCCCCACGTTGAGGCATTCACAAACACTGAATCAGAATTTCTTAGATGTGATTTCCAATCCGCTACACTCAGTTTGTCGCGGATAAGCGCATCTGCTGTTGCGGCATCTGGCACACGCATTAAGGCTTCCGCCAAACACATCAGCAAAATGCCCTCTTGGGTATCTAAGCTATATTCCAGTAACAAAGCATCGATCATCTGAATCGATTTTTTATCCGCTCGAATCGCTTGGATCAGTTGGGTAGTTTGCGACACAATTTGCTGTTTTTCACTAGCACTTGCAGTGGCCAAAGGTAAAAGTTGCGCGAGCCATTGTGATTCATCCACCATATATAGCGGAGAGATCAACGCCCAAAGATCATCAAGCGGCTGCTCAATAAACTCGGCATTCAACACATCGGTTGCTGTAAACATGCGTTTTCCTCAATCTCAAACCTACAAATGTGCAGGTTTCCTACAATGGCTTGCAGTGTATTTTGAGCTTGAGTTGGATACTTGTCAAAAACTCCGGATTATTTGCTAAAAACTTCGTTATTTAACAAAGTTAAAACACGATCACATCACATTTAGCAAAATAACTCGCTACGTTTTCCTTCCATTTTAACTAATTTGTTTCTTGTACTGTGATGGAGAGATACCTTGCAGACGTGCGAAGGCGTGCGCAAACGTACTTTGGCCAGAAAAACCTGACAGCTCTGCGACTTGTCCTAAGGTCAAGTGACCTTGCTCGATCAATTGTTTCGCCATATCAATACGCTTACTTAAAACGTATTGGTGTGGCGTAATGCCTAACTGCTCTTTAAACAAGGAATGGAATTGGCTTTCGCCGAGGAAAACACTGCCTGCCAATTGAGCAACCGAAATTTTATAGCTGATATGGCGTTCGATATAACGGTCAATCGCTTCAAGGTCAAAGCGCGACTCTTTACGGCTGATCTGTAACGCAGAGATGTGGCGATGCAACAAGGCCATTACGGTATCATTACATGCACGGCTAAGCAGGAGATCCTCTGGGCTAGCATGCATCTCTGCCACTAGCATCTGAATCAGTTTTTGAATTTGACCATCTAATTGAAAATAGACATCAGCTTGGTTCAATTCATTGAGCTTTTGCAACATCAAAGGGTCTTGATGGCACGCCGAAGGCATATTGAGCACCAAAATATCAGACTGGCCAATCACCCCACCAAAAGCGTGCCCAGAGCCAGAGGTCACAACACACCCTTGACCTGGCCCAACCAAGTTCCCATACCCATTTACTTCAAACTCGGCTTGCCCCTTCAAACCAATCACAATTTGCGTGTAGCTATGATCATGGCAATCCATATAAGAGGGTAATGTCACCAACTCTGCAGGTCTTGGAGACAATATTTTGTCGCTGCTTGATTTCAATTGAACCGTTTTGTCATTGCTCATTAGCGTCTAATTTGGGGCGGTTTTGACTAATGTTGATGGTATAACAAATAGCAGTTTATCTCGATAAAATCCTCACACACTCATTTCACCTGCAAAAAGCACGAGCGACTTGAAGTAAGTTCACTTTCAAACTGGTTAAAAAGTGAAGGATAATGTTTCGGAAGAATGATCAAGCGCACACAAATTACGGCCTATGTCACTCTCATCGTAACCAAGTTGACTGAAACAGTAATATTTTCTTGCTTATTTCCGTGAACTACCCAAAATAATCAGTAGCACTTTAGATTTATTTTTATAAACTTATGATAGTCTTAGAGTTCAAAGTGCTAATAAGGATATCTAAGGCTGCCTCATACGACAGGCTTTCAAAGGACTGTCAAAACTTTGTCTTAAATATTTTTATATTTAGTGAATTAAAACAAAATTGTTGTAGAGACTTATGATCACACGTCGCATACCAGCGCTTTTGCTTGCGCTAAGCCCTTTTTGGGTATCGACCACGGTAAGTGCAGAAGAAGCTTCCGCTGATCCTGTTGCTGCCATCGATATCAAATTGAGTAACAAGCAATCCGAAATGAGCACGATTGCTACAGAGTACGACTCTGAAGCTCAACGCTTTCAACAACTGCAGAACGAAAACGCCAAATTCAAGCGTGACGAGCAGGAGCTAAATGCAAAGCGCAACCGTGCGAAATCAGCTCTGGACAAACAGTATAGCCGTCTTCTTGAAGATCCAGAGATTGACTTATTGAGCTTTCAACAAGCCTACCAAAATGCTTGGGCATCAGTGAAAGAGAATCAAACCACGCTGCTAGAGAGCCAACAGGCCATCACAGAAAGTGAAATCCGTCTTTCTCAAATCAAGCAAAAGCAGGCTCGTCTAAGTTCTGAGTTCTCTTACCTTGAAGAGCAAAAAGTTGAAGCGCGTGTAAAACGTCTTGGCGCGGAATTGCGTGAAAGTGACGTAATGCAAACCAGTTTTAAAACCACTTGTTCTGCAACCATGACACTCGGTGAATGTACCAGCCAAGGCCAGTACCTAACTAAGCAAAAAGCAGTTAAAGCGTTTAAAAATCAGTTAATGGATAGCTTGACTGAAACAACATTGGCAAAACAAAACGCCAAAGGTGTTCAGTTGAATGTTCACGTTCAAGATAGCCAAATTGTTCGCGCTGGGTTTGAAGGTAACAATAGTTACTTCACGGAAATGCAAGCACAGCTGCAAGCTAAACCAGAAGCGACTGCGGCATGTAAGCTGCTGAATGTCTCTAGCCGTTACTGCTTGAAAGATGACTCTAACAGCCACGTTAAAAAGCAAGACAAAAACTGGGTGAGCGTTACTGTGCGTTCTGACCAATACAACGATGATGTGGTAATTAACGGAGTTGATTACGGCAGCACACCTGTTGAAGTGTTGTTACCACGCGGACTACATAAAGTAACGGTTTCAAAAAACGGTTACCAAACGTATAACCGCGAAGTTACCATCAGCCAAAACGATACCGTTTGGGTGAAATTGCGCTCTAAAGACGACAGCTAATCCAAGCCAGCTCTTTACGATAAAAACGAGCCAATTCACAAAGATGAAGGAAAGCGCCATTTTGCTTCTAAGTTATCTAACGATAATTTAAGACAAAATGGCGTTTTCGTTTAGAATAAGCTAATTAAATTAATTGAAGATAGACATACCACGATGCGAACAAGTTTACCGACTCTTTTGCTGGCATTATCTCCATGCCTTATAAGCACTGGCGCACTGGCAGACACGACAGCAACCACTGTTGTTTCCATTGATGACCAACTATTTTCCAAGCATGCTGAACTAGAGAGCGCCCTCAAAGAGCGTAAAGAACAACTAGCCAGCGTTTCCCAGCAGCAAAAACTGCTGCTTCAAGCGAAAAAAGACAATCAAACACTGACTGAGAAGTTTGCCGGAGCCAAGGCTCAACTAGAGGCTGACTATAAAGCAATGATTGATGATCCTAACGTCGATCTTGCGACCTCGCAAAACGCTTATCAAGATGCGTGGAAAAACCTTAAGCAAAATCAGCAAAACAAGTTGAACGTTGAGCAGCAACTTGAAGATGCTAATCTGCAATTAGCGCAACAAGATGTCAAAATTCAAACCATTGAACAGGCCATCGACGCTTTTGACAGCGCAAAAATCCGCGCACGTGTTGAACGCCTAGAGACCGAGCTCTCCCCTAGCAATCAAGTTAACGTCAGTTTTACTAATCGCTGCCAATCCAACATGACCTTGGCTCAATGTGACAACCAAACTCGTGAATTGGCGCTACAAAAAGCGGTTAAGCAATTTCAAGCTGAATTGATCGCCCAAACCACTGAAGCGCAGTTGGTGAAAGCCAATGCCGCTAAAGTATCTTTCAACATTCATGTTATGCGCCACAAAGTAACCAACTCTGGTTTCTACGATGGCGAGCGCTACCGCACTATCATGGATGTCGACTTAGAATCGCGTCTCGACAACACCACAGCATGTACTTTGTTAGGTGTTGATAAGCAATACTGCTTCGAGCCGGGCTACTCTTCTGCTGAGCAGTTTAACAATGAAAAAGAAGTGGCTTGGGTAACCTTATCGGTTCGTTCAAATCAATTTGACGACCAAGTGTTTGTTGATGGCGTTTCTTACGGCAACACTCCGGTTGAAATAATGCTACCTGTTGGCCCTCATCATATCGTAGTGAAAAAAGAAGGCTTTCAGACTTTTGATCAAAACCTCAGCATCAAATCTGATCACCAACTACGCGCCAACTTGAAGCAAAAAGCCAACAGCCTTAGCGCGGGTGATAAGTTCGCTGATTTAATTAAAGGTGGCATCACAGCCCCACAGCTAGTTGCTATTGTACCGGGCGAGTACATGCTTGGCGAAAACGCATCAAATCAGTACTACCTTGATCATGCTTTCGGGATTGGGGCTATTCCAGTCACTGTCGGTCAGTTTGATAACTTTGTTCGTCAAACCGATTACCAAACCGATGCGGAACTCAAAAACACCTGTACTGCAATTGTTGACGGCGATGTCACCGCGATAGAGAAAAGCTATTGGCGCAATCCTGGCTTTAAACAAGCGTCAGACTCTCCTGTCGTGTGTATCAGTAAAAACGATGCTAAAGCTTACGTAACATGGCTCAGCCAACAAACCGGTTATCATTACCGTTTGCCGAGCGAAGATGAGTGGGAAATTGCGTCGCGTGCGGGCAGCCAAAGTGATTACTGGTGGGGTAACAACTTCATTACTGGCGAAGCCAATACTGGCTGGAGTAGCTCACCTTGGGCAAACACCAGCACCTCGCCGGTGAAATCTTTTAAAGCAAATCCACTTGGCCTATACGATACCGTCGGTAACGTATGGCAATGGACCAACAGCACTCAAGGTATCGCTAAAGGTGGTGCGTGGAACTTTTCTCCAGCAAAAGCCGTCGCCTACGAGCGCCTCTATTTATCACCAGCGAGCGCAGCCAACTATGTCGGCTTCCGCGTGGTTCGTGAAATTAAATAGAGAACGGTCACAATAGTCAGATTGAGGGGGGATTTCCCCCCTTTTTTGTTTCTGCTGCAAAGGATACATTGCACCCACGCTTTGGCACTACGTGCCATTGTCTGCATCAATAGTCGTATATTGATGTATCTATACTCAGCATACCCTCGCTGAGTCATAGAACCTCTTCTACACGTCGACAAGAATAATTCTTGTATTTGCCAGATATTGATGAAATGTCTGGCTTTTTTTATATATTCATGCCGAAGAATCTCTTAATATATACGTACTTAGTATCATATATGAGAATGCACCATGAAATTGGTGGATAATGGATTTGATTCGCTGATTAACCAATTACCCGGTTACTGGGGTTGTAAAGATTTAAACTCGGTTTTCGTTTACGCCAATCAAGCCTACGCTCAACTGGTCGGGTTAACTGACGCTGCCGAAGTGAAAGGATTGACCGACTATGATATGCCCTGCCAAACGGTCAACTGTGCCGATGACTTTCGACATCAAGATCGCCACGTTATTGAAACGCGATGTGCACTAAAAATATTAGATATCCATCCATACTCTGATGGTTCTTGGCGTGCGCATATTTTCACGAAAAAACCTTGGTATGATAACGAGGGGCAAGTTCAAGGTACGGTTTTTTTTGGTCAGGACTTAACCGAAACTGCCATTCTCGAAGTTGGTCACTGGGTCTGCCGAGCCACTGGCATTGATCATGCCCTTAAAATACCTAAAGTCGGTGAGTTTAATAGCGTAAAAGAGAAGCTGACAGCAAGAGAGCAGGAAGTATTGTTTCTTTTACTTTATGGTAAGAAACCCACTTTTATTGCGACAACCATGAACATATCAATCAAAACCTTTGAAGGCTACGTCGCTCGGCTACGCGCAAAATTTTGCGCCCACAGTCAAGCACACTTAATTGATATCGCCCTTGATCGTGGCTATGGTTCTCATATCCCACAAACCATGCTTCGTACACAACTTTCCGTGGTTCTAAATAATGAAAACGCCACATAAAAGTGGCGTTGTAATGCAAGCTCATCAAACCTTGAAAGTCGCTGGACTAAGAA
>NZ_AFWF01000267.1 GCF_000222605.1 Vibrio ichthyoenteri ATCC 700023 | reverse complement strand
GCCAGACGCGAGCGTGCGCGCCTCATGGCAGAAGCGCTCAGCTTTTTCTGTGAAGGACTGGAAGGGCAAATCTTCGACCAAGAAGCGGAGCACTGGCCAGAGGCCGATGTCACCATCATTGATTTGGGTATTTACGCGAAAAATGGCTATGAAGCCCAAATGGCCGCGGCGTATATCTCGCTGATTAACCGTATTAACGCCATTGCAGAGCGTGACCAATACAGTGGCCGTCATATCGTCGCGTTAACCGACGAAGCGCACCT
>NZ_AFWF01000268.1 GCF_000222605.1 Vibrio ichthyoenteri ATCC 700023 | reverse complement strand
AGGTCATTGGCTGGGCAAAGATCTCCAGTTTCCTTATCTGATGGGGTAAATGGCTCATTATATCTCTCGGGCTTACGAGGTATAATTTGAACGAAGTAAGCAGTAAAACCTTTGAAGCCACTGTGCTTTGGCTTAACTAAATTCTCAAGAGATTTGTATTTATTCGACAAATCGCCACCTGTTACTGTCGAGTATTTATTCTTTACCTCAGCAATGATTTTACGATCTATGTTTTTCAGATCTACTACAGCACCAACGCCTAAATCTTCCCACCCCACGACATGACCTAAAATTTGTTGATGGAATGTTCCCACATGGTTTTGGATTGTCTTTTGGGTTTGTCGCATTAACTCAGCACTTCGCCAAGCTTCATGGTTTGCAAAAGCAGGAGCTTCAAATAGTGAACAGAAAGGATCGACTACATTTTTGTTGAAGTCTTTTTCAGCTTTATTTCGTTTTATTATGGTCTTTTTAACTAATAACCGAACTTCATGAAACAAGTCATCATCAGAGATAAATTTAAGTAACGCCATATGTGTGTATACGCTAAAGATAAAAAAACAAATCATACACTTAACATGAAAAAAAAATCATTAGAGAATTTACTTTCCGCTCCTTACTTCCGCTGCCTTATTGTTCACTTTTTCTTCTATAGTAGGTTGCTCTACTAATCCCAAGCTCAACCCAAGGCTTAGACTGCCTTGCTGAATCAATATTCATTTTCCTACCACCACCTTTCGAAACCTTACCGCCTTTCGCTCCCTGCTTGGCTTGCCATGCGCTGAACGCTGACGGGCTAAAGTGTTTGTGCGTCCACTTCGCGACACTCTTTGCCGTGTGTTTCACTTCGTTCTCAGGCAATGGCTGCTTGAACTGCTGCTTGTTGTAACCCATTGCACGAGTGAAACAGGCTTCAAGCCACTGTTCGTAGTCTGGCCAACCCTGCCGAATCGCTTTGTAAGACCATGTGGAGAGATATTCGAACAAGTTGCAGTTACGCCCCAGTCCATAATCTGGAAGTCGTTTCTGGTTGTTGTACGCGCTTAAATCGAGGTAATCCGCTAACCAGTCCAGCGAGTAGAGGTTGTTTTCCCACGTAGAAACGCGCCAGTGAGCGTTTAACGGGTTTTTACAGACAAGCCCAGCATACCCAATGTCTGCCCCTAATTTTTCGCGCAGCGCGCTTTCTACGGCCGCTGCGTAGCGTAATGGTTTGGACTTTCCATCGGGTGCAGTACGGATCGACACCTCAAGCCCATAAATCAAATGAGCGTGTCCATTCTCAATGTTGGTCGCGATGATATTGGGGGCGGGTGCGCCTGAATCGTACCAGCCCATTGTCGCGGTGGGCGTATCCACATCGAAAACGAGCCAGTATTTGTGTGTCGGTCCATTCGGCTGAATGTAGCGAGATTTCAAAGCGTGCTGAGCCTTAACGATGGACAAACCGTTCGTTAAATCATCAGTGTGGTAGGGCTTTACAGGTAAACGCGCCTGAAAGAGTGCTAATTGGTTCAAATATCACCGCGCAGATGGCGGTTCAGTGGTTGTACTTGGTGATCCATGTGTTAAACTCGCTTTAGGATTTATTCCTGAACCCTGATTTCGTATTTCTTCCGCCAAGTTGATGATACGAATCGGGGTTTTGTTTTATCTGGCTATCGTAACGCCTTATCGAGACTAGGGAAACAACAGAAAAATGTTATCTGCTAAAGCCCATTCCTTTAACGTGACGATCTAGCGATTTTTCGTGCTGTAATGCCTTTCCAACTGCTGGAGTTGATTGCTCAAGGTGTTGACCTGCTCGCTCAAGTTGCTGACTTGTTGGCGTAACGTGGCGTTCTCTTTCGAGGTAGTGTCGAACATTTGCGCCAAGTTGTTGTAAGCCGTCACAAAGTCTTTGTGTTGCTTCTCGTGTTGACTCTGCAAGTTTTCGAATGCGGTCAATAGCTGTTGTTCTAGCTCTGTCATGATTTAATACCCTTTCAAAATCCTGTACCCGTTCTGATAGGTCGGCGCGTTCTCGTCTATCTGGGCGCACAAACGTTTGTCGCAATTGCTGAACTGGATCTTGCCCCCGTTCCTCTCTAACCGTTCTATCGTGGCGTTCTGACGATTGATCTCTTGTTGGTTCGCCAGAATGATTTCCCCTTGCCACCAAATCACACCCATGCAAGCTGCCAGAACGAGAACGATAGTCAGGACTATCCATAACCAGCTTTTGAGAACTAACGCGCTCATGCGTTGATTCTGGACGCTTATATCGTCTTTGATTTTCTGCTCGCTTGATCTCAACGCCTGTTCGATAAACTTCTCGTGCCTCTCGAATTCGCTCTTGAGACGTTGCTCGGTATCGTGCGCTTGCTGCTTCGATTTCTTCTCGAAGTCCTGCGCCAAATTTAAAATCTTGCTCATAAATCTGCCCTTTCAATCGAATATTCCGTCCACCATCAGGATCGGCAATCGAGAGACTTTTTGAGGTCTGCCTTGCCACGGTGAAACCTGCGCCCTCAAGGGCATTTACCACATCTTTTCGAGTGCGTAACTCGCCGTTGCCGGCGAGAGATAACAATCCGTCTGTGATAGCTCTCGCGGCTTCTTGTTTGGAGGCTGGGAGATTGCGTGGAGTGGTCAATTCACGTTTGTTAATCGGATCATCGGGGTCATGCAGTTTTAAACTGGCATTCATCCCCGTTTTCCATGCGTTAATTCGGGGCTTATCCGCCTTGTCAAAGTAGGGCTGTAGCCGTTTACCTGTCTGCAACTCCACATTAGGAACAACAAAGTTCAGCTCTAATCGCCCCTTGTCTCGATGTTCTACCCAAAGACACGAATACTGATCCGCCTCAAGACCAGGCAACAACGCTTTTTCAAAACTCGACATGATCTTGTCTTTGGTCTGCCTATCGAGATCGGCCTCCTCGAAAGACAGAACGCCTGATGTGTATTTTTTGGCGTAAGGACTTGAATCAATCAGCGCCTGAATTTCGTCAGGGTCGCCGCGGTCAAGCGTTGCACCGTCACGGTTTCTATCTTTTCCAAGCAAATATTCAACAGGGCCAGAGCCACGCCCAGCGCCACGAGCATGAAATTTAACAATCATCGTGTATGTTCTCCGATTTAATCGAAGCCAACTCACGCTGAATACTCGCAAGAGCCGCAATGACTTGAACGCGATCAACGGGCTTCCATTCTTGGCTGTGAATGGCTCGCGCAATCTGGTTTAAGTTGTTACCCATTCCAGCAAGTTGACGCAGCAGCGCAGGGTCAACGTTCGGAACGGCATTAGCCCGAGGCACTTTCGTACCCAAGCAATGCTCACGCATCCATTCCGCAAGTCGGGGTTTGGGGCATCGAGCTACCAGCTCGTTGTATTCCGATTCGGTTGCACGAATCTTGATAATTCTCTCTCGTTTCTCCACGGGCATTCCTCTTTACCGCTGAGAAAAGTTAGCTCGGAACGAGGTCACTTTTCGAAGGGGTTAACTGGGGTAAAGGGGGCGTTAGCGCCCCTTTCCAGCTCACAGAGAAAAGAGCGAAGCGAGTGCACTCTGTGTATGCTGGCTTAATACATAAAGGAAGTATATCGCAGGTGGCAAAGCAGAACAAAAAAGAAAGGATGAGGAAAGGACTCATGTGGACAATGTTGGACGGACAAGCCGCCCACGCATTGACACACAATCGTCCTGAAAGACCGAAGGAATGACGAGATTGCGCTCCGCGCTCAATAGGTTTTTTTTGCTTCTACGCTGAAAAGAAAAAGCCCCTATCTGGGGCTATTATCTGATATGGCTTGTTTTGGTCTCACATGGGTCTCGCATAGTCATCTTCGACGAACCTTCAAAAGACTGGACCTTCTTACCAAAGTATGTATACTCCACCCCATCATTTTCATAGATGGAAGCGTCATAATGCTTGATGTCCATAACAAAGATTATTACACCTTAGAACTGCTAGCAGACATTCTTTCTGAATCCAAAAGAACTTTGGATAACTGGGTTAAGAATGGAAAAATCAAACCAACGTATTTCCCAAATTCAGATAAAACGTTCATCCACAAGGATCAAGTAAAAGAGCACCAAGAAATAAAAAGCCTAGAAGAAAGTAACTGGGATAGAGAACTTAAAACAAAGCCAAAAAGACAGTTCAACCTTGTAGAGCTTTTTGCTGGAGGTGGCGGTTTAGCTATTGGTATGGAACAAGCAGGATTACATAGCGTCATGCTTAATGAACTTGATAAATCTGCCTGTAAAACACTAAGGTACAATCGCCCTAACTGGAATGTCGTTGAAGGTGATATTGCCAACGTTGATTTTACTAGTATTTCAGAGAAAGTAGATATTGTAACGGGGGGGTTCCCTTGTCAGGCCTTCTCATATGCAGGAAAAAAACTGGGTTTTGAAGACACTCGGGGCACTTTATTTTTTGAGTTCGCACGAGCAGTAAAAGAACTTCAACCAAATATTTTCGTTGCTGAAAATGTTAGAGGCCTGCTAACTCATGATGATGGCAGAACAATGAATACCATCAGGAATATTATTGATGAACTTGGATATGTATTGGTTGAACCAAGAATTCTAAAAGCAATTTTTTTTAAAGTCCCACAAAAACGAGAGAGATTGATACTTGTAGGTATAAAAAAGGAACTTTCAGACCACGTAACATATAAATGGCCCTCGCCATATAAAAGAGTAATGACTCTTAAAGATGCTTTTTTTAGTGGCGAACTCTATTCTGAAGATGTTCCAAAATCTTTAGGTCAGGTTTACCCTGAAAGAAAAAGGGAAATAATGGATCAAGTACCTCCTGGTGGATACTGGAGAGATTTAAGCGATGAACTTCAAAGAGAATACATGAAGGCTAGCTACTTCTTAGGTGGTGGTAAAACAGGAATGGCTAGAAGACTGTCAATGGATGAGCCAAGTCTAACTCTCACGACATCACCAGCACAAAAACAAACTGAGCGATGTCACCCTTTAGAAACAAGACCCTTACAAACAAGAGAGTATGCAAGGGTACAAACATTTCCTGATTCATGGGAGTTTCAAGGGTCAATTGGCTCTATCTATAGGCAAATCGGAAATGCAGTTCCCGTCAACATGGCTGCTGCTATCGGTCGCTCAGTTGTTCGACTTTTGAATGATATTGAAGAAATAACTAATTAGTCACCGTAAGCCAACTCAAAATATTGTGCATAGTTGGGGATGTCATTAACCGTAAACGTGTCATCCTCCAACTCCTCTTGATACACCTTCTCAATCACTCTCGGTAAGACTTCGTGCAATTCTTTAAGCGCATCTCTCCGACCAGTGGCAAGGTCGTAAAAACTTGCCCCATCAATAACTCGAATC
>NZ_AFWF01000269.1 GCF_000222605.1 Vibrio ichthyoenteri ATCC 700023 | reverse complement strand
GTAGTGTAAGGGGATTTCCCGCTAATAATTCGAGGCACCTGCTGAGCTATTATGTTTATTTTATCTCGCGAGATGTTCTCTTTTCCAAGAACTAACATCAGTCCATCTTTTTCAAGATTTGCATTTCGAACACTTTTTAAATTCTTTGATAAATCACTTCCGATTGCTCTATCAAAGTGAGTCAATGATTGTGCATAAGATTTTTGGGTAATTGTTGATAAAACTGGTAACGGCATAAGCACTCAAATTATTGATTTTCAGAATTCTGCATTATCCTCAACCCAGCCTGTTATATCACGAGATTACTTATGAAATGTCCTAACAACTTCTACCGCCCAAAGAAATGAAATGTTAGGCAGGGGATTGATTTGTTAGTGCGCGTAATTCCTATTATGTTAAATCCGTAAGTTAGCCATCAAAAAGCACGCTTCCGAAGCGCTAGAAAGCCCTACACTGCGTTTTAACAAGAAATCCGTACCTAGATAGCCAAAAATCGCTTTGAAAGTTTGTGACGCTTTTGAGGCGATTTACAGGGCATATTTTTCACATCCCCGTTAACACTGTTTTCAAGCTCAAACACTCAAAAGGAATAGTTTTCTTGCTGGAGTTCGTTTGACCAGGTAAAACGAGTGCAACAAGTTTTGCCTAGTCAAATGAACCGACAACGAGCACAGCGAGGCGTCAGGGCATCACTTAGGGTCTAAAATAAAATAGTCTTTATGCTCCCCAAAACCGCCCCAACTACGCATAACACGCACACAAGGAAAATCCTCTTTTGCTTCTGTCGTGCAGATCTTCAAATCGGCGTTATAACCCTCTAGCTTCCGCAAAACTGCACGCGTGTCCTTTAGTTCTCCCTGCACCTCTCGCAAATAAACGGCAAAACCGGCTGCAATCGTGCCGGCAAAAAACAGAGCCACTATCATGGTTAGAAAAAGACTCGACCAGCCAATCCGACTGCTCAATTTTTGATTTAAATCAAACAGATTACGGTCAAATTCCCGTTGCACTTCCTGTTGTTTCCCTTGTAACTCCTGCAAAAAAACGCGTTGAGACCGCTCCATTGCTTGCGTTGATGCTTCTTGCTGCTCGATGTATCGAGTGATTAAACGTTGCTGCTCTTCCGCGATAGCCATCAGGGAAAATATTTGTTCATCGGATCTCATAAACTCCAGCCTCTCCCTTGGGATTTCTGTTTACTGCTACGTTCTAGGGCTTCTTTTTGACGCCTTTCCATTTCCTGCGCTTTCGCCTCGCGCTCTCGCTGCTGTTGCAGCACAAGGGCTTCCGCTTTTCTCGCGGCCTCTTGTGCTTTGTGCGCTTCAAACTGCTTCCGAGCGGAATTGATACCTTGCTGGATGAATCTGGCCATGTCCTGATTCGATTCGGTGATCTCTCGATTCCGATCCCCCCGTTCCGTCTCAATTCCTTTTCGCTCCATTGCGGTGGCCGCTTTTCCCATGTGGATCTGTGGTGCGCGTGAAATACCTTGTTGCTCAAGGCTTCTGTGATCGACTCGAACCACGAGACCATCACGCTGTAACGCCTGATTAACGGATTGAGACCAATCAGAACGCCACGATTCAAGGCGGTTTTTCTGATTCCAGTCTCGCTGCTTCTTTCCAAATCCATCTTCACCAATTGTCCGAGTGGTCAACATGATATGAGCGTGGGGGTTTTGGTGTTTGGTCTCATGGATCGCAACCGTGGCGCACATACCCTCATCAACAAAATTACGTTTGGTATAGTCCGTGACTAATTGTTGTTGCTTCTCTCGATCGAGTTCTCTAGGCAAAGCCACAACCACTTCCCTAAAAACTTGTGCGTCCTTTCGCTTCTCGATGCGCTCGACTTCATTCCAAAGTTTGGCGGAGTCACTCGCCCACGTTGGCGCATTTTCAGGAGTCATAGTGAATGAATCCACCACTCCCGATTTTCGAGAATAGTCATGTTCAATTCCCAATCGTTCGTCTTTGATTTTGACACTTTCACGATAGGCACATGAACCAACCGATGACGCACCATTTGAACGGCTGCCAATCTTTACGCTGCAATGATAAATAGCCAAGTTTCCAAAACTCCAAACAGCGATCGCTGTGGTTAAAAATCACGAAGTGATTCGCACACATTGCTTGCAATGTATAAGTGCGCTTTTCCTAATAATCGGAAAAGTTAGCATGGAGTCTGCAAAATGATAAGCTAAACAAAAACGGAGAGGAGGTTATTGATGACAAGCAAGCTAGAACAACTCAAGAAGAAACAGGAACAACTACGATTAAAAATCCAAAAGGAGCAACAAAAGGAAAGTAGCAAGAAACGAAAGGATGACACGAGAAGAAAGATTTTGTTAGGAGCGATGGTATTAGAAAGAATGGAACGAGAGAATGATTACAAGGAGCAAGTCACGAATAAGTTAGACCAATACCTAACAAAAAATAGAGACAGAGAATTGTTTGAATTAGAGGTGAAATAAAAAAATAGCCCTATCACAAGATGAGCCAACAACGTGGGATAGGAAAAAGTCGTCATACTGGAAAAATAAAGAGACCAGTATAAGAAATGCCCGAAAAAGCGATGCATGAAAGAAACACCGCAAGCACAAGCACTACACCGAGCAATGTAAAAGGGAAACGAGAGTGCATAGAGATGTACGCAAACGAACCCTTTCGGCTGCGCCGACCCCTACCCAAATCAGTGTGATTTTAGGTATCATTTTGGTCGCTTTCAGATTGGGATATTTCTCTTACCCTTTCGGGCTGCCCTGCGCTGTGAGTAAGGCTTTCGCCCCCATTCCAGTCTCACAACACTAATCATTTATTCCTTTCCCGCTTATCCCCTCTAGCAGCTACAAGGGGCGAAATTATCGTGCCGAAGCATAGTTTTGATTAGTGCCTTTACCTTCCACCTTTGGAACTTCCCTTGGTCGGTGGATGATGCGCCTCGCTCTGTCCAAAACATCTTGAATCCAAACAGAGTGCAGGAATACTTGAAGTGCTTTAACGATATGGCTATCATGAAAGGACTTACCCAGTGGCTAAACTAGTAAGTATTCCGAAAAACCGACTCTCCAAAGTCGGTTTTTTCACATCTGGGGAAAGAGATTAATCCCAAAAGCGATTGATCTCAATGATACTTTTGATGATCATTCCTTTTATTGCAAATAAACTAATCTAAATCCGATTCTAGCGTAACTCTAAGGCTTTCACGTTTTACGGTATCTGTAGCAGGAATCGTAGAACTTCTTAAATGAGTGAACGGGAGTTCTTCTTTATAAAAAACTCCAGCCCCATGATATCCAGAAACTCGAACATCAGTATAACCTCTATCCCAAATCTCGCTACTGAGCACCTCAATGAAAGACTTAGCACCTCCAAAAGCTAACTTTTCAAAAATACCGGGGTCCCGATTAGCTACGTCAATGCTCTCTTTTGAAACGCTAGCAATTTTTCTCCTATCCGCGGAACCACAACTGGTAAATCTCAAATCTTTAATTTTACCTAAAATCCCATTAACCTCTAAAATGTCAACAACCTCTTTCGCTGTAAAGATTGAATCTCCACTAGATGTATGAGCAACGCCAGCCCCACCATGCCCTGTAATATACAACTTTCGAAAAGATTCTAACTGGATGTCTTCCACCAACACGTTTTCCTGCGTTTTTGCTGCTTTTACGAAAGCTCGTCCTACAATATCATCGTTAGATTCACATTTACCAGAGTCTGAAACTTGCTGATAACACGCTATGGAATTTTCAAATTCGATCTTTACTTTTTCACTTAAAAACAA
>NZ_AFWF01000270.1 GCF_000222605.1 Vibrio ichthyoenteri ATCC 700023 | reverse complement strand
TTCTTAGTAGACCAAATAGATCTCGAAATATCAGAAGGTAAGCCAAGGTTTGATGCGGTTGTGGATGCATCAGCAAGCCGTGTAAGACCGGTATTAATGGGAGCGTTAACCACAGTGTTAGGCGTTGTTCCGCTCTATTTTGATGCGTTTTTCAAATCAATGTCTGTCGTATTAGTGTTTGGACTGACGTTCGCCACCTTGCTGACTCTCATCATTGTTCCGTTGCTCTATTCTGTATTTTTCAAGATTCAAGCGACCGAATCTAATGAGCGCTGAGATTAATATGTAATTTTAGTCACGGATAAAAAAGAGCCAGCAATGTTGCTGGCTCTTTTATTTTCCTTACTTCTGCATGCGCTTTTTCAATCTCGCCAATTCAATTGCGTTTGAGCGCACCGTGAGTTTTATGTGGTCGTATTCATACTCTTCTTTAATCACACTCATGCTGGTGCGGATTTCACCAATAATACCTTGAGCGTCATATTGAATAATGAATTCTTCTTCGATCATATCTTGCTGCGAAGAATCAACAATGTATTGGTGCAGCTTCGCCACATCAAGCGGATTGCGCGTCGAGGTCATCATCGCATCAGGAAATTCTTCCATTAGCGCAGCTTGCTGTTCCTCGCTCAATTGGTCCGATTTATTTAAGACCAACAGCTTCTTAATATCATCAACACCCACTTCACCTAACACTTCGTGCACCACATCAAGCTGAGTACGGAAGGTTGGATCGGATGCGTCAACTACATAAAGCAGTAGAGATGCGTCATGCGCTTCTGCAAGCGTCGAGTGGAATGAAGCCACTAAGTCATGCGGTAACTTTTTGATAAAACCAACCGTATCTGAAACCAGAATACGCGGTTGAGTTGCTGGGTACAGCGCGCGTACCGTGGTATCGAGCGTGGCAAACAGTTTGTTTTCCACCAGCATTTCACTGCCCGTCAACGCGCGCATCATCGACGACTTACCCGCGTTGGTATAGCCGACTAAAGCTACGCTGAAAAGCTCAGAGCGCTGGGAGCGACGGTTTTTCAACTCATGTTGTACGCTTACCAGTTCGCGTCTCAGTTCCGCTATTTGATCACGCACTTTACGGCGATCGAGTTCCAGCGTGGTTTCACCAGCACCTTTACCCATTTGGCGTTCTTTGTTACCGCTGGTCGATTCACGTAGGCGTGGCGCTAAGTAATTAAGACGAGCAATTTCAACCTGTAGACGAGCAGTACGAGTACGCGCATGGCGGCTAAAGATCTCAATGATGATGCCAGTGCGGTCAAACACTTCAACACCCAACTGGTTCTCAACGTTACGCAATTGAGATGGACTCAAATCACAGTCAAACACCACCACATCGGCACAGTACAACGGCAAGTTTTCTGATGGTAGATCTTCAAAGCGCATTTCATCATAGATCGGCGCGTCAAAAGACATGTCACCGAATGACTCATCATCAAACAGATCTTCGGTATCGAGATCTTCTTCCATCTCGCCTCGATTACCCGTTAAACGAGCGATCTCCGCCATTTTGCCTACACCCAGAACGCTCTGTTTTTGAGTTGAGGCAAGGTTTTGTGACTGAGTGCCTACTACGTTAAAGCCTAACGTCGTCACCAGACGGGCTAATTCAGCGAGCGATTCAGTCGCCTCTGCACCTTTAAATTGCGGTGTGCAGATGGAAATAAGTAAGGCGTTATTCTGTAATGGTTTGGCGGTTAGCTGCATAATTCTTTATGTTCGCGCACTGTTGTGCGACCTGCGTCTTTATCGATAATTGACGCCGATCCTACGTTGTTATCGCTTCTCTTTATAGGAAAATAGAAAACTAATTCAAGAATAAATTCACTGCGCCCATAAATAATTGAATTAAAACAATTTAATAAACAAACCATGCCACGTCAGTTTGAACCATTCTGGCTTCTAATCCATTTAACCGACAAACATGACACCGTCACTCTGACAAGTGAGCCGCCCGTTGTCCTGATCAGAGCTTTGGGTGCACTCAATCGCCGTGATAACGAAAAAATGAAATTTTTAGTTATTTTTTCTAATGGGTAGCTTGACAGGTAATTTCCGGAAGCATATATTGATTACACGAACTGCCTTATGGAGTTCTTTGATAGCTTGATTCGCCTAATAGAGGGAATGACAAGCTATCGGCTTGGAAGCGTTGCTCTAAACCATAACGAATGTGTTAGCCGCTGCGACTTCTAATTATTAACTGTTGACCGTATGTCTATTAAGCCTCACAAGGGCTTAGGAATATGGCTTCAATCTCATCGCAAAAAGCGGTGAGAACTATTGCTTATTATTGAAGGATAGTATTATGCGTAATGTAGATATTTCTCCCCTATACCGCCATGCCATTGGTTTTGATCGCCTGTTTAATCTTGTAGAGAACAATGCGAAGAAACCGTCTCAAACTGGTTACCCACCATACAACATCGAACAGAAAGATGAGCACAACTACCGTATCACTATGGCTGTTGCTGGTTTCTCTGAAGATGCGTTAACACTGACTCAAAACGAGAATATGCTGATTGTTTCCGGCGAAATCAAAGCTGAAGAAACAAAACCAACTTACGTTTATCAAGGTATTGCTGAACGCAACTTTGAACGAAAATTCCAACTGGCTGATTACGTCACTGTATCAGCAGCAAGTATGGAAAACGGTTTGCTACATATTGATCTTGTACGCGAAGTGCCAGAAGCAATGCAACCACGTAAGATCGCAATCAACAAGTAGTTCTTTATAAGTGAACACTGGTAGAACATAACTCAGTATTGCCGTTAAACACCATGAGACAAAGCGTAGAAAGATATCGCTTTAACCCTGGCTAAGATGGGTTTACACCCTAGTCAAACAGGTTGCAAACATTGCAGTTACCACCTGCTTAGCGGCAAGACTGATAACAGTATATTTCATTGAGAATGAGCATAGTGATAGCAAAAATGCATTCTATGTTCTTATAAAATCAACATTCGAATTTAGCTAATTTGCATTAATATAACTAATGCAAATTACAGAGGTAATTATTATGGGTAAAATCATTGGTATCGACTTAGGTACAACTAACTCTTGTGTTTCTGTTTTAGATGGCGACAAACCACGCGTAATTGAAAACGCGGAGGGTGAGCGCACCACAGCTTCTGTTGTGGCCTACACAGATGGGGAAACATTGGTCGGCCAACCGGCAAAACGCCAAGCGGTAACCAACCCAACCAACACGCTATTTGCAATTAAGCGTTTGATTGGTCGTCGCTTTGAAGACAAAGAAGTTCAGCGTGACATCGAAATCATGCCTTACAAAATCGTTAAGGCGGACAATGGTGATGCTTGGGTAGAAGCGAAAGGCCAAAAAATGGCAGCGCCTCAAGTTTCAGCTGAAATTCTGAAAAAAATGAAGAAAACGGCAGAAGATTTCCTTGGTGAAGAAGTCACTGGCGCTGTTATTACGGTTCCGGCTTACTTTAACGACGCTCAACGTCAAGCAACCAAAGACGCTGGCCGTATCGCAGGTCTGGAAGTAAAACGTATCATCAACGAACCAACAGCTGCAGCGTTGGCATACGGCCTAGATAAAAAAGGCGGCGATCGCACTATCGCGGTTTACGACTTAGGTGGTGGTACTTTTGATATCTCGATCATCGAAATCGACCAAGTTGAAGGCGAGCAAACCTTTGAAGTTCTTGCAACTAACGGTGATACACACCTTGGTGGTGAAGACTTTGATAACCGCTTAATCAACTACTTGGTAGACGAGTTCAAAAAAGAGCAAGGTATTAATCTAAAAGCCGATCCACTAGCAATGCAACGTGTGAAAGAAGCAGCAGAAAAAGCAAAAATCGAGCTTTCTTCTACCACACAAACGGATGTCAACTTGCCATACGTAACGGCAGATGCAACCGGTCCTAAGCATATGAACGTCAAAGTGACTCGTGCGAAACTGGAATCATTAGTGGAAGATCTTGTCCAGCGTTCTATTGAACCACTTAAAGTGGCACTGACAGACGCAAAACTGTCAGTAAGCGACATCACCGATGTGATTTTGGTCGGTGGTCAAACACGTATGCCAATGGTACAAGCGAAAGTGGCTGAGTTCTTCGGTAAAGAAGCTCGCCGTGATGTTAACCCTGATGAAGCAGTTGCGATGGGTGCAGCCGTTCAAGGTGGTGTGCTGGCTGGTGAAGTAAAAGATGTGTTGCTATTGGATGTTACCCCACTCTCTCTCGGTATCGAGACAATGGGCGGCGTAATGACCAAATTGGTTGAGAAAAACACCACTATTCCAACCAAGGCGAACCAAACGTTCTCAACCGCGGAAGATAACCAAAGTGCAGTAACGATTCACGTTCTGCAAGGTGAGCGTAAACAAGCGACCTTCAACAAGTCTCTTGGTCAGTTTAACCTTGAAGGTATTCAGCCTGCACCACGCGGTATGGCGCAAATTGAAGTGACTTTCGACCTAGATGCTGATGGTATCTTGAATGTCTCTGCTAAGGATAAAACCACGGGCAAAGAGCAGAAAATCACTATCCAAGCGTCAGGCGGCTTGAGCGATGCTGAGATTGAGAAAATGGTACAAGAAGCGGAAGCAAACAAAGACGCGGACAAAAAGTTCGAAGAGTTAGCCACCGCACGCAACCAAGCGGATCAAATGATTCACGGTACTCGTAAGCAAATCGAAGAAGTGGGTGAAGCTCTGCCGGCTGAAGAGAAAGCGAAAATTGAAACTGCAATCAACGAAGTTGAAGTTGCTCGTAAGGGCGATGACAAAGAAGCGATTGACACCAAGGTTCAAGCTCTCGCAGCAGCGGCTCAGAAACTGATGGAGATCGCTCAGCAACAAGCGCAAGCACAGCAAGCTCAGGGCAATGACGCTCAATCAAAAGATGATGATGTGGTCGACGCTGAGTTTGAAGAAGTGAAATAACGCTTTAGCTCAACTATCTGTACCATCTTAGGTGGTTGAGCGATATCATATTAGCAATGGCATTAAGGGCGTAAGAGATTTCTCGTACGCCCTTTTCCAGTTTTAGTCAGGAATAAAGCAAGAGGCTGACATGTCCAAACGAAATTATTACAGCGTGCTAGGCGTCTCCAAAGGAGACGACGTTAAAGATATTAAAAAAGCCTACAAAAAGCTCGCGATGAAATACCACCCAGATAAGAATCCGGGTGATGCAACGGCTGAAGACAAATTCAAAGAAATTAAAGAAGCCTACGAAATTCTGACTGACGCAGATAAACGTCGTCAATACGATCAGTTCGGTCATGCCGCCTTTGATGGCAGCCATGGTGGTTTTGGCGGACGCTCTCAACAAGGTCACGGCGGTTTTGAAGACATGTTTGGCGGCGGCTTCAGACAACAAGGTGGTTTTGGTGGCGGCTTTGGCGGCTTTGAAGACATCTTCAATCAAGGTCGAGGCCGACAAGCGCGTCCCCAAAAAGGCCAAGATCGTGAATTTACCTTTACCGTTGATTTTGTTGATGCGATACAAGGCGCTGAAAAAGTGGTTGAGCTACCAATCAACGGCGAACAAAAGAAAATCAACGTTAAGATCCCTGCAGGCATCAAAGACGGTGAGAAAATTCGCTTTGGTGGTAAAGGCGGTCCAGGTGTTAACGGCGGCCCAGCTGGTGATTTACTGCTGGTGATTACCACCCGCTCACATGAATTTCTCAAACGCGATGAAGACAACCTTATCTGCACCAACCATGTCGATATGATCACGGCAGCATTGGGTGGTGAAACGGAAGTTAACGTGTTGGATAGCCGTTTTAAACTGAAAATCCCTGCGGGCACACAAAGTGGCCGTAAGTTTAAAATCACCGGCAAAGGCGTGACTAACCGTAAAGGCGTGACGGGTGATTTATTGGTGGTGATTCAAGTGGATACACCAACCAACCTAAATGATGAACAGAAAGCAATTCTAACGCAGTTCCAAGCAACGCTTTGATCTCGCGATTCTCCGTTCTGATATAACAAAGCCTCCATTGCGGTGGCTTTGTTTTTCTCTAACTATTCATCTCCTAGCGGCAGCATTAAGGCCGGCCTGAATGAGGACCAATCAATGTGGTCAAATTCGTCCTTCACAAGCGCCTGGTGGATGACGCAAGGCAATCGCGCATTGTGATTTACATAATGTGACTTACATAATGTGAATACGTAATGCGAACGCCCTGGCTTAAATGACTAAAAATTCACCACCACAAACTTACGGTCTAATCCCATTTATGACCTACCCTCATATTGGTGAATGATCACTATCAGATCAAAAATCTTTACCAACTCAAACCCACTTACACTTTCAACAAGGTGACTTGGCATCATTCATCACTCCTATTGTTAATATTCTATTCTTTTTTAGATTGATGATGACTCAACATCCATGCGCGTCGTGATTTATATAAACGGCTGCATGGCTCTAGTGGATAGCAGCAGACTGTTCACTTTTAGTCATCACCACCCTCTTTCTTTATGCAACCGTTATTCAATTTCCATATCAAACTGCGTTCCCACTGCGTTTCTTGTTCACATTCTGAAAGAAATTAAAACACAACAGAACAATAACAAACAAATATACCTCACCACACTTATGAATAGTTGTGTCATTTAAAAAAGAAAAATTAACAGGTAACCGTCACATAAATTCACTTTCAGAGCCTAATTATGATTTTAGTCAATTAAATGGCTAGCCGGGGTTATTACATTCACTGTTAGCAAAAGTTTGTTAAAACACGTCATTTAATGAAATTTAAACAAATCTTTTCGTGAGCATAAATAATCAAAAATATAAATATTCATTCATTATGGAACTCATATGAAGAACTGGATTAATGAAGCAATTTTGTCGCCGATGAAGCGCCGCACATTTATGAAGTGGGGAGCGGCTGTAGGTGGAACGACAGCTGCTGTTGGTATGGGCTTACCATTAAAAGCCGCTGCTGCGGATACAACGACACAACAAGATGGCGAAACCAAAACTGTATGGTCAGCATGTATGGTGAACTGTGGTAGCCGATGTGCACTGCGAGTACACACCAAAGATGGCGTCATCACGCAAATCGAAACCGATAACCGTGGTGACGATAACGGTGAGTTTGGTACTCACCAAATTCGTGCTTGTTTGCGTGGCCGATCAATCAAACACCGTGTCTATAACCCTGACCGTCTAAAATACCCAATGAAACGTGTCGGTGAACGTGGCGAAGGCCGCTTTGAGCGCATCAGTTGGGATGAAGCCATGGATCTTATGGCGGACAAACTCAAGTACACGATCAAAGAATACGGTAATGATTCTATCTTCATTACTTATGGTTCAGGTACTCAAGGCTACCGTACTGACGGTAAAGATTGCTTCAAACGTCTGTTCAACATGATGGGTGGCTTCCTCGATTACTACGGTAACTACAGCTGGGGTCAAATCATGTTTGCCCTACCTTTCACCTATGGTGACAAAAAAGCCGCAGCTTATGGTTCGTACACGACAGAAATCGAAAACGCAGAACTATTGGTGATGTTTGGTTACAACCCTGCTGAAACTCGCATGAGCGGCGGCGGCGAGATCCACGAACACATCAATGCACAGCGTAAAAACAACGTGCGCACCATCATCATTGATCCTCGTTACACTGACACCATGTTAGGTAAAGAAGACGAATGGCTACCAATCCGTCCAGGCACTGACGCGGCATTGGTTGAAGGTATTGCACACGTATTGATCACTGAAAACTTGGTGGACCAAGACTTCCTTGATAAATACTGCCAAGGCTACGATGAAAAATCTCTGCCCGCAAGTGCACCGAAAAACGGTCACTACAAAGCGCACATCCTAGGTCTCGGCCCAGATGGCATTGAGAAGACTCCGGCATGGGCGGCTGATATCACGGGCATTCCAGCGAAGAAAATCCAACAACTTGCGCGTGAAATTGGTACCGCAAAACCATGTTTCATCACCCAAGGTACCGGTATTCAACGTCAAGCAAACGGCGAACAAGCTTCTCGTGCGATCGTTATGCTACCAATTTTGACAGGTAACATTGGTCTGCCGGGCACCAACACCGGTGATATGCCAGCAAACTACAGCTACCCAGCACCACGTATCCCAGTTGGTACAAACCCTGTACAAGTTAAAGTTCCATTCTTCAAATGGAGCGATGCGATTTGGCGTCACGAAGAAATGACGAACAAAACAGACGGTATTCAGGGCGACGAGCGCATGCGCACGCCAATCAAATTCATCCTTGCGTACTCTGGTAACGTATTGATGAATCAACACGCTGACTTAAACCGCCAAGCCGAAATCGTCAAAGACGAGTCGCTCGCAGAATTCATCGTGGTGTGTGATAACCATATGACGGCATCTGCACGTTACGCAGATTTGCTCTTGCCAGACGTAACAACAATTGAGAACAACGAAGTGAGTTCTGATGGTTACTCGTCAGGTTCACTGGGTGGTCTATTCCCATTAGTACGTGCGATTGAACCACTGTACGAAACACGCAGCGCTTACCAAATGTGTGCAGAGTTATCTAAACGCTTTGGCCTATACGACCAGTTCACTGAAGGCCGCGACCGTGAGCAGTGGTTGGAATACTTGTATAGCGAACGTATGAAGCAAGATCCAAACATTCCTTCACTGGAAGATCTGCGTAAAGATGGCCCTTACACTGTGGTAGCACCAAAAGAAGGCCGTATCGCGCTGGAAGATTTCCGTAAAGATCCAAAGGCAAACCCAGTCGGTACCCCATCGGGCCTAATCGAAATTTACTCGACCAAGCTAGAAACGATTACCAAAGAATGGGATATCAAAGACGGTGATGTGATCTCACCACTACCTCAGTACGTGACGACATGGGAAAGCCATTTGGACCCGAAAACAGAGCAGTTCCCGCTGCAATTGTTCGGTTACCACACCAAAGGCCGTACACACTCGACTTACCACAATATCCCGTGGCTACGTGAAGTCGTGTTCGATGGTATTTGGATGAACCCAATGGATGCGGCAAAGCGCAATCTCAAGAGCGGTGATTTTGTTAAGGTCTTCAACGACCGTGGTGAAATCCGTGTTGCAATCAAAGTGACTCCGCGCATCATGCCGGGCGTAACGGCAATGGGCCAAGGTGCTTGGTATAGCCCTGATAAGAAAGGCGTAGACCAAGGCGGTTGTATCAACTCGCTAACGTCACAACGTGCGACCCCGTTATCAAAAGGTAACGCGCAGCACACCATTCTTGTTGAAGTTGCTAAAGCGTAAGGAAAATAACAAATGATTCAATACGGTTTCCACGTTGATACCAGCAAGTGTACTGGTTGCAAAACGTGTCAGGTGTCTTGTAAAGACAAAAGCGATCTACCTGTTGGCGTAAACTGGCGTCGTGTATACGAATATGCTGGCGGTGACTGGCTGCAGCACGAAGATGGCACTTACTCAAATGACGTATTTGCTTACTACATGTCGATCAGTTGTAACCACTGTAGCAACCCTGCGTGTACTAAAGCTTGCCCGACTGGCGCAATGCACAAGCGTGAAGAAGATGGCCTTGTGGTTGTGAACGAAGAAGTTTGTGTAGGTTGTCGTTACTGTGAAATGGCCTGTCCTTACGGCGCGCCACAGTACAACCCTGAGAAAAAACACATGACTAAGTGTGACGGTTGTTACGAGCGTATCGGCACTGGTCAAGACCCGGTTTGTGTGGAATCTTGCCCACTGCGTGCGATTGACTTCGGCCCAATCGAAGAGCTACGTGCGAAATTTGGTGACCGTGCAGATATCGCACCACTACCCGATCCACGCCTAACCAGCCCGAACCTTATCATCAGCACTTGTTCAAACAGCAAGTTGACTGGCGATAAGACTGGTAGCATTCAAAACCCAACGGAGGTGGGAGAATGAGCCAACTATCACTCGTCTTCTTTACAGTATTAGCACAAAGCGCGGCAGGTATGTTCATTGCGCTAGGTTTGCTTGAAATGTTCTTCAAACCGAATAACAAAGCGATGACTCGCAGCTTCATGGCAGTATTTGTACTGCTGGGTGTGGGTGCAATTGCATCGGTCACGCACCTTGGCCAGCCTTTGCGCATGTTCAATGTCATGTTTGGTTTGGCACACGGCAGCGCACTAAGCCTTGAGATTGTGGGACTAAGTTTGTTTGGTGGTGCAGCGGCAGCATATACAGGTATGCGCTTATTTAACCTAATGCCAGCAATGCAAAAGCTTGTACTTCCTGTTGCGATGATTTTAGGTGTTGTCTTCATCCTAGCCATCGCCAACGTTTACACGCTAACCACCGTTCCGACTTGGAACACATCATTTACCGCATTCCAGTTCCTCATGACTGCCGGTGCAGTTGGCCCTATCGCTGCGGCATTGATGCTTCGTGCTCAAAAAGCAGAAATGGGTGAGATGAATGCGGTCGAAGATTCACTCGCTGCGGGTGTTGCCCTGTTTGGTACCATCACTTTGATGGGTTACGCTGCGTATCTTGTTTGGCTGGGCCAGCTTGATATTCAACACAATCCATTTGACGTTGTTGGCTACGCATTCAACCTTGTAATGCTGCGCGTTGGCTTACTGCTTCTTGGCATGCTGCTCATCATTGTCAGCGCACTAAAACGCTGTGACAAAGCAATGTTTGCCGCGTTGATTGCCTTTATTTTCGTGCTTGTGTCTGAATTTATGGGTCGTGCCTTTTTCTACGATGTTTACATCAGCGCAAGCGCAGGTATGTAATCACCCATTGTAATAATATGATGCACTAACATCATTGGAAGGCTGAGAAATCAGCCTTCCCTTTTTGGATAACCTGTTTCTAGGTAAATTATGACAGAACAACAATTTCACACTATCGCGGGTTTATCCTTAGTAAGCCGTTTTTTTTACCAAGCCCTTCACCAAGCGCCAAGCGCCGAGTTCATCCAATCTATCTACCAAGATGAATTGATTGACCAATGGCCACTAGAAGTCGATAACGACACGCTAGATCAAGGATTGGCGTTGTTGAAAAACCAGCCAAATATGAACGCCATCGCGATGGATTTTGCCGATTTATTTGTTGGTCCAAACGCATTAAAAGCAGCCCCTTGGGCATCGGTTTACTTAACCGAAGAACAAACATTATTCGGTGCACCCACCGCGGCGATTAAACAATTCTATTTGCAGTTTGGTGTTGAAATTGACACCGGAGAGCACGAACCTGACGATCATATTGGTCTTATTTTCTGCTTTATCGCCCACTTATGTGAAATGGCATTACAGCAAGATATCGCCGACGATCAACCGTCGCCACTTTTGTGTGCGCTAGAGAAATTCTTGTCTGAACATGTCCTAACATGGGCTCCGCATATGCTGCATATTATGCGTGACGAAGCGACAACGGATTTCTATAAAGGCATCAGTTTGGCGGCTGAAGGCACCCTACGCCAACTAGCGCAGTTGACCAAAGCCGATTACCGTATCGTTCGTTTATATCGATAAACAACCGAATTTTATAGCGAAAGCCTCCCTAGTCACTCCATACAGCAAGCGAAGAACATGGCGGAAAAAAGCGACAAGTATTACCAAGCGGTAATGGAACACAAACAGATTAGTCGTCGAGGCTTATTTCGTGGCCTGTTGTCTGGCGCACAGAAAACCCACCAGCAAGTAGTGATTGAATCTTTTACTCGCCTTGTCGCAAGGCCGCCAACTGCTGTCGATGAAAGCGCATTAAATAAACTGTGTGACGGGTGTGGGCAGTGTGAAAAAGCCTGCCCACAACATGTGATCAGCATGATTGCAGGCAAACCTGAACTGCATCTCGATTGTAATTTTTGCACCCATTGTGGTGAATGCCAACGAGCATGCCCGACATTGGCACTATCCAATAATACCGCGTCAACCGGTGTCGTACCTCTGTTTAGCAGCTCTTGCCGTCGTCTACTCTATGGGTACTGTGATATGTGCGCGGAGGAATGCCCGCAACAAGCAATCGATCTAAGCGACAAGCGCCCTGCCGTGGTGAGCGACAAATGCAATGGATGCGGGCAATGCCGCATGGAGTGCCCAATGGGTGCGATCAGTTACACCCTAAACCCGATTATTCCGATTGCCGTTATAGCCAACGATCCATCTAATCTATAACCCCAATGAATCAACCAATGGCGACGGCCGTCGCCGTTGCTACAATCCGCTACAGCCCACTACAAACCGAAACAGATTGGCAACCACTCCCTAGTAATCACGCCTATTAATCTCCGCCCTTCAAACCTTTAAAGACTTCGCCCTATTTGACTGTTTGCAATACTTAACACGGCATTGTGATCTCAAAGTTCAATGTTGCAATATAAGCATGCATGAATACGTAAATCGCTAGATGGGTATATAGTTCTCTTAGTCGTTCAATTTTTATTGAATCAAATTTAGGTACAGGATGACATTAAAGGCTTCTTATGATGACGAATAACATTGCTGAACGCGCACAACAAGGTGTGCTATCTGATCCTTCTACGTTTGCAGAATACCTAACGTTTGTGCTGAAAAGCAGCGCTGACACCGAATCGATTCAAGATGCGCTCTCTCAAATTTCAGGCATTGAAAAGTCGATTGCTCAAAAAGATCCTAGCGCTAATTTGAGCATCACGGTCGGTATTGCCAAAACAGCATGGCCGCTGGTTTTACCTGATGTCGTAGTACCTAAACACCTAACAACATTTACTGAAATGCAAGATGGTGAGCGCCATTTTCCAAGTACAGCTGGCGATATCTTCTTGATGATCAAATCAGAACGCATCGATCTCAACTATCAAGCAGCTAAATATCTTCTAGCGGCCTTTAAAGAATCCGCTGAACTCGTTGAAGATATCCAAGGTTTCAAATATTTAGACAACCGTGATTTGATTGATTTTGTCGATGGGACAGAGAATCCAAAACACCAAGCGCGCGTGAATGCCGTTTTGGTACAAGACGAAGCGGAAATTCATCTCGGTGGTAGTTATCTCACCGTACAACGCTACGTTGACCGTGAACTGGCGTGGCATGAGCAGCCGCAGCACTATCAAGAACAAGTCATTGGTCGCACAAAGTTTGATAACATTGAACTCGATGATGACGTCAAACCCGCATGGGCGCACAACAATAAAAGTAAAGTGGTGATTGATGATCAGGAAATCAAAATGCTGCGTCAAAACCGTCCTTTTGGTAACGCATTAGAGCACGGTACGATGTTTATCGGCTTTGCCGCGGATGCGAATGTTATTGAAACGTCATTACGCCAAATGATGTACGCTGATGAAAATGGTGATTACGATCGATTACTGGATTTTGTCGATGCCAAATCTGGCGCCAACTACTTCGTATTATCGCAAACTGCGATGGATTTATTTGACGACGAATAGCAAAGAGATAAAAGAAACGCTGGCAAAGGTTTCTATCCATGAGAGGCGTAAGCGCAAAAACATCGCCTGCCTCCCATGGTCATTAAGAGGATAATGAGAAATTCAATCTAGCTACAAAACTGCAATTACTGCGCGCTCGCGTGATACTCGATTCTTTCCTCAATATAATCCTCTTCGCTGTACCACATCACGACACCCTCATAGTGATGCTCACGCAAAGCCGCATCAATTTGCGCGGCAATACGCACCGTCATTTTGAACCAGCCATCTTCTTGTTCTAGTCCATCAAGCCATTCAGCCGCTATCGCTTGTGCTTTACTGTCTAACTGTAAGCTCATCAAATTCATTGGTTATTATCCATTAAAGAAATCTGTTTTTTTACCGACACACGTAACCTGAGAAATCATCTCTTGCATTAGTTACCCTAACGGTTATTTTGCGCGAATCGTATCACAGGTTTACGTATTGTAGAGAAAGATAACGCGTAAAGAGCGCCACGTTCATTCCAATCACACTGGCACTTATTTTTCCCACTATAAGATAAATTTCATCATTGGGGATTGGTGCCTAAAACACGGTTTGTGGTAGAGTATTTTCAATTCCATTTAAAAATGCTGTAGGCTTAAATATGTCGTCTGATTACAACGGTTCTAGCGCCGCTTATGCTCGTCAAGAGCACGGCTACCGCGAAAAAGCACTGAAACTTTACCCTTGGGTATGTGGCAAATGTGCCCGTGAATTTGTTTATTCAAACTTACGTGAACTTACCGTTCACCACGTTGATCACAACCACACCAATAATCCTGAAGATGGCAGTAACTGGGAGCTGTTATGCCTATATTGCCATGACCATGAGCATTCGAAATATCTTGATCATGACCGCTATGGCGTTGAAGCCACAGCGCGTCTTGATGACCATGTCGGCGCAACCCATAACCCATTTGCTGATCTTGCTAAGATGATGAAAAAGTCATAAACGACAAAGCTTCTTGCGTAAACGTCATTCTTTAAAAAGGCTTTCCCTATAAACGGGCAAGCTTTTTTTCCACATCTAAAAGATAAAATATTTTATTATCAATCGATTACATTATTGCCAGTTATTCAACCTTCTATCGAATTTTATGGCATTATGACTATCGCTGCACATTGGTGCTTGCACAACCCTATGGTTCCAACCAACAAAAGCCAGATAAATACTATGACGGATACGACGGAACAACCGCAGAATATCGATGAACTCAATGTCAGTGATAAATGGAAACGCCGCTTCAAGCTCTATGCTGCGCTCAATGCTGATACCCAAGGCCGCGACACTTTTGTAAAAACGCAGGCGTTTAAACAGCTTACATGGCGGGAAAGATACAGCCTCACCAGCAATTTATGGGCATTCTTTGGTGGTTTTATTTATTACTTCATCAAGGGCATGCATTACAAAGGCGCAATGGTTCTAACCTTAACCATGCTATGGGGATCAACACTGAGTCTAATCGATTTTTTGACCGGCATGTCTGTGCCAAGTTCAACCTATTGGATTGCGCCAGGAGCCGCTTGTTCGATGCTGGCAAGCTTAGACTACTATCGAAAAATCCAGTGTGGCGAAATAATGTGGGCTTCTTGGCCTAACTACTTCCATAAGAAAAGCAGCGTTATCACCCTTGCTATCGCATCCATTGCACTCAACATTGGCTCAGTGATGTTTATTCTCGATCACGAGTACTACACCGATGCGGTGACCGATATCAAAGACGCAGTGCAAATAAAATGTGGGCTAAACCGCATCTACGCGCTGCCCTCAGAGGTAGAGATCCTTGGTGAGCAAGGTCTGTGTAGTTTGCTTGACTAGCTGGCTTGATGAACATCAGCTTGCTCGACTAAATAGAGTGACAACCTTTCATCACCGGTTTTTACGACGTTTTAGCCAAGGTAAGATAGGTACGGCAAGTTCCTATCTTAGTTTGTTTTCCTACAGCCCTTTTTTTCAAGTAAAGTACCTTGATCAAAAGCCAGCGGTTCTAAGCCCTCAAATGCATACGGCAATGCAACTTTAGTCAGTTGATTGCAAGAAAATGCGCCGCGTTCTATGCGCGCGACTGAAGTAGGAATATCGACATGAGTTAGTCGGTTATTCGAAAACGCCGATCTTGCAATGACTTTCACTTCATCTGGTAGCGTTACATTCTCAAGCTTATTATTAGCAAAAGCCCTTTTACCAATGCGTTCAACACCGTCAGGAATCACGATCGTTTTCAGCTGATTATCATGAAACGCTTCCTCTTCAATCTTAATCACTGATTCTGGAATAGTGATCTGAGTGAGTTTATTTTCAGCGAACACGCGAGTAGGAAGAGTTAACAGAGATTTAGATATCGTGACATTCGTTAAATCGTTATCCAAAAATGCGCCCAGTTTCACCACCTGCACTGAATCGGGAATAACGACGCTGGTTAATCGATTATAAGCAAAAGCTTTCTGTTCAATATTCTCCACCGAAGCAGGAATGGTCACGTAACTAAGCTTATTTTCAACAAATGCAAGAGGACCAATAATACTAATCGAATCTGGGATTTGCACACTTCTTAACTGATTGTATGCAAATACTTTTCTTTCAATAATGGAAAGCGAAGAAGGAATCGTAACATGTGTGAGTAAATTTTTTGAAAATGCACCATCCGCTATTCGAGTAACCGACAAAGGGATTGTGATTTTCGTTAGGCGATTGTGGCGAAATGCCTGCTCACCAATACGCACCACCGTCTCCGGAAGGGTCACATGCGTTAACTCACGGTTATAAAATGCTTCGGTGCCAGTATGTCGATCAAAGGTGACATCTTCTTCCGTAATTTTGTATGAGCTATTACAGCCAACTAAAGTGAGCGATATAACCCAACTGGCTATCCGTGCTCCAATACTGTTTTTCAACTTCATATTTAAAAAGCATGCAGTTCGACTCACATTCAATGTTAATCGATACATTACGCAGCATAACTCAACCATTCAAGACGCTAGAATGTACCTGATAACTAACGCTTTAGCACACCAAATTAACATTCTCTTGGTTAATTATTGACTTACATCATCATGTGCATGATTTTGCGTAAACAATTTAGCCAAACCACCTCTCCATCGCCACTTTCGCCGGCATAAAAACACCGTTTTGGGGCAAAAAACACGAGGTGTACGATAGCATAGCCGCTCTGGGCGACTCTTATGCTAAAATAGCCCCATCAGCTATATAAATGACATCTCATTTGTTTACCTGACGGCAGTGAATTTGTCCTGCCTTGATTATCTAATGAGGTTATAAAAACATGAGCAAATTAAGTTCAGCTGAACGCAAAGCGCGTGATAACGAACGTTTTTCACAACGAGTGAGTGAACGTCGCGAAAAAGGTGAAGATATCGTTGCGTATGCGCTTACGAATAAAAAAGCAGTGAAGTTTTTGACTAAGTCAGAAAAGAAAGCACTGAATGAACGTAAAGCGGCTCTACAAGAAGAACTCAAACTCAAAGAGCAAGAAGAGCTAAAAAGAATTGAAGAATCGTTTATGGTAGATCCAAACGAAGACTAAATTTTTACCCTGCTCACTCCACAATGGTTTGGGCAGGGGTTAAATTACACACTAAAAAGCCCTTTATTTATCACCAAACGACGCAACTTCATCGTCGGTTAGATAGCGCCATTGCCCTTCGGCAACATCCAACTGAATCTTACCGATTTTCTCCCGATGCAAAGAAACAACACGGTTGCCCACCGCTGAAAACATCCGTTTCACTTGATGAAACTTACCTTCGGTAATGGTTAACAACACCTCTTTCGGCTCAACAACTTCTAATTTGGCAGGTCGCGTCAGTTCCGTTTCACCTTGCAGGTGTATCCCTTGTTTAAAGCGATCTTGAACATCTTCCGCTATTGGGCGGGATAAACCCACACGATAAACTTTTTCGCACTCTTTGGTTGGAACCGTAATATTGTACGACCAACGACCATCATCAGTGATCATTACCAAGCCAGTCGTATCTGCATCTAAACGCCCGACAATATGCAGTTCAGAAACATTCTCTACCTCAACATAATTAAATAACGACGGGTAAAGCTCATCAATATTTGAGCAAATGGTGCCGGCCGGTTTATGCATCAAAATGTAGCGAAAAGGACGAGGAAGCAAACGCAAACCATTAAGCGTAACGATATTATTCTCATGTACCTGCATCGCTTCATTAAGTAAGGTTTCACCGTTAACGGATACTTCCCCATTATGAATAGCTTGATGGACTTGAGGTTTGATCAGTTGGGTGCTTTTACAAATGAATTTATCAAGGCGCATGAGAAGTTTAATTGGTTAACAGGAATTGGTGAGCATTATCCCCACTCTCTATCAATTAGCAATAAAGCACTGCCCAGTTTCGTCTCGGCAGAGCTGCAATGTAACAGTGCTGAAATTAAATCCGCTTAAACCCGACAAATTTGGTATGTTGAATAATAAATATCAACCATGATTTTGTGCTCAGCACTGGTTTGATTGAGTAAATTCACAACCACAGTAAATGTGTTTTCGACTCCAAATATTTCCGTCAGGGCCTTGTATCGACGCAGAGATGAGAACAAGACATGAGCTAACTGCTCGGAACTGACAGATAAACACAACTGACCCTGATGAACTTTGACTTCGTGCAATTGGCTAAAACCAGTAAAATTTTCAGCGTGGTTATATTGAGAAGAATCGGCACTCGTATTGACACCTAACTGTTGCATAAAACCCGATAGCTGTACTGCAAAATCATAAGCAACGACAAGCGCATTCTGGCGACAAACTCGTAATAGCTCCTGCACCAACAAGTCAGATTTTGCGTAGTATAGAGAGCCAGCAAACGTCACGATATCAATTGAATCATTATGTTGGGGAATCGACTCTCCGTCGCCTAGTTTATAGCTTATTGAAGCGCAAGGTGTCGCCTGAGCGAGCATCGCTTCACTAGGGTCAATACCAACAACCTGCTGACAATAATCACTCAGCGCTTGTGTCGACACCCCAGTCCCACAACCAATGTCGAGCCCGGCCGGAAATACATTATCTGATGGTAATACTTTCGCTAGGATCTGACGATGTATCGGCGGACGATAAGCGGCGTAGTGTGTTGAGACTTCGCTATTGTATTCTTCGCTCATGCTTTTATCCTAAAGGTAGGGTTATTGCGCAATCTAAAATCATGATTGCGCATATCGACGCTCAAATATAACTATATCATTGATAAATCTAGTTATTCATATACTCTCGAACTTGGTTTACATCATCAAACACACGATTTAACTCGTAGAATCTTCTGCACCTGTCAAATTTATCATCGCTACGTGTACAGCTTATGCGTAGCTTCTCTTTCACTCTCGGAACCGACTGTGCATATTCTTGACGAGTGATCATATCTGGCATGAATGGACGCAAATCAACGCTGTCAAATCCTTCTCGCAATGCTGGCGCAATGTAGTAATTCACTGCGACGTCTTCGTAATCCAATGTATTGCGTTTTTGGCCCTCAGTAATCACATAATAGCGATATTCCATGCGATCAAATTGGCAATGTTCATAAGGTTGACGCAAACGAGTGACGCCGTCACGTTCACTGAAATACCACTTGCCAAACTGTAACGCTTTTATATGATCCTGCGGAAAGACATCAATTGACTTTTCAGGGTCTAGCCAAGAGTAAGCCGTATCATTCTTTTCGTGCCCATTGTTTTGAGAACGTCCCTCACAGACAAGATAATCTTCATCTTGCGCTCTTTCGAAACAGTTAATAGGCAATCGTGTATTTCGTCCAATATACGTCATATCGGATAATTGGAATTCCAGCGTTACTTTTTCTTCATCGCCCCATAGCGGCGCATCTCTCTCATCATTGTTTAATATATAGACTCGCCAAAAAAGTCGATCATTTTTTACATCAACTAACATGCTGCCCGTTGAGCGAAAAAATTTACCTTTAGCAACGGGAACGCCTTCTAGAGTGGATGTATTTGCCAATTCATTTTTTTCACCCGTCGCAAGGTCATATTTAGCGATCATTCTATGAGGGTCTGATAGCTCCATATAGGTTTCATTGCGACTTGGCATAAAGTGACCACAGTATTTCGTCTTTATTTTTTCACGCGTTTTTAGGTCAAAAATAAAACAGTCTCTATTATTACGTCTTAATTTTACATAACGACCATCATATGAACGAACTATACTCGCATCTTCTAAACTGTAGGTATTCTTGGGAATTTCCAAGCCATAGACTAAAATACGAACGTCACTGCCATCCATATTTGCAATGTAATAATTTTTATTAAAACCAAACATTTGTTGTGGTTCTGTATGATCTGCATTCCAAGCCTCTAAGCTAGGATTGTCTGGAATTGTCATATTAATATTCCAAATAACCTGGCCAGCACGATCAGTAAACTCTTGATATTTTACAATATCATCAATTTGCTGCTCTCGCGTCGTAGGCGTTTCCTTACCGTAGTTTGCTAGCAAATACGCCAAGCCGCCCACCGATATAAGCGCGATCAAGATAACTACTATAATTTTTTTCATTTTTATTTTCTCAATATCAACGACTGTGCTCGACTATGTTTATTCTTCAGCAAGAGACAGGCCTGCCTGCTTCAACGACGCAATATAATCCTTAAACTGACGCTGATAAGATTCTTCATAATCCGCCCGCGTTGGAATTGCTGGGAAGAATGACGCTAAATTCGTACTGTTTATTTTTTCTAATGAAGATTGAGAAATAAATATTGAAGCAGAGAGGTCATTTGGCACAATCACATCTTCTCTCTCTGTGTTGTAAAAGCTGTAATGGTAAACAACCTTGTCAAACCAACCACTCTCTTCGGGTTGTTTATTACGAACAACTTTCAACGGACGAGATGGTTTACCACTCTCCCACACTTTGTTTTTAGTGATCAATTGAAAGTCATTATATTCATAGCTTAATGGGTCCGTACTTATATAGTTGCCTGCTCGTTTTCCCACACCACATAAAACAAATTTACCAAATTCATTTTTAACCTCGTCACCGTCGTCATACTTGCAGTCCCCCTCAATACGACGTTCATCTATACTTGCATCTGAAAGTCGATATGTCGTGTAATAGTAATAATTTCCTTGCTCAGCAATCCAATAGAAACGGTCATTCGTCTCATCAACAATCACGCCTCTATTGCGTTTTTCTGGCGAACTCGTGATGCCTTAAATTTCCACGCTTTCGGGCAACATTGGCGTTTTTTCTAAGCTTTGTAAATTTAACTTATAAGGCAAATTATTGATTTCAACATAAGCACTAATCCCATCCGCTGAGAAGCTATAAACGCGACTTAACTCCTCAATGGCAAGCTTGTCTCCTGTCTTTAAATCATACAAGGAGCGATTCTGGGAAAAGTACTGTCCTGTTGGGGATCGAAGCACACCATCAGAATTGTAAAAGCGCGGGATTTCTTCGTTAATTGGCAATTTGCGAACATCACTACCATTCAAGTTCATAATGTAGAATGCCGACAAAGGTTGGTAGTAAAACATCAATTGTGGCTGCTCATGTTGAGCGTCCCACTTTTCCAATGGACGCTCACCCGACATATCAACATAGAGCTCCCAATCCATCGGTTTTTTGGTCATTCTCGTTTCAGTCGATTCACCTTTAAATTTTGGAAAGGATCTTTCTCTAACCATCTGGTCAATCTGCTGTTGCTCATCCAGTGGGATGTTATTCTCTTCATCGTTTGACCACGAGTAGCTGGAAAAAAGCGTAGAAACTACGACCAAACCTAACGTAAACCGCTTCATTTCTGTTTCGTACCTTTAAATTAAAATGCTTTAAGTAAATCTGAATTGTATCGGCTGATATCCAGCTCAACATTGTACTGCTCAAGCCATTGATCAAGCTGAGATTGCGCTTCATTAAGGCTACTCATGGTGATAGTGTTGTCATCGAGTTGCCATAACTGGCGTGAGCCTGCATAACTAAACTGCAGTGCGAGCATCGCATCTTGATTGCCCGCTTTTGCCGCCGCGAGCAGCTTTCTATTCTTGCGATAGATAAGATTTAACGCCTGCTTAAGGTCCCACACATAAGCCACTTCACGCATTTTTGGCTGTGTTTTAAGCTTGAGTAAAACCACCACCAGCCCTATTGCGCTCAGTACGACACCAAGTAGGTTCCAATGAAAGTGCGACCCTTCTGGAGAAGGAAACAGATAAATTAAACTCTGAGATATGGCAAGGCTCGATATCGCCAAACTGGCAATGCAGGCGACGATGACGATATTTAAACGTGAACGGTATAGTTGCTTATCGATAGTCTGTAATTGCATGAGTAATCCGTTGTGCATGGCCTGTCTAAAATCCTACCGACAGCCTTTAATAAGGCGATAATTATACACCTTTCAGTCAGTCACATAAGTGGTAGTTTTAAAGTTACCTGCCTCTAACTGTAAACTCAAGCATTCAACAACCATTGAGTAACCGTCACATCACTAGATACATAGCGCCATTTAGCAAGTACACTACTGCCATCAGAACTCGTTTTAAATTGCTATGCCAAATCACGCTCATACCTCTATCGATATCCCGTTTAATTGTCGCCATATTTGTTGGTTTTGTGGTGAGCCTTCATCTCGAAGCCTGCTCTTTCCGCGTCATGCGAGCAAAAAATCACAACACACCGCGCTCAGCGTGCCAGCCTGTAGCGAATGTGATTCAATCAAATATCCCAGCAAGGTCGATTCAATTTGGGTGCTGCGTGCTTACCTAAAACAAGCCTTGATCACCAAATACACCAAGCACCTCGCCATTGGTGAAAACTGGACAGAACAAGAGCTGCTTGAAAGTAATTTTTCAGGGGCGATTTTGGGTGGATTTGGCCAAAGCGCGTGGCAGATGTATGAGATTGCCAAACAACGTATAGCATTTGAAGGCTGGCCGCTCAGTATTGACGACCTACCTTTCTATACGCTCGATGACACCAGTGGCTTTGAATTCAATGGTACACGTTATTCGTCGCTCAGTGCCAGTATCGATTTTTTTGTCGATGCAACTGGCATCGATAAAGATCTACTGACTGAACTGGTGGATATCGTAACGACGAAACAATTTGCTTATGCGCTAAAGATCGCCAAATTGAATAAGCGAATTTCGCCAACTCGTCGTCACCAAATCATCGAAGAAATAAGCCTACAAGAGGCAGAAAAGCGTGAGGCCGAATTTGAGCGATTAACTCAAAGCACCATCAATGATGCCATTGAAGAGGTTGAAGTTGCTGGTGCTCTTGCGCCTATCTTTGCGATTCAGTGGGCGATGGAAAAAGGCGCCCGCACACTTGCTGACTTGTGCGCGTTAGAAGATGAATATTTTGACGAATTTGAGCATTTAGGCGGGGCCGCTGCGTTTGCTTCTTATAACGGGTTACAGCTCTATTTGAACGCGCGAGAAGAGGCCGATTGGATAGAGGCTAACGATCCGAATAAGGATTTATGGCGCTAGAAACCGTTAAGATCCCCACTTGCGTCAAAAAAGGGCAAGCCATGATGTGACTTGCCCGTTTATTGATTTTACCTAGTGACTAGCCACGCCGTGAGGCCAAAATCTCTTCAATGTTCGATGATTCGCGGTATAGACTCAGCGCAGCTTCTTGCGATTCAATCGCAATAATCGACATACGGTCCGCCAATTCATTGCCTTCAATGCCCACGTGGCCGTTAACGTGATAAATCGTCATCTTAGATTTGATCTGCTTATACAACGCGTACATTTGCTGGATCAATTCAAGGTTTTTGATTTCTCCCCCCTGCTTCACCCAGCCTTTTTTCTCCCAACCGGCCGCCCATTGCGTAATACACTGAATCGAATACATTGAATCGCAGTAAATCGCGACGCTCAGCCCTTGCTCGCTTTTCTGTTGAGCCATCAGAAAGGCTTGGTATAAACCATTCAATTCAGCCGTATTGTTGGTGCCCATGCCTTGATAAAGTCCATACCACAACTCAGACAGTTGGTTATCTTGGTAAATCGCTAAACCCGTACCCGCCTCGCCCGGATTCGGCTCACACGCACCATCGGTAAAGATTTTGATATCGAACAGCATCTCTGTGATTTGTTGCTGGCTAAGCGGCGCCGCTTTGGGCTTTTTCGCCACTTTAGAAGCCGTCGATTTAAACCCTTTGCCAGCTGGACGGCTTATACTCGCGCTCGCTTTGCCACCAAACGCAGCTTCCGCCTCTGCTAACGTAGGAAACGATTTAAATCTTGCGCCAGCGAACTTATCAACCTGCGCTTGGCATTGTGCCCACGTAGTAAAAATGCCAGTTTCACGCCCTTTCCAGACAACGTAATATTTTGTAGCCAATGTCTTAATCTCTCGAAGTAATGAAACGTAAAAGTAGCCCAATCTCGCCAACACCGATGTTAACACTTGCAAGCCGCTATAGGCGGTTTAAAAGCCAATAAATCTTTGCCATTTGGCGCTGTACCCGTAATGAAACCTAAGGTTTTGATTCAAATGTCACACTTCGAGTGTAAATGAATCAACTACTTATATCGTAGCGCACTCGCTTTGTGGTAATTTCGCCGTCTCAATTTGGCAATTCATATTTCCTAAGCACGCTTTATATCAAGGACATAGCAAACATGAAAACCTCGACGTTATCGCTCGCGTTACTAACTTCCGGCCTACTGACCTTAAATGGTTGCGCTCTATCCCCGACGCCGCAGTTGATCAGCGAGGTTAACTTTGTCGACCCCAATTTCGCTCAATGTGTTGAAGAAACTGGCGCGACTGAACTTGCACAAGTGACTGAGTTAAATTGTAACGGCCAACAAATCCGTGATGTAAGCGAAATCCGCTATATGCCAGCACTAACGGATATTGTGCTGCTAGACAACCAGATTAGCGAAATTGATGTCAGCGATTTGAAGCAGTTAGAACGCCTAGTTCTTGGCGGAAACCAACTCACCTCTATCGATATTTCTAGTAACCCGACGTTACGTAGCTTGAACATTTCAGGCAATAAACTCACCGAGATTGACGTCAGCGACAATCCTGAACTGATTAGCCTGTATGTGTATAAAACACCACTTACTAGCCTTGATGTTAGTCAGCAAAGCAAACTAAGAGATCTTGGTGTTAGCCGCCATCAGTTGTCTACAATCGACCTGTCGAACAACCCGCAACTTAAGATGTTGAACTTATCGGTCGGTACGCTCGAAAACATCGACTTATCGCACAATCCAAAATTGGCATTTCTTTACCTGCCAAGTAACCAATTGTCGCAGCTTGATGTAAGCCAAAATCCAAATCTAAAAGTCCTGTCGGTGCGTAATAATCATCTGCCAGAACTGATGCTAGGTCAAAATGCCAAACTCGAGAAAATCAAAGCCGATTATAACCAAATTGATCATATTGAATTTAATTCACAAGCACCGCTACGCGAGCTTGAATTGAACAATAACCGCATTGCCGAGTTGGATCTCGCACCGTTTACCCAAATAGATAAACTGGTCGCGTTTAATAATCCTCTACGCACTTTAATCTTTAACGTCGACTACTACCCTGAAATGCTGTCGATTGAAGGCACACCGGTGGCATTGGCAAACAAACCGCTCGATCAACAAGGCATCGCCAATTTGCTCTCACCACGAGTGAGCGTGATTGAAGGTGGCACCATCAGCCAAAACGGCAGCCAATATAACATTGTTGCTAGCCAAATTGTGATGCCAACCATTGGCCAGTATATTGGTTTTCGCTATGCCGTCACCTTACCTAAAAATGCTCAAGGTGAAGTCAGCCCAGCACTGGCAAATCAAAAACAATTCCCGATCACCGTGCGCATGACTCACCCAACCATTACTGATCCGAAAAGTGGTAAAGGCTTCACCACATCAAGCTGGAACGACACCATGCTCGCCCATGATAGCAACTTGGCCCTGTGGTACTTTGGCGAAAAATACGAGTTAGTCGAAGGTCGTTGGACGCTGGAAATCCTCTATCGCGATTCGGTGATCGCCAAACGCTCATTTATGCTACTAAATGCCGATGACAACAGCGCTGAAAATCAAACCAACGATCCTCGTTTTACCATGGCGACACTGATCAAAGAAGGTGAAGGGGTGTTGTGTGCGCAAGACAAATACCGCTCATGCCTAGCATTCGATAATCCAAAAAGCTGTGTGTCGGCATTAAAACCTTATAAAGAACAATGCCAGCAAGAGGCACTAAAGGCGATGGAGCCTCATCTTCGTCAAACCACTCAAGCACAATTAAAAGCTTTCTTTAGCTCTTATACTGCGTGTATGGCGAAAAACTATATAGAACACGACAGCAATCTGGATGTTAGCCAAGTCGGTAGCTGTTTGCTCAAGTAGCTAATACCAAAAGCAGTGCAAGCAAAAGTAATCCAACTAAAGCAGCTCACTAAAAGTAACCCAGTAAAAGTAAATAAGAACAATGCAATTATCACTTAATGCTGTAAAGCTTACTATCGCGACAGCTCTGCTGTCGCTGATCTCTTTTTCTGCTAGCGCAAATGACTTTTGTCAGCAGAATTTACTGCCGATTCTAAAACAGGCTTACCCAACGGCCACAGCGCTTACCAATAATGATGGTGAGCCTTATCAATTGCAGCTACATGATGAATACAAACGCTCTATCGACCTAGGTTTTAGCTCACAGGCAGTGTGCAAAGTATGGCCTTCCAAGCCGGAACTAACCCTACTCGCGGTGAAGCTTGATTATTATGAAGAAGAGCAACTGGGATGGGCAGCTTCAACCGCTGATCTTGAAATCTTGGTGGTCGACACCAAATCCAAACAGATTTTGGCGCGCCAACTTCTTGTGGATGCACTTTTCTCCGATGCAATATCAGTTGATTCGATAGCACTGGATACCGCGCGATATCATTTAAATGATCACATCACCGCCTTTGGAGTCACCGTCAAACGCAGCTCGCATTCTGGTCCAAATCCTTATAACAGTAAAACGCTCAGCTTGTTTCAATTTGACGCAACTCAGCCCCAAGGCAAGCAAATTTCATTATTGGTCGACAGTTTGATTGTTAATCAATTTGGCGGTGAGAGTGATACCACCTGTGCTGGTGAGTTTTGGCGTACCAAACGTATTGTGATCATCAATAATGCTAAGCAGCAAGCGCCTAACCTGTCGCCATTGACGGTTAAAACGCAAGTTAAGCATTTCCGCAGTACCCGAGAGGAAGATTCCTTTGATTGCATCGATAGCACTATTGATATCAAGAAAGAAACTACCACGCTGCGCTTTGATGGCACGCAATACCCTGTCGCCAAAGAGATGCGGTATCATTTCTAAACCTTTAATCTATAAATAATGGATTTATAGATAACGGATTACTCGTTAACGAATTGCCAAGCTGTGATGATAAAGAGAATTAAAATGATAACGATCGCGCCTCGACGACGAGCAGATAACCTCTTTCTTTCCGCTAACTTATTCTTTTTTAGCAGTTTATTACTTTTTAACAACTTGGCGTATGCAGCCAGTTTTGACTGCACCCAAGCAAGCACCTCGGTAGAAAAAAGAATTTGCAGCGACGACGACCTTTCCGCTCTTGATAGCCAATTACAAACTCACTATCAGCGCTATCTTGCACTAGCGAAAGAGGCTCAACCACAGCATGGAAATCTGTCGCAACAAATAGACCTAACTCAACAAATAAAGCAGCAGCAACGTGAATGGCTGAAAACACGTAATCAGCAATGCTCAAGCCTCTATCGCTGTATGAACAGCTACAGCCAACGCATTGTCACACTCAAGCAACTTGCCGATCAACAAGGCTTACTCAATCAACTCGCCACAATCACCGACAGCAATCAACTGATTTGGTTAAAAGAGTTTGCCCTACTGCGCGATGATTTTTTTGCCGCTTACACCAGCCAACTGTTGGGTAAAAAACGGCGCTTAACCTCAAAGGAATTTACAGCCTTGATGAGTGGCCCTCCTCAGGCTTATCAGGACAATGGAGAAGTGGTGATCGCGATGTCGTGCCGTCAGCATTCGTGTCCTGAAAAAGGCGTAGTCGCTATAGATAAAAGCACTACGAATAAAAGCACGACTAATAAAAGCAAGGCAGCGATGGTATTTGCGGCCGTTCATTACACGGATGAAATGGGCAACAGCCAAATTGATAAACCGACGCTGACTTTCTATTATCGCGATCCAGCACTTTTTGAACGCGTCAAAGCAGAGATACTGGCGGTTGTGGCGGAACACGTCACCGTTGTTCAAGTTAACGAGGTTCTTGTAAGCGCCAATGAGCGGGAAGAATTATAGGTAAATCGCGAGTCAATGAGTGGATGACCCATGTCGCTCATCCACTACAACATTATGTCTCTTGCCTTGCTTAAGCGCACACCATCGACTTCAGGTGCAGCGTGTTGATAAACAATCTTGGGTCAGCAATATTCTTCAGCATGGATTGCGTGGGTAAACAATCGTCATCAACGTAATCGACATAATCCGCCGCCGAATCAAAAATCAAAATATCCAACGCTAAACGATCCAATCCGTATAATCCTCGGTGTATCATATCTGCCGAAAATACCAATAGATCCCCTGCCGCTAACGCAATCTGTACGCCACCGGAAATGCTGTCATTGCTCACCTTGCCATTCACTTCTTGGCGAACATTGTATTCTTCTTCTTTGTCCCAACGCTTGTGCGTTCCGGGAATGATCTCCATACCAGGCTCATCAAATAAAGGCACGCGAAGATGGAGCACTTGCGTTTCTTGTATGACTCTCATCTGATCTTCAATGTCATAGTCATACTGGCAGTCGCGATGCCAAAAATCTTTCTGTTGTGGGTTAACAGGATTAAAGAACAGTTGAGTATTCATGAACGCAGGATTGTCCGGTATTACCGCATCGACCACATCCATGATTTGTTTTGAGCTAATAAAGTCAAACAGCATGGTTCTATCGCCAGTGGGTAAATATTCGCTGCCGGTAATTAAAGACGAGTTAAATGCCTCTTCTCGATAGAACTCTTCATTGTCCGCTTTCCACAATTCGTGGAACTTCAATACCACTTTTCTAAGCGATGAAATTTGAGCTTCATCGAAATAATTTCTGATCACAAAGTAACCGTACTCATCGTAACGGTGACTTAATTGTTGGCTGTTTTCTACCACTGACTACCTTCATACACTCTATACCGTTTACTGACCACGGCATTCTCGCGCGCATCATGCCAGACAGTCGCCATTCCACCAAGCAACGAATGCGGAGCCACCAAAGATCGCGCTAAGCCAAAAACCACAAAGGGAGCCAAAGCTCCCTTTTGTCTTTATAACCCCTCTAGTATTAATAATCTCGTGCGCTTAATGACCCAAACTTAATGCATCAAATGGTAGATGCGTAATGAATCGGCCATTGCCGCGAGATCCTCGCCTAAGAAAGTGATAGTCAGCGGTTGATTAGCCAGTAACGTGAAACTGGAATCGTCGAAGCGGCCAGCAGTATCACACTCTAAGTGCACAAAGAAGGCGGGTTTGTCGGCCACTAACGTAATTTGGCGGTCTACAATGCTCACTTCAATGTTTGCCTTCTCCATTGGCAATGTTTTTAGCTCATGGGTGCTAAACCATGTATTGCTGATACGGGTTTGTGCACCGTGTGATTCGACATAGAAGAAGCCGGATTTTAGGTCTAGCGCCTTAAACTCATCATCTAACTGCCAAACCACTGTGTTACTGTCTGGCGATGCAGTGTGTTCTATCGGCCATTGCTGTTTTACGTTACCTTGCCAATCCACCCATTGAAGCTGCGCGTTAACGGTGACGGATTGCTTGCCATCATTCAACAAATGCAGGCTCAACTTGCCCTTATGTTCTGAGAACACCAAATACTGCGGGGCAAAAAAACGCTTCGTATGGTGATGCAACTGCTTCCAGCGGCCACTGTACTCCAAGCTAGACCAAGAGCTTACCGGCCAGTTGTCATTCAATTGCCAATAAAGCATACCGCGACACACTGGCGATATGGCGCGCCAATGATCGCAAGCGGTTTTGATGGCCATTGCCTGTTGTACTTGGCTTAGATACAACATCTGTTCAAAGCCCGTCGGGAAACGGTAATAGCGCGTGAACATCTCGGTGATGATGCTATTACCGCGCGGGTTCTTTTGATGTTGCTCAAAAGTCGCCGATGTCACGTTCCAATCTTGCTCGGGCACAAACTGCTTCACTTCAGCAAAAGATGGCCATGATTGAAAACCAAATTCCGAGCAAAAACGCGGATTAACGTCAAGATAAGCCGCAAATGATTTGCCTGAGTGCCAAACATCCCAAAAGTGCATATCACCTTTGCTGTCGTCATGCCACGCATCGCCAAAATCCAATTCGCCATTACATGGAGAGCTAGGCCAGAAGCGACGTGAATCATCTTGCTGGCCGATAACTTGCTCTATCATTCGATTGAGGCGATCGTAATTAACGGTGC
>NZ_AFWF01000271.1 GCF_000222605.1 Vibrio ichthyoenteri ATCC 700023 | reverse complement strand
TTCTTAGTTATTTAGTTATTTAGTTATTTAGTTATTTAGTTATTTAGTTATTTAGTTATTTAATTATGATTTTTATCTAGAATTTGCATGAGTGGGGTTGCTAAGGGTGTGTGAATATAGTTCAATTTCATTTTTGCGCTATAATTGACTAGCTTAAAATATCCCTTGTGATTTGCACCTTCAATGTGCTTACTCTAACTATGCTTGTTCGGTCAACTGTGCTTGAATCACTTGGTGTAGTGATAGGCATCTTGACCTGGTTATCATCAGCGAGAACAATCCTAACCACAATCAAGTTACTTGTTAAAGCACTGTTCCCTTCCGTTGTTATTGCGCACTGATTTATCGTTGAAAATCCTTTAAAATGTAGTGATTAGACTCATTTGTAAAAAAGTAGATTTTAAATGAAAACCATTGAAGTAGTAGCCGCCATTATTCAGCATGATGGCAAAACCCTGTGCGTTCAGCGTGGCCCCGCGAAGTTTGATTATATTCACCATAAATTTGAATTCCCAGGTGGAAAGGTAGAAGCCGGTGAAACGGGTGAGCAAGCTATCATGCGCGAACTACAAGAAGAGTTGCATCTAGATATCTCCTCAGCTGATTACTTCATGACAGTTGATCATACTTACCCAGATTTCCACATCACCATGCACGCATATATTTGCCCAGTGGAAAAGCGCGATATCGTGCTTACAGAACATATTGATGCCAAGTGGTTATCCCAAGATGAGTTACCGCACCTAGATTGGGCTGCTGCTGATGTACCAATCGTAAACAAGCTAAAGGGACTGTAATGACTTTTGAAGTAAGTGAGCTATCTGAGGCTTTAACTACAGGGTATGTAGACTATCGTCACGCATCTAAACAAACCCTGAAGCCAGAGTTGTTATTTAATGATGGGCAAGGACGAAAAGTATTAACTGAAATTAGAAAACAGCTCACTTACTGTGACCATTTTTGGTTCTCGGTCGCTTTCGTTACGACCAGTGGTCTTGCTTGTATTAAACAAGAGCTTCTAGAGCTAGAGAACAAAGGTATTCAGGGTAAGATCTTAGTATCTCAATATCTTAACTTTACTCAGCCGGAAGCGTTGAAGGAACTGCTTAAATTCAAGAATATTGAGGCCCGTATATCTACGGACTCTAATTTTCACGCTAAAGGATATCTATTTAGCCATTCTGATATTCATCAGCTAGTAATTGGTAGCAGTAACTTAACGGCTAATGCTGTGACGTCGAATAAAGAGTGGAACTTAAAGGTAAGCTCTACAGATAAAGGGGCGATTTATCTTCAGGCGCTAGAACAGTTCCAGCATGAGTTTAGTGTTGCAACACCTATCACAAATTCTTTTATTCAGTCTTATGATGCGATCTATCTAGAGGCAAAAGCCTTTGAACGTAAAGTTAAGGCTTTAAGTGTCGAAGGAAAGGCTAAAGATATTAAGCCTAACGAAATGCAGCTAGAGGCATTGAAAAGCCTTGATGCTTTGCGCTCTCGAGGAGAGTGTAAAGCATTGCTTATTTCCGCAACAGGAACCGGGAAAACTTACCTTTCGGCTTTTGATGCTCTTAACGTAAAACCTAAGCGTCTATTGTTTGTTGTCCATCGCGCAAATATTGCTAAAAAAGCGATGCAGACCTTTCAGAGCTTATTTCCTAGAAATGTCTCGTTTGGGTTATATAGTGGTTCCAACACGGAGTTAGAGGCCGATTTTGTGTTTGCTACAGTACAAACATTATCAAGAGACGATCATCTTAAGAAGTTCACGAAAGATTGTTTTGATTACATTGTAATTGATGAAACTCATCGAGCAAGCGCAAACTCTTATCAAAAAATTCTCGATCACTTTACCCCGTCATTTTTACTTGGGATGACAGCAACTCCAGAGCGTACCGATAACAGTGACGTTTTCAAAATATTCGATCATAACATCGCCTATGAAATCCGGCTTCAACAAGCATTAGAAATGGATATCTTGGTTCCATTCCACTATTACGGCGTCACAGACTTAACCGTTGATGGTGAAGTTATTGATGATACGTCTTCAATCAACATTTTGACTAAAGAAGAGCGAGTTAAGCACATTCTTCATTATATTGACCGCTATGGTTCTGATAATGGAGAAGTGAGAGGGTTAGTTTTCTGTTCAGAGCTGAATGAGTGTCGAGCTTTAGCTGAAGCGTTTAATAATAATGGTTATCGATCTTTGGCTTTGACGGGGGCAGATAGCGAAACAGCGAGAGATGACGCAATAGAGAGACTTGAGTCATCAGATCAAACTAGTAAATTAGATTATATATTTTCTGTCGGAATTTTTAATGAAGGCATTGATATCCCGGCAGTAAACCAAGTTGTGATGTTAAGGCCAACAGAGTCATCGATTATTTTTGTTCAACAACTTGGTCGAGGACTACGTAAAGCTGACAATAAAGAGTACCTTACCGTTATCGACTTTATTGGTAACTACAAGAATAACTTTATGGTTCCAATTGCACTATATGGTGATCGTTCTTACAACAAAGATACACTTCGCAGGTTGGTATCTGGGGATGATTGTTTTCTCCCGGGCTCTTCTACCATCAGCTTTGATAAGATAGCAAAAGAGCGTATTTATCAGTCTATTGATATAACTAACTTAAAAGCTAAACGAGATTTAGTAAAAGACTATAACTTGCTTAAATTTAAGCTTGGTCACATGCCTATGATGATGGATTTTGTTCATTATGGTAGCCGTGACCCGTTTGGTTACGTTGAGTACGGTGTTTTTCAAGAC
>NZ_AFWF01000272.1 GCF_000222605.1 Vibrio ichthyoenteri ATCC 700023 | reverse complement strand
GGGTCGTAATAACGCAATATCCTGGAGCCTCACCACATGAGGTGGCATTGGAAGTAACAGAGCCACTGGAAAAATCGATTCAACAACTCGCTGAAGTTAAGAAAATTCGCTCAGTTTCAACGCATGGTAAATCTGAAATTACCGTCGAAGTAAAATACGAAGCTTCTAAAACAAAAGCGGATCTCCAGCTAGTATGGAACAAGTTACGCAATAAGGTTAGCGATGCTAAGCGTTCATTGCCTCCCGGTGCAGGTGAACCTTATGTCGCAGACGACTTTGGTGATGTGTTCGGTCTATTGTATTTCCTAACTGGCGAGGGATATGACAATGCAGAATTAAAGAAATACGCAGAATCACTTCAAAGTACCATTTTAAAAGTGGATGGCGTTGCTCGTGTCACAATCGAAGGAGCAAAGAAAGAAGTCATTTACGTTGAGCTTTCTCGCAGTGACATCAAACGATTAGGGCTCTCATTCAATAACGTTCTTAACGTACTGTCACAACAAAATGCAATGGCCTCTGCTGGTAACGTAAAAGTAGGTACTAAGCGGCTATTTATAGACCCTACCGACGCGATAGATTCAGTTGATGCAATCAAGAACTTATTGGTTGCTGCAGAGCCAAATGGCAAGTTGGTCTACCTCAAAGATATTGCGCACATTTATCGCGGCTATCAAGAGCCAGATGAAAAAACGTACAACTACAATGGCCAACCAGCGCTTGCGATTGGCATATCCGGCGTTTTAGGCAGCAACATTGTTAAGATTGGCGCAGGAATTGATCAAGCAATTAGTGATAACTTAAACCTTCGTCCTCTCGGTATGGAGCTACATGAGTTCTATCATCAGGCGAAGATCGTTGATGCTTCCGTGCAAAATTTCGTTCTAAACGTCGCGGCCGCGTTAGCCATTGTGATCATCACCCTATTCATATTTATGGGTATGAAATCAGCGACTGTCATTGGTGCGATTCTATTACTGACCATCTCTGCCACCTTGGCAACCATGAATTATGTGTCTATCCCGATGCATCGTATCTCTTTAGGCGCATTAATCATTGCGTTAGGAATGATGGTCGACAACGCCATTGTAGTGACTGAAGGGATTCTGGTTGGCATCAAAAATGGTTCAGCAAAACTTGCCATTGCTAAGAAAATTGTTGAACGTTCGATATGGCCACTACTTGGAGGCACATTAGTCGGTATTATCGCCTTTGCCCCCATAGGTTTCGCTCCGGGTTCTACCGCTGAGTACACGGGCCATTTATTTTGGGTAATTTTGATTTCACTGCCTTATAGCTGGGTGTTTGCCATTACGCTGACCCCACTATTTTGTTATTGGCTATTCAAAGAGCCTAAAGAAAACACATTGGCGAATGCAGAGCCAGAGGGGCGTTTTAGCCTAGGTTACAAATCCGTTCTGGTTTACTCACTGAAAAAACGCACTCAAGTCATTGGCTGTATCATTGCGCTGTTTGCCGTTTCGGTATGGGGTTTTGGCTTTGTAAAACCAGGCTTCTTCCCAGCCTCAACCACACCACTGTTTGTGGTTGACTATTGGTTACCCGAAGGCACCGATATTAGCGTAACAAAAGCTGACATTGCCAAGCTTAATCAATTTGTTGCCACACTCGAAGGTGTTGAAGAAATTCAATCTTCCGTCGGTGGTGGAGCTCCACGCTTTATGTTGGTTTACGGTCCTCAGTCGGCCAACTCCTCTTATGGCCAATTACTGGTCAAAACGAACAACAATAAACAAATTGACGCTCTTTTGCCGCAAATTCAACATTACATCGATGAACAATTTAGCGACGCCCAAGGCAAAGTTTGGAAATTTGTGCTTGGCCCTGGTGGTGGCTCTAGAATCCAAGCAAAATTTACCGGCCCGGACCCTAAAGTACTCAGAACACTCGCAGATAAAGCAAAGCATATCATGGTCAATGATGGGCAAGCACTTTCCATCAAAGATAATTGGCGCGATCCGGTACCAGTGATTGAACCTATTTATGCCGGAAAAGCGGCGCAACGCATTGGTGTTTCTCGTGAAGACTTAGCTGCTGCTCTCGAACGCAATTTTTCTGGTCAAAGCGTTGGTGCTTATCGTGAAGGCGACGAATTGATCCCGATCATCACACGTGCTACCGAAAATGAGCGAACCAGCATTGACGATATGCGCAACGTACTTGTAGTCAGCTCAATCACAGGCGAAAGTATTCCGATCGATCAGGTCGTTGACGGCTACAAAACGGTTTGGCGTGATGGCTTAGTTCGTCGCGTGAACCGTGATTGGGAGTTGATCGTTCAAGCCGACCCGATTCCGGGTGTATTGACTTCAGATGTGTTTAATCGCATCCGCCCACACATCGAAGCCATCGATTTACCAGATGGCTACTCACTGGATTGGGGGGGGGAATATGGCGATTCTAAAGAATCCAACGAAAACCTTGCATCGACGATTCCGCTAGGATTTCTTGCCATGGTGTTAGTGGTATTTGTCTTATTTGGTACCGTGCGTCAACCTGTGGTTATTTGGCTGGTTGTACCGCTCGCCATTGTGGGTGTGGTCGCAGGACTATTACTCACCCAGACACCAATGGAATTCATGGCGATTCTTGGTCTATTGTCTTTGTCTGGTTTGTTAATTAAGAATGCAATTGTCTTAGAA
>NZ_AFWF01000273.1 GCF_000222605.1 Vibrio ichthyoenteri ATCC 700023 | reverse complement strand
TATAGATGATCAGGATAGCGTTATTGGTGATATTAAATCGCAGGCCTTATTCCTGTCTTTAATTGAAGCAATAGAGTCTTTCTCAAAAGCCTTCTTTGATGAGAGTTACTGTACTGAAATTTTTTCTTCAATATCTTCATCTGAAGGACTATCTTTCGTGCAAGATAGAGTTACCTTGAACTAGAATGCTAGAAAATAAAGGGACGGTTAACTCACTTCTGTCCAATAGTGAGTTTTGAAGCGATTGAGATTGTTGTGATCACCAAGCGATTCAATCGTACCTTAACTACTAAGCTGCTTTGCCATGATTATGGAGTTACGACCATATCAAAGTGGTTTGATTTTGAAAGTTAAGGGGAGCTGTTTTGGTGACGCCGAATAGCGCAATTATCAGCAAAATTCAGCATATTTAAGTAAATTCAGTAAAACGACGAACGATCCTTTATCATTGAAAATAAAGAAAAATATAAACATATCTATGCTTGTTCAATATGATGGAAAAGTTGACTTTATTCCTGCAGGGCGTGCCATTTATTGTAAAAAGCCCCGATAACTCAATAAGTTGTCGGGGCATTTTCGATTTGGGACCGCTGGAGTTGTTTACGGATAGAGACTCTGCTCATAAAAATATTTGCTGGCGAGTAGATATATCGTTTGCTCGCTTTATAGTACGGGATTAATTATTGCTGTCTAATTTTTTACTTGATTGGTATTTGGAAGGAAGGTCGGTACATTGAATGACCACTTTCCCGATTGTGTTACCACTCTCCAATAATGCGTGTGCTTGATGCGCCTTATCTAAAGGAACGATATGAGAAACGATTGGCTCGATTTCTTTTCTATCGAGCATGACAATTAGAGAACTGAGCGCCTTTCGGTACCATTGTTTGTTATTGTTAACCTCAGATGGCAGCGCACAAAACAGTGCATTTTTACCGTTGGGAATCAGATTAAGCATACATAGCTGAATCGAGCCAGATATCATGTTCAGTAGCCCACCGAATTGCCCCCCAGAAAACCCGTAACTGACTACGATCCCACCTTGTTTTATCGCACTAAAGCTTCTATTCAAATTCTTACCTCCAATAGGGTCAAACGCCGCATCGACACCTTGGGGATACTTCGTTTTCACGACTTGAACAAAATCCTCTGTTTTGTAGTCAACCGAGATTACGCCCTGAGCGTCTATCATCGCTCGTTTACTTGAAGACGTTGTCCCTATAACCTTAACGCCAGCTCTTTTTGCTAGTTGAACTAATGCTGAGCCTACACCACCTGCTGCAGAATGAACCAAGATGGATTGCTGCGATTGAATATTGGCTTTATTGAAAAGCATGCAGTATGCAGTTAAATAATTGAGGGGGAGGCTACAGACTTGAGCTGGGTCTAAATGTTTGGGAAATTTAACCAATAAATCAGCGGCGATAGACAAATATTGGGAATAGCACCCAAATTGGGGATTCAGACCAACAACGTAATCTCCAACTTTAAACTCCGAGACCTGATTTCCGACTTCTTCTACGATTCCTGAAAAATCGTATCCGGGTATAAAAGGTGGTTTTGGTGCCATCGGGTAGCCACCTCTGCGAGCCATAATATCTGCCCAGCCAACGCCTGCCATCAGAATTTTAACGATCACATCTTTATTGCCAAGACGCTGTAAATTTTTTGTTTGAAGCTCAAGGCAGTGCGGCTCACCATGTTGATTGACCACAGCACTCACATTATGTCGCATTCAGTTAACTCCTTCGAAAATTAATCTTATAAATCAATGGAGAACATTAAATTTCACGATGATTTACAATCGAACGCTGTGAGTTTAGTATTTATAAATGGTTCAAAGAACGGCCAGAAATGAAAGGTGGCTATACAAATACAAATATGGATATTGATTGGCGATCTTGGCATTTTTTTTTAGCGATAGCGGAATGCGGTAGTTTAAGTAAAGCAGCCCAAGTTTTAAGTAGTTCCCAGCCAACATTGAGCAGACAGCTCTTTTCATTAGAACAACAATTGGGTCGTACTTTGTTTGACCGAAGCACAAAAGGCTTGGTACTAACCGATTTTGGGCAAACCTTGCTTGAGGAATGTCGCAACATGGCGGCATCTGCTGATAAATTGCAAAGACTTGTTCAAGGGCAAGATATTAGCTTATCGGGAACGGTGCGACTGTCGGTTAACGAGATGGTTGCTCAATATTATTTGCCCTCTATTCTCCCGGAGTTCCTGAATCTTTACCCGAAATTACAGGTACAAGTTGTGGTGACTAATCAGATCACCAGTCTGGATAAACGGGATGCGGATATTGCTATTAGGATGGTTCGTCCTCAGCAGCAGAATTTGATCATGAAGCACCTGTATGACATCAAGCTTGGTGCATATGCGAGTGATTCTTATCTAAAAATAGCCGGAACACCGACAACGGCAGAAGCGTTTTTTCAGCATAGGTTGTTAGGTTTTGATCGTGATACTCAGTTGGAAGAAGGGGCGACAGCGCTAGGTTGGACGATCAAAAATGAAGATCTCTATTTTCGAACAGATAATATGCCTTTAATGGTTGAGTTAGCGATAAATGGAGGTGGGATTGTATTTATGCATGCAGAGGTTGCCAAGAAAGCGAAACTTACGCCAATCGACTGCGGTATTGTGATTCCTTCACTACCGGTATATTTAACCTGTCATCGTGACGTTCAACACAATAAGAAGATACGCACGTTGATGGATTTTCTCATCGCCAATTTATTTGCCTAGTGAGTAGTGCTCCGCAACGCAAACGCTCACATCCTCATGGATTTCAGCTGAGAGTCGGCAGTTACTCAACATCAATAAAGTAGGTCGATTGTGCTGACGGATTCAAGTAGTGATACTGATCGAGAGTGAGCTCTTTGCTGTCCAAGACATTGGTGATGCTCAAACCAAATTCAGCAATATTGATGATGGCCGCTTGGGCGCGAGGCACATTTTGATCATAGATCAAGATGTATGGGCTGAGGCGTGTCTCTTTGTTGGTGGAAATCACCACCCCAATTTGATGGTCAGAGAGCTCAACAATGGTGCCTGGCGGATAAACGCCAACAACGCTAATTAACGCCATAATGTCTTTCACATCATGTTGCCCACGGCATTTATTGTACAAGTGGGTCAGCGCGCTATGAGGGCTAAGTTGGCTATTTACGCTATTACATAAGTTGTCATAGGCATTGGCTAAAATGAGCACTCGCGAGAGCTGATGAATCTCATCTTGGTTTAACCTATTTGGATAGCCTGAACCGTCATTGAGCTCGTGATGTTGCCCAATTAACTTTAACGCGGCTTCTGGGAATTTAGGGATCTTGGCACTCATTTTGAGGCTTTTCTCGACATGAGAGCAAAGCCGCTTTTGGTCATATTCTTCTAGTGGTGCTGGCTTGGCGAGCAAACTGACCGGCAGTTGAACTTTACCAATATCATGATACAACGCGGAAAACGCCACTAATTGGCACTGCTTAGGGGTAAAGCCTTTCGCCTGACAGATCAATACCGCGAGTAAAGAGACATTGAGCGAGTGGTAATGGAGCCGATTGTAGCCAACGGAATCGTTCATTAAATGAATCGCGCTGCCGCTTTCACTGCTAATGTTTTTGTAGAGAAAATTTACGATGGCGACGGATTTACTCACGCTGGGGTTTTCGTTCAGCTTGTCGAGGTCAAAGATCTCTTGAACATCATTAAGGGTGTTGGCAAATGCCTCTTTAGAGCGGTGAATACGGTCTTCAATCGCTGTAAATTGCTCGCAGCTGTCGTGCTTCTTTAACCACATTTCTTGCAAAGAGTCTTGAGCGATAAGCTCGCTTGAGCTTACAGTCTCATTTTCAGGCGCACTGTCGTGAGTGAGTGATTCATCGGGTTGTTCATGCACATCACTTTTCAGCGCATTAATGGTGATGGTTTTTATCCCAAGTTGCTTGATGATGTTTAGCTGTTCATCATTCTTAATTTTAAACGAGTTGAGTAAGAAAGGGTGCTGCCCCCATTTGAGTGGTAGATACACATAGTGGCCAACATGGAGTTGGTTTACTTCAAGTCTTACTTTCATACTCGTGTCATATCAAAAATTAAAAACATTATTCGAATCGCCGAACACATCGTAAATTCTGCGATATTCACTTATCTCGGCATTATTGTGCTGTATTCTCGATGAAATTAGTTCGAGAGGGGCAATATGTGCAGACTCTACTCTTGAGTTACTGTTATTTCTATCTTATCGCTCTGGAAAGGTGATATTGGTGAGCTCGGTCGGTTGTTATTTCGTCAAATGGTGTCGGTTGGGCTACCTTTATGCAATACAAGCTTTGTAATCACAGTAAATGCACTAAGTAATAAAGCACTAGAGGCTCAAGAGAACATGAAGGGGTTTAAAGCGGATCTTCCCACTAAAATTTGTCCAGTGTGTCAGCGGCCGTTTTCTTGGCGTAACAAGTGGCAACGCAACTGGGCAGAGGTGGTGTATTGCTCGCAGCGCTGTCGCCGATCGAAAAACTCAGCGCTGCCTTAACAGAGCCATTATCCCATTTTTAATCCAAGCCTCTCTGGCAACTACATCGACCGCCAACCTATTTACCAAGGTATTACCTCACCATTGTAAGCCCAAAACGCGCCACTTTGCTGCGGGGTTACCGCTTCAATCAACCCAATCAAATCGCAGGCCACACGCTGTGATTTAAACAGTTTTCCTTGCGGTACATTGGCCTGAAAAGGAGCTGAAAGTGGCGTGTCGGTGGTGCCCGGATGTAATGAAAGTACCGCGCCATGTATCATGGTACGTTGCCATTCTATCGCGATGGTTTTAAGAAGCATGTTGAGCGCGGCTTTGGAGGCTCGATAGCTGTACCAACCGCCAAGGCGATTGTCTTCAATGCTACCGACACGGGCAGAAATTGTCGCTAATTTAGGTGCTAGGCTTGGTTTTAATCTTGGTGAAAAATATTTGGCAAGCAGTAAGGTAGGCAAAGTATTGACTGAGATCGTTTGTAAAAAGAAATCACTGTTTACCGATGCCAGATTCTTTTCTGGCCCCTTGGTTGGGGTATGCAGCATACCGACGCAATTCACTAACCAATCTAGCTGCGTGAACTGGGCACTCAATGCCGCGATTTGCGCTTCTTCAGTAACATCGAGTTGATGCCATTGCAGCCGATCATGTTGGTATTTGGGCTGAACATGGCGGTAGGTGGCGTGAACGAGTGCACCTTGGTATCTGGTGAGTAACTCGCGCACCATAGCAAAACCGATCCCGCCATTCCCTCCAACGATTAATATCTCCATCAAAGCTAAAGCTCCTCAATATTTTGCATGTATCGCTCGGCGGTAAGTAAGATCTCATCTTGCACTTGCGGATCGGTGCGATCCCAAGAGCGATAGATCATGCCAATGCGTGGATTGTTGGCTAAACGCTGGCGATGTTTCTGCATGAAACGCCAGTAGAGGCTATTTAAAGGGCATGCACCTTCGCCACTGCGCTGTTTAACGTTGTAATGGCATCCTTTGCAGTAGTCGCTCATTTTATTGATGTAAGAACCGCTCGCCGCATAAGGTTTGGTTCCGACGATGCCACCATCGGCAAACAGCGCCATTCCGCGAGTGTTGGGCATCTCGACCCATTCAATCGCATCAATGTAAATCCCCAGATACCATTGCTCGACTTGATCGGGGGCTATTTCGGTAATTAAGCAGAAGTTGCCCGTCACCATTAAGCGTTGAATATGATGGGCATAACTGTACTCGAGCGACTGCGTAATCGCGTGATGTAAGCACGACATTTTGGTTTCACCATGCCAAAAGTAGTGAGGTAAAGCTTGGCTGGCATCCAGTGCGTTTAAGGTTTGGTAGTTGGGCATATTGGCCCAGTAGACGGCTCGGATATATTCGCGCCAACCGAGTATTTGGCGCACAAAGCCTTCTACTTGTGCGATATCGATGTCGGGACGGTGGCGATAGGCTTTGAGCGCGGCATCAATCACTTCAGCAGGGCTGAGCAGTTTACTATTGAGAGAAAAAGAAAGACGGCTATGGTACAAGCTCCACTTGGCGTTATGCTCTTGTGTCATCGCATCTTGAAAGCGGCCAAACAAAGGTAAGCAAACCTGACAAAAATAGGCCAGTAAAGAGAGGCTTTGGACGCGGTTAATCGGCCAAATTAGTTGCTCTCCAATCGATCCAATCGTGGTGATGTTATGTCGTTTTATGCGCTGAATGACGTCTAGGGTATCAGTGCCAAACTGCAATGGTTGCGGAAGCTGTTCGATATCTTGAGGTTTGAATTTATTGCGATTACTGGCATCAAAATTCCATTTTCCGCCTTCGGGCTTACCGTCTTGAATCATGATGTTGAAACGTTTTCGCATGCGGCGATAAAAGTGTTCCATCATGATGTGTTTCTTTGCTGGGAATTGCTGCTCTATTTCCGTAAATGGCAGCATGAAATGTTCGCTGTCGACACAATTTGTCGTGACACTGTCGGTGTCGGCCGGCGGTGACAGCCTGTCGCTCTTGGTTAGCGGAGCAAGTTGCAGGTTGGCCAACTGCGCGAGCAATCGGTACTCATCGGGGCGTTGGTATTCAAAAATAGTGGCATTCACTTCGGCGACATAGTAGCTAATCAATGCACTCAGATCGGTGAAGTGCTGGGTGTCATCTAAGGTCAAATGCAGGACATGGTGACCCTCTTGTTGTCGCTCATTGGCAAATGCCGCCATAGCAAGAAAAAAAGCACACACTTTTTGAATGTGATGGGGTGCATAGCTGGCTTCTTGATGCAGCTCTGCGATCAAATATAAGGTGCTCTCATCAACCTGTTCAAACCAACGGTGTTGGGCGTTAAGTTGGTCGCCCAAGATAAGTCGTACTCGAGTGTAGTGCATCAATTAAACTCCTCGTTACCCTTTGGGGTCACGATAGGCCAATCGACCATATCGACACTATCAACTTGCGCGTGGGCACAGCGCCCCTGCCAGCGTTCAATAAAGGAAGAATTAGCATCATATTGCTGCGTTTGTTTGTTGAGATCAAAGCGTCTTGAACCTCGTGGATCGGCCCCCACCCCTGCAAGGTATTGCCAATTTCCCCAATTTGATGCGACATCATAATCAACTAACTGAGTTTCAAAATAAGCGGCGCCATAACGCCAATCAAGTTGCAGTTCATGGATCAAACAACTGGCTACGATCTGTCGCCCGCGATTGGACATATAGCCGGTTTGATTGAGTTGGTGCATACACGCATTGACGATGGGGAAAGGCGTCTCTCCTCGCTTCCATTGCACAAATCGTTGCGCATAAAAGCTGGTGAGAGGGGCTGTGGTTTTATTGCCTGAAAAGTGGAATAAAGTTGCGCCATGTTTCAGTGCGGACCAATAAAAATATTCGCGCCACAGCAATTCAAAATAGATCCAATAGGTTGACTCGTTGGCGCCGTATTGACCTTCGTGTTCTGCCAGCATGGCAAGCACAGTGCGCGGCGACAAGCAGCCCATCGCCAGCCAAGGTGATAGCTTGGTTGAATAATCCATGCCATCTAATTCGTTACGAGTTTGCTTGTAGTGCTGTGGCAGAGAGGAGGAGAAATAGCGTTGGCAATGCGCTATTCCGGCGTGCTCTCCTCCGGGAAAAAGCACGGGCAGATCGTCATTCAATGCAGAAAATGTATCTTCAAATTGTAATTCTAAAGGGGGAGGTAAGTGAGTGACTTTTGTACTGGTGGATGGTTTTTGTTGCGCTTCGATTTGCTTGCGAAACTGGGTAAATGTTGCGGGCAGTGCCTCTAGTTCAAAAGGCAAGTCAGCCTCGTGGTAAAGGTTACGCATATTATCTTGTGTCACAATGAGTGATGGGAATTCTTCATCAAGGCGCTGTAAGACATCTCGCTCATCGCTGCCGACGAAATGGTCGCAATATAAGTGGGTTACAGCATGGCGTTTAATGAGTCCGTGCAATGCGATATGGGGATCAGAAGTTGTGATCAAGAGTCGTTGACGTAAAGCGCTTAATGATTCACTGAGGTTGTGTACTGATTGGGCTACAAACTGTGCTTTTGCTGCGCCAAATTGACGTTCTTGCGCATAGTGGGTGAGAAATCGCGTCATTTTGGGCACACAGTAAAGACAAATAAGCGTTTCCACTTCTTGCGAGACCCGTTGTAAAAGCGGGTTTTCATCAATACGAAGATCTTGCGTAAACCAATATAAACCTATGGTGTTTTTCACGTTTTATATCCAAGTCGATTAATTTGTCAGGCGGTAATTGATACGGACGCAAGCGATGGACGATCAGCGATGAGCCGACAACACGACTCTTGTTGTCAAAGAAAGACGCACTGGTATTAGAGATAGTATTTTGCTAAAAAACACGCATAATCTTGCTATATAAAACTTAAAGAAGAATTTTCCTATGACTAACTTTCAATACTACTTTCAGAAACTACCTTGTTTTGGCTGTAAAAAAACGCAAGTAAACGTCGATCTTGGTTGGCTAACGGCAACCATGAAAGAAGATGTTCTTGCGCAAGTAACGGCAATTCTTGCAGAAGGCAACGTTGAAGCTGATTTATCTGTAAATGTTACCTGTACTGCGGCAGAAGCGCGTGACTATCTGTTACTGAACTTCTACGGTTACTCTGAAGAAGAGCTAGAGGGGCAAATTGAAGCGGATGATGAAAAAGAAGTGGCAGATGAAATCGCTGAGCTTTTAGCGGAAGGCAACACTGTGGCAGTCTTTGAACATGAAATTGCGCTACAAAGCTGTACTGACTGTGATATTCAAGATGAAGAGTCAATTGAAGAGTAATCAGTTAGTGTAGTTGCATCATTCAAATATGATGCACTTAGAATCAAGGCGTTAGCAGAGTTCATTTGCTAACGCCTTTTTGTTTCAGCGCTGTTTAATTCGAGGTTTTACTGTAACCACTCTCGTGTTGGAAGGTTTTCGAGTACTTGTTTATCATTAAGGCCGATAATATGAGGATGCCGGTTGGCACAATCCAACTGGCGAAGTAGGCGTACAAAGGCATGTGGTCATTCAGCCATTGGTTGGACGCTTCTGGCATGTAATCGAGAATATGCAACGCGTCAACACCGCCAAAGATCAGCGCTGTTAATGTGGTCGTGATGACCATCCGCTGTGACATTTTTGTGCGAACGGGTGCCATGAGCATTAATGCAATCGCGACTGGATGTAATACAACCACGGCAGGTAAAGTAATTGCCAGCAGTTGTTCTAAACCGACGTTGGCTATCAATCCAGCTAGCAACATCGTGGTGATAACACATGTTTTATAGTTTACTTTAACAAAGGTGTTGTCGTAAAACTCACTCCCAGCCGTCGTCACGCCAATGGCCGTAGTTAAGCAAGCCAATACCATTACCGCGCCCAATAATATTGAGCCAAACGCGCCAAAATGAGTGAAGGTGAAGGCGGTTAGAATGTCGCCACCATTGGTGAATTCAGCGCCTAAATACGAACTTGTTGAGCCAATGTAAGACAATGAAATGTAGACAAACGCCATGGCAACTGCGTACATCAAAGCCGCAATCAAGGTGTATTTGGCGGTTGCTTTGGGGCAATCCACACCCATACTGCGAATTGCACGAAAGATAATCCACCCAAAGCCTATTGAGCCTAGTGCGTCCATAGTCATGTAACCTTGGGTTAGGCCTTCGGCAAATGCACTGTTTACATAGGGGCCGCTTGCTCGGGTCAACTCTCCGGCAGGGTAAATCAGTGCTGTCACCGACATCACGATCAAGATGGTCATTAATGCCGGTGTTAGTATTTTGCCTAAGTTATCAATTAATTTGCCAGGGTAGAGTGCAAACACAATAGTGATAGCACAGAAAGCGATGGTAAATGGCACTAAAGCGGCCTCAGCAAAAATGGGGGCGAAACTAAATTGATAGGCGACGGTAATGGCACGTGGGATCACGAATGCTGGGCCAATAACAATAAACACCATAACCCAAAAACTGGTGGCTAATGATTTAGGTAATGCCGCGGTCAGTTTGTCTGAACCATTCACCATCGCCACCATGACGAGCGCCATTGCCGGAAGGCCAACCCCAGTTAATAGAAAGCCCGACATTCCGCTCAGGAAGTTTTCACCTGCTTGGTATCCTAGAAAAGGTGGAAAAATAAGGTTACCAGCGCCTAAATACATGGCGAAAGTCATAAAGCCTAAAGCGGCGATGTTGCGTGCGCTTAACATGGTGGTTCCTTTTTAGTTTTGCTTGAAAAAACTGAAAGGAATAGAGATATGATATGACATTCCCGTCAGCTTCTTATCAAGCTGACAGAAATTGTAGATATAGCCTGTCAGCCCTGAATCAGTTTCAGAGAGAGCAGGAGGATCGCAGCCGCTACGCCTGATAGGCGGTTCAAAGCGAATTGTGATTGCGCTGTGGCTGACATGAGAGATCCTTAATATCGAAAGTGACCAAGGGATGTATTGTCTTGGTGCTCTTTACCCTAACCAAGATGTAGCTATTGATACAACCATGAAATTGCAAATGAGTGAATTTTGTTGTCATTCGTTTTGGAGTTGGTATTTAAGACTGGTTTTATGGCTAAAAATCGAAATTAATAACTTTTCAAGTTATTAACAATGCCGATATCCCGGCGAAAATGTGACTGGCAGACAAAAAAACAAGCCCAATCACGATGAAGTGATTGGGCTTATTTACAGATCTTTTACTCCAGAAACGGCAGCACCTTAATGCGAATGCTTATCTTAGTGAGTGGATCGCGTTGATTAATCCATTCAAACCTTTGTCCACTTTGCTGCGTTGGCAACCCACATTAAACCGTAAATGGTTGCGCCCTAAAGGGCCGTAGGCGTCACCGCGCATAATGGCTATTTTGTGATCGTGAATCAATGCGTGTTGTAGAGCATCCATATCGATGTTCAATGGCGAAAGATCAATCCACGCTAAATAGGTTCCTTGCGGTGGACAAATGTTGAGCTCGGGAAATTCAGCATTGAGTCGTTTTGCCACCCATTCTAAGTTATCGCGTAAATACTTTTTGAGAGCAATGAGCCAAGGCGCTCCTTCTTGATAGGCCGTCATCGTGGCAATGACCCCCAAAATAGCGGGGGAGGAGAGCCCGTCGGTCAATTTCAATATATTCAAATATTCGTGCTTGGTCTGCTCGCAACCGATAGCGGCGTAAGCGCCACTGAGCGCCGGTACGTTAAAGGATTTAGACGCCGAACTGACTAATGCCCATCGGTGATCTTTCGCTATTTTTGGCCAAGGCGTGTAAGGCTCAAAGCAAATGTCCATATGAATGTCATCACTGATCACTTTGAGATCGTGACGTTGAGCAATGTCAGCTATTCGCGTGAGCTCTTCTTTAGTCCAAACTTTTCCTGTTGGGTTGTGCGGATTGCATAAAAGCAGCAGGCGGCAGCGTGGATCAGCGGCTTGTTGTTCAAGTAAAGACCAATTGATTTGGTAGTGACTGTGCGGTGAAACTGGGTCGCTAGGTGGCACGGCCTCAAGTGGGCTTGGTATGGCGATACGGTCGGCGCTTTCTATGATGGGTTTGAATGCGTCATAAGCGGGATCGAAATAGAGAATGCCATCGCCAGGGTTTGACCATAGTTGGATCAAGCGCGAGATGATGTACATCACCGAGGGGCCATAGACCAAACTTTCAGGGTTTAATTCGGTTTGATATTGGCTGGAAAACCAATGGCAAATAGAGTGTTTAAAATCAGTATGGTTCCAACGGCTATAACCAAAAACACCATGGTCTAAGCGTTGCTGTAAGGCATTTGTAATACAAGGTGCGCAGGCAAAGTCCATATCGGAAATGGTGAACGGTAATAGGTCTGAACAACCAAATCGGTCGCCGACATAGTCCCATTGGGTAGAATAAGTATTGAGGCGGTCGGTAGGGGCTGAAAAATCAAAACTCATCGCGCAGTTCCTAAGCAAGGAAGGGGAGAAAGACGCGGCGACTGTCATCGCCGCGCCAGCATTACTGCAGGAGCAATAACTCTCGGGGGGAAGAGAGTTATTTATTCAGCAACGCTTGTTCTAAACGGTGTAAACGACGGTTTTGTTCAATCATCTTACGGATAAGTTCGCGCTCAGAAAGTGTCGTCATTAAGTGGTCTTGGGCGTGAACCATAATCATGCTCACCACGATTTTCTCACCACAAATTTCCTGACGGATAAGATCAGTTTGCACTGCGTGGGCTTTACGAACGCTGACGTTGCATTGCTCCATCATCGCTTCAACTTCGTCAAATCTACCTTCTTCAGATAGTGATAGAGCCTCATAAGCATAGCCCTTTGCTTCGCCTGAATAACTCACGATAGAGATTATGACTTTTTCAAAATCTTCATTCATTTCTTGGGTATTGCTCATGGGGTGTTCCTTGAATTTCACTGATTTCGTTCGATGTATTCACACTATCAGAGGTCTTGGAAAAAGCGACGAAAGTTGATTTCACTGATTTAGTGAAACCAAGTTTCGTTGACGAAATTGACCAGATATCTGTTAATTGAGGCGTAAATTAATATGAATCTGATATACGAATAGAAAGGAAATAATGATGAAGATTTTACTAGTTTGTGCTGGTGGTTTTTCAACTACAATGATGATGGAAGAAATTAAAAAAACGATCAATGGCAGTCAGAAACTGAATTTGGAAGACTTCACGTTAGAAGCTATTTCTGTCGATCGATTAGCAGAAAAAATTAATAACTTTGAAGTGATTCTTGTTGGTCCTCAATTGAGCCATAAATATAAAGCGATTGAAGCGTCTGCATTAGAAAACAATAAGCCATCGGTGCTTCTTTCTGCTGAAATATATGGTGCGATGGATGGTGCAACTGTGTTGAAACAAGCACTTCTTGCACATAAAAAACATCAAATGAGTTTAACTGAGTAAGTTGTCACGCCTCTCCCTACATCGGCGCGTGGTTGCCAATACCCATTATTATAATGAAGAAAGGTTATTTATATGAGCCTGTTTGCTTCTTTTGAAAAACTGCTGAGTAGTATATTGCTGCCAATAGCAGAAAAAATAGATAAGCAAGTCCATCTGAGTGCCGTAAAAAAAGGCATGGTCGTACTGACCCCTATATTACTGCTCGGCTCGATGGCATATCCATTAAAAGCACTGAAGAACGTATTTTCAGATTCAGCTGCGGTACAAGAATGGTTTATCAATAACACTTACTTGATCGACCTATTAATCAAATTCTCGCTCGGCTTTATTGCAATATATACCGTTATCGCTATCGCTTACTTCTTGAGCGAAGGGTACAAAATATATACCGTTGGTGCGATAGCCTTGTCGCTCTTCTCCTATCTGATATTGACCACCACGGTGAACCCCGATGGCTCGCTTGATATTCGCTTCTTTGACTCAAAAGGTCTATTTACAGCGATTTTTGTAGCGATTGCCAGTGTGGAAATATATCGGTTCTTTACCGAGCGAAAACTGGTGATCAGAATGCCTGAAGGCGTGCCTGATTTTGTTTCAAGCTCATTTGAATTGATCACACCAACGGCATTTATTGCAGTGTTGTTTATCTCAATCCGCTACTTTGTTGCTGATTTCACCGGTGGTTTACTGGTTCCAGAAATCTTGATGGAAGTACTTGCGCCGGTGGTTGGTAGCTTGGATAACTTATGGGTAGTGTGGTTCGTTATCATGCTGCGTCTGTTGTTCTGGTTCTTTGGTATTCACTCTGCGGTTTTAAGCCCGATCCTATCGCCTATTTTTGTCCAATATCTGTCGGAAAACATTGCGGCGAAAACATTGGCAGAAGAGCTACCTCACTTTGTAACCGGTGGTACCTTCTCAGCCTTTGTTAACTTTACCGGTTCTGGGGTGACGTTAGGTTTGGTTATCGCGATGATGATTGCCAAAACACAGCGCTATCGAAAAGTGGGCCAGGTTTCTTTGGTGCCGAGTCTATTTGGTATTAACGAACCGGTGTTGTTTGGTGCGCCAATCATCTTAAACCCGATTCTATTTATTCCGTTTGTCTTTGGTGGCTCGCTTATCGGTATCTTCCCGCTAGTACTGATGAAATATGGCTTCCTAGCAAAACCGTTCTTTGATCCACCGTATCTACCATTGTTCTTTGAAGGTTATTTAACAGCTTTTGACTGGAGAACACCGTTTGTTCAAGTAGTGCAGATAATGGCTTCTTTCTGTGTTTACTATCCGTTCTTCAGAATTATGGATAAACAAGAAATGATCCGTGAAGCGCAAGTTGAAGCGGAAAAAGAGAAGAAATCGGTATTCAGTAAGAAAGACGATGAACTACTTGATGAACTAGGGCTCGATTTCTAACCCGGCTCGATAAGTAATTTAGTTCGATAAGCAACATAGTTCGATAGCTAACTTGGTTCTATAGCTAACTTAGTTCAATCGTAAACCAATCTGATCCCAATGATGTTCCATCCGCGGGATCAGATTCTTTCTAAGCGGGGAGATGCTAATGCGTACATTCAACCTAGAGCGGTATCATGCGCAGTTTGATGCGTTGCTTATTAGCGATAACCATCATAAGCGTTACCTTAGTGGCTTCACCGGCAGTGGTGGTCATTTATTGCTAACGCAAGCGGGGGCTGAGCTACTCGTTGGCGGTAAATATTGGCATCAAGTCGCGGAGCAGAGCCCACATTGCCACCGTGTTTGTACCGATGAAATGGGCTGGTTGAATACGTTGCAGCATCGGCTCAATGTTCATGGTATCGAACGGTTAGGTTTTGAAGCACATGCGTTGAGTTATCAAGAGTTTGAAGGACTACAGAAAGGGTTATCCCAGCGATTGGTGCCGACCCATGATGTGATTTCACCGATGCGGTGTTGTAAAAGCGCGCAAGAAATAACCTTGATAGCCAAAGCGTGCGAAATTACCGAGGCGGCGATCGAACTTGGTTTAGCGGATTTTCACTTTGGTATGAGTGAGCACCAACTAGCGGCCCATCTTGAGTTCCATGCCCGCATGCTAGGGGCTGACAGTATTGATTTTTTGATTGTGGTATCGGGTGAACGTGGCGCATTGCCCCATGGTCGTCCTTCGGATCGCGTCATTGGTGACGGCGAGCTAATTACCATTGATTTTGGTGTGGTTTACAAGGGTTATCATTCGGATGTTACGCGCACTTTTAGTACGGGTGTCGTCTCGGTTGAGTTACAAGATTTATTTACGGCAGTGCATCGCGCACAACAATTGGGGGTAGAGATGCTGCGCCCAGGCATGAGTGCGGCGAGTGTTGATGTTGCGGTACGAGAATATCTCTCCAACAAAGGATACGGTGAGGCTTTTTGTCATGGTTTAGGCCACGGTGTGTGGGGTTGCAAGGTCATGAATTCCCGCTGTTAACCGCAAGCAGTCAGGCAATCTTAGAGGTCGGTATGGTATTAACCATTGAGCCGGGCGTGTATTTAAATGGTATCGGTGGCGCGCGCGTAGAAGACACGCTCGTCATTACTAAAACAGGTTGTAAGAGCCTGACTAAGCTACCAAGAGAGCTGCGTAATCTCAATGAGATACAAAAGCCAGAAATCCTATAAACGGCGCAAATAAGTCGGGAGTAATAATAATGACAGACTTCAGTTTATTGGCTCAACTCAATAATGCTCATAGTCCTTCTGGACGCGAAGATGAAGTGAGAAAAGTGATTTGCAAGGCGCTGGCGCCAATCGCTGACGAAGTAAATTTCGACGGATTAGGCAGTGTGATTGCACGTCTTAATCGTCATGCGACAGGGCCTAAAGTGGCGGTCGTCGCGCACATGGATGAAGTGGGCTTTTTGATCCGTGAAATTCGTCCAGATGGATTATTGAAAGTATTTAAACTTGGCGGGATTGATCCCGCAGTCGCGGTCAATAGTGAACTGGAGATCAAAACGCGCAGTGGTCGTAAATATACCGGCTTGGTGTGGAGCAATAAAACATCGGCTGAATTAACGATAGATGATCTGTGGGTTGATGTTGGTGCAAGTAGCCCTGAAGAAGTGCTGGCGATGGGGGTTGAAATTGGTGACAGTGCGGTGTTCGCGACGCGTCATTTTGATCTCAATAACAGCGGAAATTTGGTGGCGAAGGCATTGGATGACAGGATCGGATGCTGGCTTGGCCTAGAACTGATGCGCTCGTTGGCTGATAAGACATTACCTTGCGATTTTTATTTTGTCGCGACGGTTCAAGAAGAGGTTGGCACCAAAGGTGGTAAGACAGCGATTGAGCAACTGCGACCAGATGTGGTGTTAGTGCTGGATGTTGCCACGGCTAAGCATCTTAGCAGCAGTTCGGGTTCACAACGTATTTATGGCAATGGGCCATGTTTGGTGGTGGCGGATAAAATTGCTCTTGGCCACTATCCGCTGTTGAATTATGTCAGTGATATAGCCAAAGAGTTCTCTATTCCAGTACAGCGTGATTTTCTTGCTGGTGGTGGCACCGACAATGGCCCGGCTACATTGGTTGGCGGCGGTATCGCTGGTTTAGCCATTACCTTACCCGTGCGTAATTGTCACTCTGCTTATACTCAGGTTAATCAAAACGATGCCATTCTATGTTTACGTTTATTGCAACATGTGATCACTCAGCTGGATGAAACGCAGAAAGCGCGCTTGTACCCCTATGACCAAGCGGACTTTCTGACTCAGTAGTTGAGGCAAATGGGCCTTGTTCGGTTAAGCGCTGGTGGAGTTGATAGACTGCGCGTAGGTGCTGCACATTGTCCACATGGCTGATCATCATAATTTGTCTGATGGGTCGGTTAAAATTATCGTTCACTGGTTTCGGTAGTGGCAGATGAGCGATGGCGATGCGGTGTGAATGCGCCGCATTTTGGCCATGACAAATCAGTAAACCATGCTGAGCAAAATAGGCATGGCTATTGGCATGCAAAAGAGTGTGAATACCACTCGCATACTCTTTACTCACCAACCCCATATTTTCCATCTCGCCACTTAACCAATTTAGAATAGGCGTTAGCTCAGAGCCCACCGGTATCGCTTTGCTATTTCTCAAAGTAACTAATAAATCGTCTAGCGCAGGTAGAGTTCGGTCATCGATGATCTTATCGCCCATGTGCGTCATTAACTTCGTGACAAACTCTTCGGTGTTAAGGTCACGGCTACAGCTTTTCGTAATCGACAACAGCTTTTCAAGCGACATTGGATTCTGGCTGCGTGCTGCAATGGCTTTATGGATCAATCGAGTTAAGTAGCACACCTCTTCATCTCGCAACGGCTCGACTAAATGGTGGCCATTTTGGCCTGCAATCAATTTGATCTTTTCAAACAAATGACGTGAATAAAGACTCTGCTCTCCTATTTGAGTGTTGAGATTATTCTTAGCACGATACACCGCGGTAGTGAGATAAATCACCATGTCATTCAGTAGTGCAGTATCGGTTAACAAGTCCTGATCACAATCATCACTAATGGCGGTGAGCAATTGGAAAATAAAGCTCTCTGCTTGTAGGCGTTTTTCGTAAAACCCATCAGTGTTGATTCCGCCAAGAAAGTATTCGGCCAGATGTAAAGCTTCGAATCGGTAGCATTCCTGCTGCCAATTGAGTGCATTTTGGATGTAGCCAAATGCTTTCGTTGATTGAAGAAACGAAGCATTGTTTTTGCGATTGATCAGAACACCTTGTTGGATACGGATTAAGGTGATGATCAGATAAATCGTGAATAGATTTTTAAACTCGTGGCTAAGTGTACATTCTGCACTTTGCTCAATTCGGCTAACGGCTGGAAAGGCGGCGACTGGGCTGTATGTTTCGATATACGCACGAACAATCGCCACGATATCACGCTCGTAGAAGTAACGTTTTTGTAAATAATGCAGACCATTATTTTTGCAATACAGGTACTTAGATGCATAGCACATCTGTAAATAGCGAATTTGCTTTTCTTTACCCGATACATACAGGTGCTGAACAATCACTTCTAATTCAAGGTCCAGCGCCCGAAAAATCTCGTTGGTATTACGCAGATCCTTATTGAGAGTTGGCCGACTGACTCGCAAGTAGTTTTGAATTTCACCAAGCGGTGTGTCGGGGGCAAACAACGCCGTTGTCGCTAGGTATTCTTCCCGTTCATGTTTAGAAAACACAAAGTTGCTTGCTAACGTATCACTGAAAAATAGGCTTGGGTCGTAGGGATAATGCAACTCACCTTGTGTGAGGGCGACGGGGGTCATACCGAGTTTTTCTAAGTAGTAATTAATGTTCTCGATGGCGTAGCGCAGGTTGCGCGTTGTCATATTAAACACGGCGGCGAGCGCATTGATGGTACTGCGCTGCATTGTCAGGGCGGTGACAATATCAAAATGCTGTTTATTTAGGCTCATCAGAGAGTTAGGGTCACTAAAAAGAGTGGCAAGTCTATCAATATGTCACTGGGAAAGATGAGAGCTATCCGACGAAAATCAGCCGATAATCGATGTTACTGCGGTGGTGGTGGAGCATTTTTATGTATGGGTATCTCTAATCGTCTTCAGATTACATCATGTCATAAAGCTGTTTTTTCATTTGCTTTCATTTTTACTTGGTCATTAAGTGAAATCCTCATCGAATACCAGAATTTACTCAGTAGTAAATGAGCTTAGATAATTTTTTTCTTGATCTAAAACCGATGTAATTCGACCGGGTTAAGGTGTGCTGTAAATCACAAAATTAATTGTCATTGGCGTTTTTTATGGCTCTTGTGCTTTGTTTAAGTGATTGTTTTTTGGTGTTTTTATTTTATTTGGTTAAAAGTGGACATCGAGGGGGGAATTGCTTAGATGGAATGATTAAGTGGTTGAGATATAATGCCGATACTTGGATTGCTGAATATTGTGAGTTTAGTCAAGCTTACTATAAAAAGTAATTGCTCAATTAAAGAACTTGAAAGAGAATTGCATCAAATGAAATCAAATGAAATCAAATGAAAATCTCAGAACAAGATTATGTGCGTCGAACCAGTTAGAGGGGGCGCAATGATGAAAACAGCCATAGAAAGAAGATTAGAGATCACAAATATGGTTGGCATGCGCGGTAGGATGCATGTCGATGAACTGGCTGAGTATTTCAATGTGACAGGCGCGACAATTCGAGCTGATTTACGATTTCTAGAAGATCAAGGTTCGATTATTCGCTCGCATGGATTTGCCTTAGTTAATCGCTCAGTTCTAGCCAAACTTGCAATGTCGGCGACATCCAAAAGCCAAAACAGCAGTTTGGGGTTTTATGACTATGTAGCGCATTCTTTTCATCGTGCGCTGGAAGAAAAAAGTACGATTTTTGTTGATAGCAGTCCTGTGATCCGAAAATCGCTAAAGCAGTTAAAAGATCTGAAGAGTTCAACAGTCGTTACGCGAGATCTTAATTTAATTCAAAATATTCCTCATATAACGGATTGTAAGTTTTTCGTTACTGGGGGACGTGTGAATACAGAGCAGATGAAAATGTCAGGTTCACACATGATTAATAGTTTAAAACAGTATCGTTTTAATAATGTTCTTCTTCATGTTGAAAGCTTTAATACTAAATTGGGTGTGTTTTCAAAGAGTGAATTCGATGCCGATATGATTCGATTACTATGTGATTTATCTGAGAAGATTACACTTATTGTGGAATCATCTGCATTTAATAGTAACGATTCTTTTTGGGCCTGTGACCCAAATAAAATAGACACTGTTATTACCGATCATAATTTGGATGACAAAAATAGCGAGTCATTAAAACTGAATGGTGTGAGGGTGTTAACTCTAAAATCTAATAATTAATTAAGGATAAATGCATGGCTAATATCGTTTTAGCGCGTATTGATGAACGTCTAATTCATGGTCAAATTCGTTTGCAGTGGGGTAAGCATTCTGGCGCAAATACTATTCTTGTTGCCAATGATGAAATCGCCCAAATGGAGCCACTCCAAGCACCATTTAAGGCTTCTGCCGGCAGCGACTTTGCGGTTTTATTCCGTACGATTGATCAAACGATAGCAAACTTGCCAAAAGCAGGAATGGACCGAAAAATCCTCTTGCTGTGTAAAAATCCAACAGACTTTGCAAAAATTGTCCAAGGTGGAATTAAATTACCGGAAATTAACATTGGTAATATGCATTTTCATGAAGGGCGCTCAGTCGTTAATAAATATATTAACGTCGATAAACATGACATGGCTGCATTTAATATTCTACGTGACCATGGGAGTGTAAGTACAATTCAGCATATGCCTGAAAGTGATAAAGAATGCATTTTTGAAATGACGAAAGATTTACAAATCTAAGGTGAAATAAAATGTTAATGGAAGCTATTTTAGTCGCCGTATGGGCGGCACTGTGTGGTATCGATAAATTCGATGTTTTCACGGGTATTCACAGACCGTTAGTAACCGGTACTGTGGTGGGTTTAATTCTTGGCGATTTGCAAATGGGCCTTATTGCGGGCGCGACATTTGAGCTTGCGTGGCTCGGTCTTGTCGCTAACGCGGGTGTTCAGCCACCCGATACGACCGTAGGTGCAATCGTAGGTACCATGTTCGCAATTAAACTGGATATGACACCAGAAGCGGCTATTGGTATGGCGATTCCTTTTGCGCTGGCTATGCAAACTTGTGTTCTTTTCCTTTTCACTTCATGTGCGCCAATGATGCAAAAAGCGGATCAATACGCTGAAAACTTGAATTTAAAAGGCATTGATAAACTGATTTATATTGGTTTGAGTGCACGTGCATTACTTTACGGTGTGGTCGGTTTCTGCGCTATCTATTTTGGTGCGACTGGTGCGGAATTTATTCAAGAATATCTTCCTCAAAGCATCGTGAAAGGTATGGCAATTGCGGGCGGTATGATGCCAGCGGTTGGTTTTGCAATGTTACTGCGTACTATGTTTAACGTTGCCATTTTGCCGTACTTCTTCTTAGGTTTTGTATGCTCGACTTACTTCAACATGCCTATTCTTGGCACAGCGCTTGTCTTTACCTGCGTTGCCGTCCTTGATTACATGAACAATAAAAAGTCTGACACTCCTCAAGCAGCTCAAACACAGGTATTTGATGATGAACTCTAATTCTGAAATGACGATGAATCCGGATCATTACCATGATGATTCAGTAAGCACAGTAATTAGCAACACAGATAGCTACAGCGATAAAACGGCCACTAAAGTCATTACCAAAAATGATTTGTGGAAAATCGGTTTTCGCGGCTTGTTGGTGGAAGGCAACTTTAACTTCAACCGTATGCAAGCAGGTGGTTTTTGTTATTCAATCAGTCCTGCGCTGAAAAAAATTCACAAAGACCCAGAAGATTTACGTAAGGCATTAAAAAACAACCTTCAGTTCTACAATGCCAACCCGAAGATGTTTACTTTGCCACTTGGCCTTGCGATTGCAATGGAAGAAAGCAAGGAGAAACCTTCAACTATCGCCTCTGTAAAAGCGGCAACGATGGGTTCGGTTTCTGGGGTTGGCGATGCGTTAGACCATTCGGTTATGCTGCCTTTGACGCTCGCAATTGGTAGTTCAATTGCTTTGCAAGGTAACCCACTTGGTGTTTTGGTCTTCTTTATTCTTTACCAATCATACCGTATTCCAATGTATTTCTGGTTATTGTTCCTTGGCTATAATGCCGGTGTTTCAGCACTAGAAAAGCTGTCAGACCAAGCAGAGAAACTTGGGCGTGCGGCTAACATTGTTGGTCTTGGTGTAATCGGCTCGATGGTTGCGAAATACGTAAAAGTTTCGACGGTTATTGAACTTGAAGCCGGTGCTGCAGATATTAGTTTGCAAACAGGCATGTTAGACAAATTGATGCCTAACCTATTGCCAATGGCACTTGTTTGGTTGATGTACTACCTAGTGAAAAAGGGTAAGTCACCAACTGCACTTATTTTCGGCACTCTATTTGCTGGTGTCGGCGGTCACTTACTGGGTATCTTCTAATAAAGGTATTTTATGATAGGTATTATTGTTTCCGGACATATTAACTTTGCAACCGGTATGCAATCTGCGGTCGAAGCTATTGTGGGTGAACAAGCGTCATTAGAATTTATTGATTTTGTTCCAACCATGACAACCGAACAATTGGAAGCTCAGATGCTTGCTTCAATTGAGAACATGAACGATGGTTCAGGGGTTTTAATTCTGACAGATGTTCCTGGTGGTTCGCCGTGTAATCGTGGTGTCGCTATTATGTTGAATCGTGACGATGTTCGTGTGGTCGCTGGTTGTAACTTACCGATGATCACTAATGCGTGCTTCGAACGTGATGGTATCTCTCTTGACGAACTAACGGATATCGTTTCTGAAATTGGCGCTCAGTCAATGAAAGATATGCAGAAAGAACTTGCGCAAATAGAGAATAATAATTCTGATTCTTTCGAAGACGAATTATAAGATTAAATAGTCTCCCAACAATAAAATAGGCACTACTGAATTTAATTCAATTCTCCCCCTGAGTTGGATTTGTTTAGTCAGAATAGTAGTGCCTTTTTTTTGAGGTGGAATAAGATTAGGTATTTTAAATATCTAATTTTAAGGAAGAAGGTTGCACGAATGAATTGTGATCAAATATTAAAACAAATGAAGCGAGTGTATTGTTGGCAACGTGATAACCGCACTCGTTATGTTACTCGCAGCACGGGTAAAAAACGCTTCTTAAAAGCGACCGACTGGGAACGCGGTGTTTTTTGGACATCTGTCGCAGATGCTTGGCAAGCAACGAACGATCATGAGTATTTAGAGGGCCTTCTTGATTTTTCTTTGAATACGGGGTTCCGCCCTGGCCCTTTGCGTCGCTTCGCTGATGATCATGTATGCATGCAAGCCTATTTGCCGCTATACCCGTTGTTTGATATTCCTGAAGCGGTTGATTATGCAAAAGTTGCTTTAGACATCATGATTGATGAGCCAAAAGCAGGGAGAACAGATTGGTGGTGGTGTGATTCATTGTTTATGGCACCGCCAGTTTTTGCTGGATTAAGTGCGCTGACTGGCGATGATAAATACCTGAATTACATGGATAATGCATGGTGGGATGCTGTCGACAATCTATTCGACGTTGAAACAAACCTTTACTACCGAGACCATCGCTATATTCCAAATGTCGAAGGTACAGAGTTCCGTGAAGCGAATGGAGAAAAAGTATTTTGGAGTCGTGGTATTGGATGGGTACTTGCTGCGATTCCAAGAATTTTGGCGCATATGCCGCAAGATTTCCCGTCACGTCAACGCTACATTAACATGTACTGTTCACTGGCGAAAGAAGTGGTTAAATACCAGCAAGCCGACGGCTTCTGGCGTACGAGTCTACTAGATCCTGCAAGCTTTCCCGCTAAAGAGAGCAGCGCGACGTCACTATTTTGTTATGGCTTGGCGTGGGGCATTAAACAAGGCTATTTAGACAAAGAGACCTATTTACCAACAGTAGAGCGTGCTTGGGTGTCGATCGAATCGTGTATTCATGAGGATGGCATGATCGGCTGGGTTCAACTGCCAGCGTTTAACCCTAGAGATGTAAAATTTGAACATAATATTGATTATGGTGCAGGTGCGTTCTTACTCGCTGCAACAGGCATGCTAGCCCTGTGTGAAGCGTAACCATCTATTTGTCGTTAACGACGTTTAATTCTCAATAAATACTGTGTCATGTGAATAATAGAGTTGTCGATTGTTATATATACTTATTAACGATGTTCAGTTGGCTTAAAAGCAAATAAAAACAATAATTAGATATAGCGGTTGTTGAGTTTTTAGAAGTGCAGACTTACATGCTCTGTATTATTTAATAAAGAGATTGAAAATGAAAATTGCTTTAACAATGGAAAATAGCCAAGCGGCTAAAAATGAAATCATCCTAAAAGAACTAGAATTTGTTACTGCGCAAAGTGGTGATGAAGTTTTTAACGTGGGTATGTGTGATGCAGAAGATCATCATCTAACTTATATCCACCTCGGTATTCAAGTGTCAATTCTTTTAGCGGCAAAAGCGGTTGATTTTGTTTTCACTGGTTGTGGTACCGGTCAAGGTGCATTGATGTCTTGTAATGCACATGCCAATGTTGTGTGTGGTTACGCGTTAGAGCCGTCAGACGCATTTTTATTCACGCAAATTAATAATGGTAATGCTTTGTCATTGGCGTTCGCTAAAAACTTTGGTTGGGCGGCTGAGCTTAATGTTCGTGGTATTTTTGAAAAAGTACTGATGTCTGGTTGTGAGGGTGGCCAAGGTTACCCTATTGAGCGCGCTCTGCCTCAACAGCAAAACGCAGCCATCTTAAATGATGTTAAACAAGCGGTAGCAAAAGATTACCTTGAAGGTTTGAAAACGATTGATGTTGAACTTGTTCGTACAGCTTGTTCTGGTGAGCGTTTCCAGAAGTGCCTGTTTGAAAATGGTCAAGTGGGTGAGATTTCAGATTACGTGCGTACGATTCTAAATTAGTTGTGAATTCGAACTGTTGTAACGGAAGGCCAATCATTTGATTGGTCTTTTTTTTCAACGGTTGACGACATGGTGCATCGATTTCTAGATAGAGAGGGGAAATGGCAAAGTTTATTCAACCATCAGAGCGACCGCATATACCGTGCGAGCATCCTGACATTAAGCTGCGTTTACAATCATTTAAGCAAAACTTAATTCGTTTGAAATATAAAAAAGCAGACTTCACTCAGCGCGACAGTGAAATCGAGTCTATTTTTGCGCACAAAGGGGAACTAAAAAATCAATGCGATTCACTCGTGAGCTATGTTGCGGAAGCGTTCCAGCATTATGCTGTATGGGATTATACGCACGCTTATTATCCCGGGTATTGCAGTCAACAGACAGCAAGATTAGATGCAATGGAAGGATGTAGTCGCGTACTACCAACCCTTGCAGCTTGGTTACATGCAAACAAAAGCAACAAGACCGGTTTGTACTCACTGGATCATAAACCTCTTGATGTCGCGGATTGGATGCGACAAGCGTTCCTTGCTGGTACGGATCCCGAGCATGTGGGTTATTGGGGCGATATTGAAGACTATGATCAACGAATTTGTGAGAGTGCCGATCTTGCACTGGCATTATGGCTGAGTCGAGAACAGGTTTGGGCTTCTTTTTCAGTGGCGCAGCAACGGCAAATTATGTCGTGGTTTGAGCAAGTCAATCAAGCTAAAACAGTCGACAACAATTGGCACTTATTTCCCCTCACAGTGCAGTTGGTGGTGAAGGCTTTGACGGGTAAAGACTGCATTGATCATCAGCGTTACGCGCGCATTAAAGAATTCTATGTTGGTGATGGTTGGTTTCGAGATGGAGCAAAGGGGAATTATGACTATTACAACGCCTGGGGGTTTCATTATTCCCTTTATTGGCTTAATCAGATTCAGCCTGACTTCGATCCTGATTTTATTTGTGGCGGGTTACAGTCTTTTAGCGCGCACTTTCGTTACTTATTTACCGCGCAGGGATTTCCAATGTTCGGCCGCAGTGCATGCTACCGTTTAGCGGCAACGGCTCCTCTACTTGCAACATTAGATGGATGTGATAATGCTCAGTCTCAGGAATATTTGGGACAGTTTAAGCGAGCATTTAGTACCAGTTTGGATTTCTTTATCACCAACGGTGCGCTTAAAAAAGGTCGGCCTACACAAGGGTTGTTTGCTGACGATGTGCGATTGACCGACAACTATAGTGGACCTGCCAGCAGTTTTTGGTCTTTGAGAGCCGTGAATATTGCGATTTATTGCGGTGATAGAGTCGGATTATGGTCAGCAGAGGAAACGCCTTTGCAGATTGAAAAGGAGAGTTTTACTTTCTCGCTCAACGGGCCAAACATCTTGGTGGTAGGCGTTCAAGAAACTCAAGAGGTAACGGTGTTGTTTAAAGAAGAGTATGCATCACAACCGACATTGCTGAATCGACGACTTGAGCAACAAACGTTTTTTAATCAGATTAAAGAGCGATTGTCTGGTAGAGCTGAGCGACCGAAAAACAATTTATTACGCAAAGGCGTCACTTGTTATAGTTCTAAGATGTCGTTATTTCTTTGATGTGCGGTTTGCGGCAGAGTTTATTGAAGGTGGGATGTGAACTGCAGTATCAATTTTTTGTCTACAGTTCACTGATATGACACGGTGATTATTTCTGTTCTGAGCGGTGATAACCTAACTGTGTTGAGATGTTATCGGCGGCGTTTTGTAGCAGCTCAACGTAATAAGATAGGCGGTTTTCATCAAAACGAATCGTCGGGAATGAGATGGATATCCCCGCAACAACATAGCCGAAGCGATCGTGAATTGGCGCAGCGATGCATCGCAGTCCAGGCTCTTGCTCTTCATTGTCTTCTGCATAGCGTTGTTGGCGAACTAACGCCAGTTCCGTTAGTAATTGCTCGGTATTTTGCAGGGTTTTGTCGGTATGCTTTACAAAGATGACATCTTTCAGAGCTTGCTCGACGAATGTAGCATCACGATCTGCCAATAATACCTTGCCAATGGCGGTGCTATAGAGTGGGTTGCGTCGGCCAATACGTGACTGCATGCTCAGGTTGTAACCTGAATCGATTTTGTGGATGTAGATGATCGCGTCTTCATCCAGAGCACCAAGGTGCAAGGCTTCATTGGTTTGTTCAGATATAGCGCGCATCTCTTTATCTGCAATCGCGATTAGATCCACATACTCAAGTGACTTTGCGCCTAACTCAAACAGTTTTAGGGTTAAGCCATATTTGTCGGCTTCCTCTTCTTGAGAGACATAACCTAGCATCTTCATCGTTTGTAAGAAGCGATAGGTGGTCGCTTTCGACATCATTAAGCGTTGAGAAAGCTCAGAGACACCAATGTCCTTTTGCTCGCCTAACGCCTGAAGAATACTAAATACCTTCATTACCGATGAGACGGACTCAGGCTGAGTTGCCTTTTCCATTGTTCTACCTTGTGCGTATTCTTGTACATGCTTATCAAAGTTCATTATACATCGCATGCCTAGTTCGGCTAGTTTTTAAAAAGCTGTTTTATTAAATTGAAACGACAGTTCATTTTTCTGATTTAAAATTGTGATGGCTATAGTTATTTTTGAAACGCCATTTCAAAAATAACTATACAGCATTTTGATCTGTTGTTATTTTGCTTGCATACAGTGAAAGGGCGCTCAGAAAAGAGCCAGAATATGCACAGCATTTAAGGAAATAACATGATTTTGGATTCATTTAATTTACAAGGTAAAGTCGCCATCGTAACGGGTTGTGATACGGGTTTAGGCCAAGGTATGGCATTGGGTTTAGCAAATGCAGGTTGTGACATTGTTGGGGTTAACATTGTTGAACCAACCGAAACAATCCAAATGATAGAGCAGACTGGACGTAAGTTTATCGACGTTCGCGCCAACCTGATGAAGCTTGACGATATTCCTGCCATCGTTGACCGTGCAGTGACAGAGCTCGGCCGTATCGATGTGCTGGTGAACAACGCTGGCATAATTCGCCGTAACGATGCGATTGATTTTTCAGAGCAAGATTGGGATGACGTTATGAACATTAACGTTAAATCTGTCTTCTTTCTTTCTCAGGCTGTCGCCAAGCAATTCATTGCTCAAGGCGAAGGTGGCAAGATCATTAACATCGCTTCGATGCTCTCTTTCCAAGGAGGCATCCGTGTTCCTTCTTACACTACCTCTAAGAGTGGCGTGATGGGGGTGACTCGCTTAATGGCGAATGAGTGGGCTAAACATAACATCAATGTAAACGCGATTGCTCCCGGCTATATGGCGACCAATAATACGGCCGCGTTACGCGCAGACGAATCGCGCAACAAAGAAATCCTTGAACGTATCCCGGCTGGTCGTTGGGGTAAACCGTCTGATTTGGCGGGTCCTTGTGTGTTCTTGGCATCAAATGCTTCTGATTACATCAATGGTTACACCATCGCAGTCGATGGCGGTTGGTTATCTCGCTAACTATTTTAAGTGCTCGCTAAAGGTAATGAAAAGTAAAGGCGCTAGTGATGATTGTCGATTTGATTAGTGAGCAATTATTGCTAGCTCAAACTTTTGGCTTGGTTAGTTTTGCCCTAGGTTTATCGACTTTCTATCAAAAAAACGATCGTCGATTAAAGATCGTTATGCTGATATTAAACCTTAACCATCTTATTCATTATCTGTTGATGGGCTCGGCTGTATCGGCACTTAGTGCGCTATTGTCGGCATTACGCACCGCGACCGCGATTTATGTCTCATCTGCTTGGGTGGCCTTGGGGTTCATTACGATCAGTGTTGGTTTAGGCCTTTCGCTTGCTGATTCTATATGGGACTTATGGCCAATTCTTGGCACGGTTATCGGTACTTATTCGGTGTTCATGTTGCAAGGCATCACGATGCGCTTAGCGTTTCTTGCTGGTGCAACATGTTGGCTGATCAATAATGTTTTGATTGGCTCGATAGGCGGCACGTTATTAGAGTTAAGTGTTATCACCATCAATTTAGTAACGATTATGCGATTGTTAAAAGATAAAAAGCAGTTAGTGGTCACTAATCAATAGGCTTGCATGAGTAAGTAAAACTACACCAAACGTGACTTTTAGATTTATCGGGAAAATTCAAGCTGGCCTTTGGGCTGGCTTTTTTCTTAGAAGCATCAAATGCTAAAGGGGTTGTATGAAGCAAATTAAACGAGTCGCTATCATTGGCGAGTGTATGGTTGAGCTGAAAAAAAATAACGGCGTACTCGAACAAGGGTTTGGTGGCGATACACTTAACACTGGCGTTTATCTTTCTCGTTTAACACAACAGCAAGGTGTAATAACGTCGTATGTGACTGGGTTAGGACGCGATCCATTCAGTAAAGAGATGTTGGCGTCTTGGCAGCAAGAATCATTGAATACCGATATGGTGTTTATTTCTGAAAATAAATTGCCGGGAATTTATGCGATTGAAACAGCTGACGATGGGGAGCGCAGTTTTTTCTATTGGCGCAATGATTCCGCCGCAAAATATTGGCTACGTGACCATGAAATCGCCAAGTTAAGCGAAGCGCTATGCCAGTATCAGATGATCTATTTGAGCGGTATCAGCTTAGCTATTTTGCCGGATGACTGTCGCCAATCCTTAATTGAACTGCTTGCGTATAGCCGTGAACAAGGCGTGAAAATAGCCTTTGATAACAACTACCGTCCAGCGCTTTGGGCGAGCAAAGAAGAAGCGCAGCATGCTTATCAAAAAGTGTTAGCACTCACAGATATCGCTTTCTTGACCTTTGATGATGAGCAAGCGTTGTATGGTGATGAGCGTGAGCAACAAGCCATTGACCGGACGCAAGCATTAGGCGTTCAAGAGATCGTGATTAAGCGTGGCGCCGAGGCGTGCTTGATAGTTTCAACAAGTGGCATGGAGTCAGTTGCACCAACGCCAGTCACAAATATTGTTGATACAACAGCTGCGGGTGACTCCTTCAGTGCTGGATATCTTGCGAAACGAATTTTGGGTGGCAGCAAGCAAGAATCAGCGATGGCTGGACATACCTTAGCTGGAACGGTCATCCAACATCATGGTGCGGTGATCTCTTCAGACTCAATGCCCATTATTTAGTGATAGTCGATTTAACGAATGCACTCTGTTAACTCATTCAAATAACTCATGCGATGGAAATAAAAATGAAAACGCTTAATCAACAATTAGCCGAAATACAAGTTGTCCCTGTGATTGCAATTAAAGATGCCTCAAAAGCGGCTAGGCTTGCCCAAGTACTGATTGAAAATGGCTTGCCGTGTGCAGAAGTCACTTTCCGCACTGAACAAGCTGTTCAAGCGATTAAAAATATGCGCGCAGCATACCCAGAAATGCTGATTGGCGCAGGTACAGTACTAACCAGTTGTCAAGTCGATCAAGCGATTGAAGCGGGTGTAGATTTTATTGTTAGCCCAGGCTTTAACCCAACCACCGTAACATATTGCCAGCAACGTGATATCGCTATCGTACCGGGCGTCAATAACCCAAGCTTAGTAGAGCAAGCGATGGAAATGGGATTAACCACACTGAAGTTTTTCCCTGCAGAGCCATCTGGCGGTACAGGCATGCTCAAAGCGCTATCCGCGGTTTATCCAGTAAAATTTATGCCAACAGGTGGCGTGAGCCCTTCAAATGTTAAAGAGTACCTAGCGATCCCGTCAGTACTGGCGTGTGGTGGTACATGGATGGTGCCAAATGATTTGATTGAAAATGATCAATGGGATGAGTTAGCTGTGCTGGTGGCTGAAGTGGCCAACATTATTAACTAGCAATAATGAGTAAGAAATTATGCTCTAATTTCCTCTGATTAATCGGGGGGAGTGAACAAGGAAAGTAATATGTTATTTGGTAATGTTGAACAGTTAGATTTAATTCCTTACGCGTCAAGAAAATTGCGTTCTATTATTTTGGAAGCGGTAGCATTGGTGAATGAAAATGAAGACGGAAAATATTCACTAAGTGATGGAGAAACGTTTGTCATTTTAGTCTCTGCCCAAACTGAACCGCGTGAGCAACGCATGGCAGAGATTCATAAAAAATATGTTGATGTACAGATTGTCCTGCAGGGTGAGGAGTGCTTTGGTTACTCTAACCGTTTAGCGGCTGACCCCGCGGCTTTAACTGAATTAGACAATGATGTATTGCTCATCGATGAGGTGATACAGGAAAACTTTGTCACTTTACAAGCGAATGACTTTGTCGTGTTTTACCCAAATCAAATTCATCGTCCTCTATGTGCCGTTAACCAGCCACAGGCGGTGCGTAAAGCGATCATCAAAATTCCGTATCAGCTTATATTAACGGAGTAGTGTGTGAAGTTGCTTCGATAAATTGGAAAAGGCAGAATTTCGAGAGAGATTCTGCCTTCTTTTTGTACTAGACCGGAGAGACATTAGTGCCTTAACTTACCAAATTTTGGTTTAGTTGCTTCGCGACCTTCAATAGTTCAATCTTGGCATGTTCAAGATCTTCAATGTGGTGGTGGACCGTATTTGAGTTCAATGTCATGTAAGGAATCGTGAGAACAGCTAGTACATCCCCTTGTACACCTAAGATCGCTACGCTGATATTGGTGACCCCTGAAATTTGTGGGCTTGGCCCTGAGAAATAACCCTTGCTGATGGTTTCCTCGATATGTTGCAAGGTGTTGTTGATCTCATCGGTGGTGGCATCAGATTTTTTCAGAATGGCTTGTCTCTTTTCCTCACTACTGTAGCTGAGTAATGCCACGCCAGAGCCTGAACCGCAAATGTCTAATGAAGCGCCAAGGCGTAGTGTAAATCCCATTTTATAAGGGCTTTCAGAGCGAGCGATAACAATTAACTCTCCATTCTCATAACGGCTTAAGTGGCTTGATTGATTGAGCTTAAGGCTTAGCTCATCCATCAGTGGTTGAGCGCGTTTCAGTAATTGAGCAATCGGAGGGTGTTGATTGGAAAGCGCAAACATCTTTAGGGTAAGCGAGTAGCTCGAGGTTTCTGGGTCTAATTCAATATATTGCTTATCGACTAACACAGACAGCATGCGAAATATTTCATTGATGCTGCGATCGAGCTTTTCTGCGATCTGTTTTTTGCTTAGTGGTTCTTCTTCAGTAGCTAACAACTCGAGAATTTCTAATCCTTTCTCTAGAGCCGGAGCGCGGTACTCTATTTTCTTTTCGTTGGTCATGTTATCTATTATGTCGCTCTAAATTGACGTTGAACCAAAGGCTGTTGGTGTGCCTGCGCCTTAGTTATAAAAATTAAGCCTGCAACGACAAAGCCCCACACAAGTGGAGCTTTGTCTATATGTTTTATCGAATCAATTACTTAATTAGTCCCATCATTTCTGGGATGGTCATCGATATCGCGGGTATAAAAGTAACCAACATTAGCACAACAAAAATGACTAAGAAAAACGGCAGTAGTGTTTTAATGACGTCATCAATGCTAATTCCACTGACCTTACATCCAGTAAACAATATCGGGCCAACGGGTGGCGTTATTGTGCCCAATGATAAGTTAAATACTAAAATAATACCAAATTGTACTGGGTCCATACCAAGGTTCATACAGATTGGGAGGAAGATTGGCGTGAAG
>NZ_AFWF01000274.1 GCF_000222605.1 Vibrio ichthyoenteri ATCC 700023 | reverse complement strand
GTCGTCTAAAACAATTAAAATAAGGATTCATTGAAATGGATGCAGCAACGATTGCCGCGTTAATATTGTTTAGCGGAACCCTCTTTTTCCTTGTTATCGGCGCGCCAATTAGTATAAGCGTCGGCATCTCTTCTTTTGCAGCTATGCTGTCCATTTTACCTGGTCAAGGGGCAATGGTCACATCGGCTCAGCGCCTCTTTGTTGGCCTAGATTCGTTTGCTTTACTTGCAATACCCTTCTTCATCTTAGCCGGAAACATTATGAATAATGGCGGTATCGCTATCCGGTTAATCAACTTTTCTAAGATTTTCAGCGGTTTTTTACCTGGCTCTTTAGCACAGACTACTGTTGTATCTAATATGTTGTTCGGTTCTATCAGTGGTTCAGGCGTAGCGTCTGCAGCCGCAGTTGGTGGCATTATGTCTCCAATACAGAAAAAAGAAGGTTACGATCCTGCATTTAGTACAGCGGTTAACATTGCTTCAGCGCCGACAGGCATGCTCATTCCGCCAAGCAATACCTTAATTGTTTACGCCACGGTTGCGGGAAGCGTATCCGTCACGGCTCTCTTTATGGGTGGTTACCTGCCAGGAATATTGTGGGGAGTTGGCGTTATGATCGTAGCGGGTATCATGGCAAAACGCCGTGGTTATACTGTTAAACACTCAATGACTCTAGCTGAATGTGCAAAAGTTGCAGTGGACGCTATTCCAAGCCTTTCTCTAATCATTATCGTCATTGGCGGAATTTTAGGCGGCGTATTTACCGCAACGGAAGCCTCAGTGATTGCCGTCGTTTATGCATTGGCTCTCAGCTTAGGCTATCGCGCATTAGATATTCGAAAACTTCCAGAAATTTTTCTAAGCACAGCAAAAATGTCAGCCATTGTCATTTTCATGCTAGCGACTTCTTCAATAATGTCGTGGGTGATGGCCTT
>NZ_AFWF01000275.1 GCF_000222605.1 Vibrio ichthyoenteri ATCC 700023 | reverse complement strand
TTCTTAGTCCTATATTAAGGTGCGATCAGCCTTACGAATCACTAGCTTAGGGGTGAATTCGTGGACTTTGCTCACCTCGTTACCAGCAATAAGATCCATTAAAACTTGCACAGCCGACTGGGCCATATCGTGAATAGGGAAGCAAACGGATGTCACTGCGGGATATAACTCGTTACAACGTTCGACACTGTCAAAGCTGACAATCGAGATATTCTCAGGCACCTTCAGGCCATGCTCATGTAAATATTGCATTGCCCCAACCGTCATTTCCTCACTACAAGAAAAAATTGCGGTTAGCTCGGGATGTCGGGTTAACAACGCTTTAGTCGCATCATAACCACTTTGCGAACCATAGTTCCCCTCTTCACACCACGATTCTGGCACGCTAACACCAGCTTTCGCCATTGTATCTAAGTAGCCTTGCTTGCGTTGTAAACTGTTTTCACGCCAAGTTGGACCGCTAATACAACCAATTATGCGATGGTTTTGCTGCAGTAGATGATCAACAGCCATCGAACTCGCTTTGTGGTGATTAAAGCGGATACAACGCTCTTCTAATGATGGAATAACACGATCTAACAAAACGAACGGTGGGTGTTGTTGTGCTAATTGACAGATATCCTCATCACTCAAATGGCGACTATGCAAAATATACCCATCGCAACGCAGTGCATGAAAACGTTCAACCGCATCTCTTTCTCCCTGTTTAGAATGGTGACCTTGAGCGGTAATTAAAAACTTATCATGGGTATCAAGTTCATTTTGAACTTGTTCCATCATCGCACCAAAAAATCCCCCAGTGTAATACGTCACCAACAATCCCATCATATTGCTGGATGATGTCGCAAGCGAACGCGCAATCGCACTAGGGCGATAGTTCAGTTCTGCCATCGCTTGCTCTACTTTCTTGCGAGTTTCTTCTCTAAATTTACCTTCACCGTTAATGATTCTGGAAACCGTGGAACGATTCACGCCTGCTAAGGCAGCAACATCTTTAATTCGTGCCATATGACCTTCAATAGCTATTACATTAGAAAGAAAAAAGCTGTCAGTAACTAAACGTTAGGGGGGAACTGAAACTGACAGCTGTCATGATACACAGGGAAGATGCTACGACTAAGTCAATACGGAATAATCCGTGACTTGGATATCACGCTGTTTTAAAAAGGCGATAAATTCTGGTGCCGACAATGTGGCTAGCTCATGCTCTCGCTGCGCGAGGTAACTGCTCATGGAACGTAACTGAGCATCCACAATCGCAGGATGGCACATGACTTCCAGCACATCGCAGTTTTGCTCATGCTCTAACATCAATTGCTTGGCATGTTCTACCGATACCTGAGTATCGTAGAATTGCTCCGTAAAATGATATCGACAACCAAACTCTTCTTGTCCAGCAAGGCCAACTCCTCGCAGTGGCACTCGATACTTCTTCGCCACTTCATAGACCGCAGGAGCAATCTGTGGATGGGTATGAGCATGATGGTGACCATCAATATGACTCAAGGTTAAACCTAGGCTAAGAAAATGCTCAACTTGCGCCACAACTTCGTCATACACTTCAACTGGATCAAAATCCTGCTTACTCCAAAATCTAGAAATTGCCGGGAAAAGACCATGATCACCTAGCAATGATTTATGACCGGTAAGAGGCTTTCCTGCCGTAAAACGCAAGTGAAGCCCAACTTTTAACTCAGGCACTTGCTTAGCAAGAGTGACAGCATGCGCTTCACCAGGCATATCAACCATAAACGTTGTTGAACGAACGACGCCTCGACGAAAAGCCTGCACGATACCGCTATTCACACCTTCTGTTAGACCAAAATCGTCGGCATTAAAAATGACCTTCATCTTTTCCTCAGCTTTTATTTTGAAGCAAGCCTACACCTTATAGTGTGGTCAACTTAAATTGTGGTAAGTACTCAGCATTTTCCCTAAGTATGTCGTCAAGGATTGCTTTCGCACGCTTAATATCTGGCACCAAAGGGTTATTCGCCAACGCCATTAATGCTTTGTCGTAATCCCCATAAACCGCCGCTTCAATCGCCAACTGTTCATAAGCTTTTACTTGGTGCAATAGACCTTTAACGTTCGGTGACATATCTCCGATAGCAATAGGTTTCGCGCCCCAGTTACCAATTACAGCGCTACATTCAATCACAGCATCATCTGGAAGCGTGTTAATTGCCCCATTATTTGGGACGTTCACAACATGAATACCGTTACGATTATTGTAGATGCCATCAACTAAGTTAAGCGAAGCATCTGAATAGTAGGCTCCTCCCCTTTCTTCCAACTCTTTTGGCTTCACATCAAGATTGACATCTTGGTAAAGTTTGAACAACGACGCTTCAGTTTTAATTACCTGTTCAGCGCGAGTACCTTGTTCACTCGCACTTTCTTTCTCTTCTTGAAGCATTGCGTCTGTTTGATAGAAATAACGATGATACGGACATGGAATAGCCCCAAGCGCCCTAAGAAAATCAGGGTCCCATGGCTCTTCAAAAATATTCTTCATGCTAAAGTTGGCACCATCACCGACTTTCTCGAGTACCGTTTCGGTGATATCGACGCCATTGAGCCATGCTTTAAGTATCCATACCAAATGATTTAGGCCTGCAAATTCAAGCTGCAATTCTTCTGGCTGGCATTCCATCATCTCCGCCACCATCATGCGCATGGAGACGGGAACGTTACACAAACCAATGCTTTTTACCTTGGTATGTTTGTTAACTGCTTCCGACACTAGCCCTGCTGGGTTAGTAAAATTTAGCATCCAAGCGTTGGGTGCCAATTCTTCAATGTCACGACAAATTTCAAGAATAACCGGAATGGTACGTAGAGCTTTAGCAAAGCCACCAGGCCCTGTCGTCTCTTGACCAATAACGTCATATTTTAATGGGATGCGTTCATCACTCGCTCGCGCTTTTAAACCGCCAACGCGAAATTGCGTCATGACAAAATCAGCGCCTTTAATCGCATCACGACGGTTTGTGCTGGCGGTAATTTTGATCTTTGCTCCAACTTTATCCACCATTCTCGTCGCTAACGCGTGGATAATATCAAGCTTCTCTTTTCCTTCATTAATATCCACTAAGTGAATTTCACTCACTGGTAAAAAATCTCGGCGCTTTAAAACACCTTCAATAAGCTCCGGCGTATAGCTGCTGCCACCACCAATGATGGCAAGCTTCAAGGCTCCTCTAGGCATACTCAATCTCCATTAAGCCACTAGCTTCTGATGTAAAGCGACCATTTCAGTCGCCATTTCATGGGCAAGAATGGTTGTCATAAGGTGATCTTGAGCGTGTACCATAACCAATGTCATTGGCACTTTCCCCTCCCCTTGATCAGCTTCAATAAGCTGCGTTTGAGTCAGGTGTGCCTTATTCAGACACTCTTTACCTTGTGCCAACTTTTCTTGTGCTCGGTCAAAATCATTATTGCGAGCAAGTTTCAACGCCTCATAACATAGGCTACGTGCTTCGCCTGCGTTGCAAATAATTTCCATCACAACCATTTCTTGGTCCATAAATCCTCCCGGTAAAAACGTATTTATTACTTACAAAATTTCAATTAAGCGGTCACACCTTGACCGTCAGCTTGCTGCTGTGTTTTCTTCTCTTCCACAGGCAACTCTTCTGCAAGCACCTGTTTCTCAAACATTTTGAAGAATGGTAGATAAAGGAAGATATCTAGAATCATCAAGCCAATCACCAAGAGCACCGGAGCAAATGTCCAACCACTACCCCAAGATGCACCGATGATTGCCGGCGTTGTCCATGGCGTCGTTGCGACTCCCATACCTACAAACCCGGCATGAACCGCGAAATAAGCGATCGTCGCGTTGATCACAGGCACAAGTAAAAACGGCAGGAACAGTGTTGGGTTTAAAACCAAAGGTGTACCAAAAATAACTGGCTCATTAATTTGGAAGAAACCCGGCACGACACTCATTCGACCAATACTTTTAAGGTGTGCTGAGCGACTAAATGCCATTAACAGCACTAGAGCAAACGTTGCACCGGAACCGCCAAGGAAGATATAAAAATCCCAGAATGGTTGAGTAAAGATATTTGGAATTGGCTCACCAGCGATAAATGCTTCAGTGTTAGCGCCAATATTGGTTAGGAAAATCGGCGACAGTAAACCAACCACAATCGCAGCGCCGTGAATACCTGCAAACCAAAGCAATTGACACAGTAGTAGAGCACCAATAATTGCCGGCAGTGAATTTGAAGCACTCACCAACGGTTTGAACGCTTCAAGAATGAGATCAGGGATTAGCATGTCAAACTGGGCTTGAACAAATATGCTCAATGGGTAAAGAGTCAAAAATACCGCTAATACCGGAATCATTACTTCAAATGAGCGAGCGATCGCTGGCGGTACTTGATCGGGCATGCGAATCGTAACGTTATGCTTTTTCAAGAAACGGTATAGCTCAACCGCAAAAAAAGCTGATAACACCCCCGTAAAGACCCCGGTTCCCCCCATATGCTGAGTTGGTAGACCACCGTTAGACAACGGCGACGCAACTAAAAGATAGGACATCAACGCAAGGGCAGCACTGGTAATGCCATCCATTTTATGCGCTTTAGCTAAGCTATGAGCCACACCTAATGTAATAAAGATCGTCATGATCCCCATCGACATATTGAATGGCATCATAATGGTATCAAAATGCGTAGTGGCGAAATCCAACCATGCTCGACCAAACGCGTTTTGCGTATCAGGGTCAAATGGCGGAAACGCAAAAATCAAAATAAAACTACCGACAATAATAAACGGTATTGAAACAATAAAGCCGTCTCGCATTGCTCTGACGTGTGGTTGATTACCTACTTTAACTGCAAGTGGTGCTATATATTTCTCGACAAAACCAAGTATCGAATCATAAAGATTCATAGTGTCCATCCTTATTTTTGGCGCAAAAAGCCACGCACCATATATTTAAATATGATGTCATCACTTTTTATTTATATTTGTTTTTAACTTATATTATGAATAAGTTAGTCAATTAGGCTCAATGCTTGAGTGAGTACCTCATCGCCTTTCATCATTCCATAATCTTGCATTGAAATAGCCGCAATGTTCTTTCCGTGTTCATCTGCGGTTTTCTTAAGTTCTTCAAGTTGAAAACGCACTTGAGGGCCAAGCAGGCAAACATCGTATTCTTTAATCGCTTCTGAAAATGCGTTAACCGCGAGCGCTTCGATTTGGCACTCGATACCACGAGCAACCGCTGCTTGTTCCATCTTTTTAACTAGCATGCTGGTCGACATACCAGCACTACAACAAAGCAAAATTTTCTTCATCATCCAGCTCCTTTATTTGATTTAGAATCAACCCACAAAAACTGTAGCAAAAATGAGCAGATCAAAAAAGCGCAACCGATTGCATTAGGCGTGAACAAAATCCCATTTTATGAAGTAAGGCTTAAAGATGAGAGACTAAATTGGCCAGCAATCGCCATAGGTGAGAATTAATGTCATTTATAAAAGCTATTTATATTGAAAAATAAATGAACATAGATTTGATTAGATCTTAGTTAGTCATACCGTTTTCAAAGTTAATTTAATTAAAGCGTTGGGCAAGAAACCGAAGGTTTATCATTAAAAGAAACACAATGGCCTATTTAAGATATCAGATTAATAATTTGTTTCATCAAGAAGGTAAAGTTAGACGTAGAGCAGCGATTTATAATATGCACAATTCACTTTATTTTTATCTATGCGAGATATCAACCGAAGATAGAGGTGTTCACCCTGCACTTCAAATAACTAACCATGAACATTATTTGATGGTTTGCAGATCCATTAAAAATGCTGATGACGGAATTGGCTTGTTTTGGGGATCTAATGGAGGAAGCTCAGCATAATAATCATCCAACTGCTTGAAGAGCCAATAGCGCGCATACAGTAAAGGCACAAAAAGCGTAATTCGGTCGGTTCCGACGACACTTCCATCCGTCAATTGTACTTCATATGCCTTTGCCGAGATGATGCCAACAAGCTCGGTATTGTCATTGTAAACACCACCACCACTCATACCAGACTGCACCGGGGCATCAGCAAGGCTCGCTGGGCATTGTTTAAATAAATCATGACCAGGTAAATAAATATCTCGATAGTACTTCCCTTGACCTGTTAAGGAGCGACCCGCCGTATTTTTACCCACGGTTGTGACCGTTTGAGAAGAATACACAACACCTAAGTTCGGGAATGGCTTATCTCGATTATCTTGTTCGATTAATGCTAAATCACAGTATGGATGGAGCGATACCACCTTACTCGCATAAAATTTCGCAACATGTTTTGCCGTGAGACTGAGATCAGGAGTTAACGGAACGCTGGTACCATGAGCACCAACCACGGAAGGAATCTCAACAGGCAAATAGTTCACATAGGGATCATCACCAGTAGCGTAATCCAACAATGAACTCGATCCCGCGCAGCCCTGAATAAACAAAGCAGAAAAGACTAACAACCACGATTGAAGACGAAACATCGAACACAGACTCGTTTGTTGATCATAACCAAAATGTAGTTACTGATTTATATATCAACAAGGGAGTTGGACGACTTTTTGAAGTAGGAGATCAATTTCAGAACGCAGATACAACAAAGCCCCGACTTTCGTCGAGGCTTTGTCATTTAAATATGGTACCGGTAGGCGGACTTGAACCGCCACGCCCGAAGGCAACGGATTTTGAATCCGTCGTGTATACCAATTTCACCATACCGGCATCTTGAGGCTATTGCCTTTCGATGTTTGGCATTATACGTAACAACGCGCGTGGTGCAAGCGTAAAAAACTGAATTACCAACCGTTTGCTGATAATTTCACCACAAAGCACCAAGCTGTGCGCAAGCTCTCTTTTCACAAGCCGTTTGAAACATTATCCTGACGCCTATTTTACAGTTTGAGAACCCATTATGACTAACCATCAGCCACTTCCACCAGCAGGCTTAATGCGACGCTTAGGTGCGCTTTTCTATGATAGTCTGATTATTATCGCAATTGAGATGATGGCAGCGGGTATCGTAGTGGCAGCTCTACAAGCCTTAATGGCGTTGAACCTCATCAACATAGCTCCTTACGCAGACATTGGTGACTTCTTGTCTAACAACCCTATCTGGAGCCCTATTTTCACCTTCTACCTAGCGGCGGTGTGGGTGTATTTTTTTGTGTTCTTCTGGACTCGCGCAGGACAAACGCTTGGCATGCGTGCTTGGAAGCTACAAGTTCGTAATTTGGACGGCGGCCGTATCACGGTAACGCAAGCATTAATTCGCCTAGCCACTTCCGGTTTTGGTTTGGCCAACCTCGCCGTACCACTCGACCCGAAAAAAAGAGCGTTCCATGACATTTGGGCCAAAACCCAAGTCATCGTTCTGCCTAAAGCACAGTAGCGGTTCGTGCGATAGAAAATGAGAAACAAAAAAGGAAGGCCGATGCCTTCCTTTTTCTTTATCAAATCAAACGGCTATCGCTTAATCGACACGAAGCTCATTCAACATTTCAGCCGGAAGCGCAAGATCATCATTCTTATTCACTGAAATACCGGCTGCGATAATTGCTTGAGCAATCTGCTTCGCCTCTTCAAGTGAGTGCATTGCCGCCGTACCACACTGATACTCATTCAACTCAGGGATCTTGTTCTGGCTCTCAACCGTTAACACATCTGCCATAGCGGCTAACCATGCTGTCGCAACCTGCTGCTCGCTCGGTGTGCCGATCAAACTCATGTAAAAACCCGTGCGGCAACCCATTGGTGAAATATCAATAATTTCAACGAATTCGCCATTAAGATGATTACGCATAAAGCCTGCATAAAGGTGCTCTAGAGTATGAATTCCTTTTTCCGACAGGATGTCTTTGTTTGGCGCAGTAAAACGCAAATCAAACACAGTAATGGTGTCACCTTTTGGCGTCGTCATGGTTTTCGCAACGCGAACTGCTGGTGCATGCATGCGAGTATGATCAACGGTAAAGCTATCTAGTAGTGGCATTGTCCTTCTCCTGCTGGCTAGAAAAACCAGCTTCTATTGTTTTCCAACTCTTGGCGGCATTGTTTAAGTTGCCAACCGTAATCCTTTGCTTGTTGCTCTACTCGACGAGCGACTTTTATCAATGAGGGTTTCGCTTGGTAGGTTTTACGCTTATAACCACCACGACCTTCGTGATAAGCCAGATATTGATTGTAAGGGTCCCATTTTGAAATCCCCAATTGCTTTTGGGTTTCACTGGTGTACCAACCAATAAACATCAGCGAATCATCAAAACTGGTTCGTGATCCACCGTGTCGGGTTGCTTTTTGAAAGTCTTCCCATGCAGGATCTTGCGCTTGAGCGTAGCCATAGGCGCTGCTCACTCGCCCCCAAGGAATAAACCCTAACAGGTAATCTTTTGGTGGTCTAGCATCATGACGGAAGCTACTTTCTTGCTTCACAAACGCCATGGCGATATTAATGGGAGTCCCCCACTCTTCTTGCATATCCACAGCATCATCATACCAACTAGGATTTTCACGGAAAATCGAACAGATATTACTTTGATTGGCAGGTGGCGGTGTGGCGCAGCCAGCAAGGCTAGTTACGCCAATCAGTAGCGCCAGTTTGAGAATCCTTTCTTTGTGCATAATGACTGCTTTATTTTAGGTAGGCGAAGTAGTCTTCTAGAAATTGATCGAAACCAACCGTGTCTGACGCTTCTTGAGCGGCTAGAGCTTCACGGGATCGCATCACCTCTTGTTCCATTTTTTCTTGGTTGTAGTAACCATATTGGTGAGCTAGATGCTCTTCACGGTACTGCTTACCAAAAGCACAACCTAAACCACCCAAACCGCCTAAACGCTTGGTGTCTTCTAGCAGTTGACCGGAAATCGTCAGCTCAGGGTTATCAACCCAAGAAAGAAGCTTGTCGCATACGGCTTGATATTCATTACCGCCTAATGCCGCATCCATTTGGACTGCAACTTCAGTGAGTTCTGCAAACACGCGTTTCGCCCACTCTTGCAACGTCAAGGTTTCGCCTTTGCAGCCAATTTGCAGCTCAAGACCCACTTTGCGACCTTCTACGATCACTTTATTCCAATTTTCTCGCCAACAAGCTTGTTCACAAAAATCCATCGGATCAGAATCAGTCAGAGCAGCCCATGCTAGGAACAAATCAAGAAAACGAATTTGATCTTTATCCAAACCAATCGAGCTGTATGGGTTCACATCCAATGAGCGAACTTCAATGTATTCCACGCCACCACGGGTCAGTGCTTCTGATGGTTTTTCACCCTCTTTAGCGACACGCTTAGGTCGGATCGGTGCATAAAGCTCATTTTCAATTTGCAGCACATTACTGTTTAGCTGGCGGTATTCACCATCGACTTTGACGCCAATTTCAGCAAACTCTTCTGAAGGAGTACGAATCGCACTGTTTAACCCCTCAAGATATTGCTCGATACTATTGAAGCCGATTTGCAATACGCTTTGCGCACTATTGGTATAACCTAAATCACTTAAACGCAGTGACGTTGCTTGCGGTAAAAACAGCGTTTGGCCGATGTTTTCAAATGGTAATTTCGTATCACGCCCTTTAATAAACGATGGGCATAATGCCGGTGACGCACCAAAGAAGAACGGAATCAACCAACCAAAGCGGTAGTAGTTACGAATTAAGGCAAAGTAACCATCCGACTTGGTCGCTTGACGCGCCGCTTCATCTTGTTCGCCATACAACTGATCCCAAAACGTTTCTGGGAAAGAAAAGTTAAAGTGTACACCTGAGATAATTTGCATCAGGCTGCCGTAACGGCGCTTAAGCCCCTCACGGTATAACGTTTTCATTTTACCTGAGTTTGAACTGCCGTATTGCGCGAGATTAATATCTTGCTCATCGCCAACATAGCAAGGCATCGACAAAGGCCACATTTTTTCTTCACCAAGATGAGTTTGAGTGAAGTGATGAATGTCCTCTAACTGAGCAACTAAGGTATCGATATCACGAGAAACTGGCGTGATAAATTCAAGTAGTGATTCAGAAAAGTCTGTCGTAATCCATTTGTTTGCGTAAGCTGAACCCAATCCATCTGGGTGCTGAGTCGTTGAAAGCTTACCATCCTGCTTATAACGCAAGGTTTCTCTTTCCACGCCACGACCGAAGGTTTTAAATACTTCAGGATTACGTGACACTCGCTCTAATCGCGCAGCAAAATCTGTCAAAATGGGATCGCCTATGTTCATTGTTCTGCGTATAAATACGAGAACTGGCTTAATAAATTCTGGCGCGCGGCAAGGACTGCCACGCGACGTATCCACTCTTTATGTGTCCTCTAACGGACAATTTCAAGTTCTTTAACTGGAATCTGTAATGATTCCAATTGTGGTTTCAAGCGTTCCGCATCCCCCACCACAATAATTTGGTAGTCACCCGGCTCAAACCATTTCTTCGCAAGTGAGTTAAGAGTGTCTTTATCAACACGCTCGACTATCTCATTTCTTTGCTGAAGGTAGTTGTCATCTAGACTGTAGGACAAGATGCTGCCTAACAAACGCGTTTTCTGCGATGGTGTTTCATATTTTAACGCATCTTGCTGACCGACCGCTAAACGTAAAAACGCCAGCTCTTGTTCCGTCATTCCCGATTGACTGTATGTCGCCAACTCTTTTTGCATTTCTTTAATCGAATCAACGGTCGCGTCCGCACGTACTTGGGCAGAAAAAACAACAGCGCCTACCTCTCGATTAGCGGCAAGATACCCACTCGCCCCATAAGTGTAGCCTTTGTCTTCGCGTAGGTTTTGATTCAATCGACTATTGAAATTACCCGCTAGGTTAAAGTTGGCTAGTTGAGTAAGAAAAACCTCACCTGTCGCATCAAACGGTAAGCCTTGACGCACCATACGCACAATACTTTGTGGCGCTCCTGGTTTATCAACTAAATAAATCGATTGCCCCTCAACCGCCTTGATAAGTTGCGGTCTTAACAACGGCGCGGGCTCACCATGCCAGTCGTCAATGAAGCTTAATTGCTCGGTAAGATCTCTTTGTCTGATATCACCAACTACGACAATCTGAGTACCTTGCGGCGTATATTGTTTGCGATAGAAGGCTTTCACATCATCCAATGTGAGAGATTTAACTGATTCTTCGGTTCCATCACTGGCACGCTGATAAATTGAGTCTGCAAACAACACCTGACGGGTTGCTTGAGATGCAAGCCAGCTTGGTTTTTGATGCTGATATACTACGCCTTCCAGCATTTGTTGCTTCACGCGAGCAAAGTCCTGTTCACGAAATGCCGGCTTAGACAAAACCTCTTCAACAATCGCCAAAGTTTGTGGCAAGTACTTCTCTAAGCTAGAAATCGAAACTGTGGAGGTATAACTGCCCGCACTAATCGACACATGGCTGCCTATTTTATCCAAACGAGCTTGTAGCTGCTCAAGTGTTGAATCAAGCGTTCCTTCTTGCAGCATCGCCGCTGTTAAATTCGCTAAACCTTCTTTACCTTGAGTAACATAGCGCTCTCCTGCAGGAAAGCGTATATCCATCTCGATGGTTGGCGTTTCATCCGTTACTGTTCCCAGTAGTTCGACACCATTATCGAAGAAAACTCGATATAACGATGGCATTTGCGCTTTTACAGGTTCAGCAACCTGCGGCATCAAGTTACGATCGAAATCATCGCTTGCTCGGCGATAATCAAGTTGCGCTTCGGTGATTTTTTGGTATTCCGGCAATTGGCGCGGTGGCGTTACAAAGTTACTCGGAGCGACAGCAAAGTTAAGTTTGCCTCTCGGCACAACGCTTAACGTCACTTTATGATGGCCGTTGATGTATTGCTTATAAGCCGCCATCACAGAATCTGCCGTGATAGCGCGAATGCTTGCTAATTGAGATTGCAGACGATCCGGTTCGCCATAGAAGGTTTCATTGGAAGCCAACTGACTCACTTTCCCCTTCACACTTTGCAGAGCAAACACCGCATCAGCTTCTGCCATGCCATTAATCTGCTCTAAACGCTCTTGGCTAATACCTTGAGATTCAAATTGTGCCAATACTTGCATCATTTCATTGTACAAAGGTTGCAGCTGACCTTGCTCGCCGGATGGCGCCATCGCATAAACATAAAAATTACACGACAGCTCAGCACAGTCTTGAAATGCCCCTGCATCTACCGCTTTTTGTGTTTTCACCAATTTTTGATACAACAAGGAATTGGCTCCATCACCTAATGTTGAAGCTAGTGCATCAAGCGCCATTTCATCTTGATGTCCGCGATATTGAGTTGGCCAACCAATAACCACCATCGGTTGTTGAATTCGATCTTCCAAAGTGATGTATTTGTCTTGGTTTAGGGATGCAGGTTGCTTAGGCGCATCTTCTACCGCAGGGCCTTCAGGAATAGACCCAAAGTACTTATTTACCCACTCTAACGTTTGATCGACATCGATATCACCACCGATGGTCAATACCGCATTATTTGGCCCGTACCAACGCAGGAAAAATGCCTTAAGGTCATTCACATCAACACGATCAAGATCATCTACGTACCCAATGGTTTGCCATGAATATGGATGACCTTCAGGGTACATCGCTTCACTCATTTTCTCCCATATCAAACCATAAGGGCGGTTGTCGAAGTTCTGTGCGCGTTCGTTTTTCACTGTATCACGCTGAATTTCAAATTTTCGTTGTGAAACCGCATCAAGTAAAAAACCCATGCGGTCAGACTCAAGCCACAACATTTTTTCCAATTGATTAGCAGGCACCGTTTCAAAATAATTGGTGCGATCACGATTCGTGGTACCGTTTAGTGTGCCACCCGCCTCAGTGATTAAACGGAAATGCTCTTGATCACCAACATGCTCGCTACCTTGAAACATCATGTGTTCAAAGAAGTGGGCAAAACCCGACTTACCAATCTCTTCACGTGCGGAACCTACATGATAGGTAACATCAACATGCACCAATGGATCAGAGTGATCTGGCGTTAAGATAACGGTAAGACCGTTATCGAGCTTATATTTACTGTATGGGATGGTTGCTTTACCCGCGACGGAATCAACCTCTTCAATGAGTGTGACGCCCGCAGGCAAGGAAGAGAAAAACGGTACGGAATAGTCGATATTTGAGGTGCAGCCAGCCAATGTGGCAAGAGAAAGCGCACCCAGTAAAAATTTCTTCATCGTATTTCCTTAGAAAAAACCGTAATAAAGAGCGGTAAGAAGGGAGTATCGAAATGCTTTGCCAATCAAAATAAGCCAAAACACGGGCAAAAAGCGCATCCGTACCCACCCAGCCGCTAAACATAAAGGATCACCAATGACCGGCAACCAACTAAAAAACAATGACCAATAACCGTATTTTTGTAGCCACTGTATGGCTTTATGACCATGTTTTTCATTTTGAGTTCGATTAGGTAACCAGAGTCCTAGCCAATAGTTGGTTAAACCGCCAAGTGTATTACCGATAGTCGCCACTAAAATAACAATGCTTGGCGTATATTGATTAAGGCTGAGGGTTGCAATCAGTCCAGCCTCCGAACCTCCAGGTAACAATGTCGCACTTAAAAAACCACTAAAAAACAATACCCAAAGGGCCGAATCAGAAAACCATAATGCGAAGGTGTGAAACGCGGAATTAAACGTTTCTAGCATTGCATATCCAACAAAATCTTACCTCGTGTATGCCCTGTTTCCATCTGTTTGTGGGCTTCAACTACCTTATCCATTGGGTAGATTTGATAAATTTCTGTTTTCAACAAACCGATACTCACCATATACAGCATGGTATCGAGTTGTTGCGGATTAGGATCAACCAACATACCGGTCGCATCAAAACCTAATAATTGAGCTTTCTCGCAAATCAGCTCTGCACTTAACGTTGGAAGCGTTACCACTCTTGCTCCATCTTTCAAGCATTTCAGGGCATCTAACGCAGCATCGCCCCCAATAAGGTCAATTAATACATCCGCTTCTTCTACTCGTTCAGAGACAGGAGAGAATCGGTAGTTGACCGCATGAGCTCCCAGCGTCGCGAGATAATCCAAATTAGCCTCACTACAAGTGGTAAAGACTTCGGCTTTTGCCGCCACCGCTAATTGCACCGCAATATGCCCTACGCCTCCGGCACCCGCAAGAATAAGTACTCGCTCTCCTTCTTGCACTGAGACTTTATCAAGCGCTTGTACGGCGGTTTGTCCCGCGAGAGGTAATGCAGCGGCAGCTTCAAGCGTCACTGCGTCGGGCACCACACTCAAGACGCTCTCTGCAACCGATATATATTGGCTATATCCACCACCTTGTAGTGGAAAACCAATAAATCCAGCCACTTTGTCGCCAACGTCTAAGCGTTCAACCCCCAAACCACACTCAATCACTTCCCCTGAAATGTCATAACCGAGTACCCAAGGTAAATTTCCTTTATTCTGCGCCGCCGCCCAGCCTAAACCTGCTCGTGTTTTTACATCAATGGGATTGATACCTGCAAACGCAACTTTGATTACCACTTCACCAACATTAGCACTAGGTCGCTCGGCTTGTTGAATGCTCAGCACGTTTGGCTCACCAAACTGTGGGATGACAATCTGTTTGTTTTCCATATCAACTAATCCTTATTGATGTAAAAAGGGATGCCGAAGCATCCCTTGAATATATAACATTTGCTTTGCTTTAGTTAACCACTTGATCGCAATTTAACCAAGTTATTACCTAAATGATCAGCCACTTAGAGTGGGTTCTAGCCAACTAGAGCCAACAATATACCCGCTGCAACCGCAGAACCAAGCACACCTGCAACGTTTGGCCCCATCGCGTGCATCAGCAAAAAGTTTTGTGGATTTGCTTCCAGACCAACTTTGTTGACCACACGCGCCGCCATTGGTACCGCAGAAACGCCCGCAGCGCCAATCAATGGGTTAATGTCTTCTTTGGAGAACTTATTCAACAGTTTTGCCATTAAGACACCACCGGCCGTACCGATACTAAATGCCACCGCACCTAAGCCTAAGATACCCAGCGTTTCTAAGTTCAAAAACTCTTCCGCTTGCAGCTTAGAGCCAACACCGAGACCAAGAAAAATGGTCACGATATTGATCAACTCATTTTGTGCCGTCTTAGACAAACGATCCACCACACCGGCTTCACGCATTAAATTGCCAAGACAGAACATACCCACAAGTGGTGTTGCTGATGGTAGGAACAAAATGGTCATCATCAAGACAGCAAGAGGAAACAGGATCTTTTCTGTTTTACCTACGTGACGCAGTTGAGCCATTTTAATTTTACGCTCTTCTGGGGTCGTCAATGCTTTCATGATCGGTGGTTGAATGATCGGTACTAAAGCCATATAGCTATAGGCTGCAACAGCAATCGCCCCGAGCAAGTCTGGTGACAGCTTACTGGCGAGGAAGATCGCCGTTGGGCCATCAGCACCACCAATAATGGCAATCGATGCAGCATCCGGCATGGTAAATTCCATCCCAGGAATATAGTTAAGTAATATCGCCCCAAACAAGGTAGCGAAAATACCAAACTGAGCCGCAGCACCTAACCATAACGTTTTTGGGTTAGCGATCAGAGCACCAAAGTCCGTCATTGCCCCTACACCCATAAAGATAAGTAACGGGAATATGCCCGTATCGATACCCAAATAGTAGATGTAGTAAAGCATGCCGCCTGGCTCGGTAAAGCCTGCATTGGGGATATTTGCCAAAATGGCACCGAAACCAATCGGTAACAACAGTAAGGGTTCAAACCCCTTACGAATGGCTAAATACAGCAGAGTACAGCCAACTGCGATCATACACAGCTGACCAAACTCAAAATTAGCAATGCCGGTTTCTGCCCAGAGAGTCAATAATCCTTCCATGGTACTCCCTTACGCTAAGCTTAGTAGCGGCGAGCCAACAACAACTGAATCACCTTCTTTAACATGAAGATCTTGTACGATACCGCCACGTGCTGCGCGGACTTCAGTTTCCATCTTCATTGCTTCAAGAATCAGCAATACATCACCTTCAGCGACTTCTGAGCCACTTTGTACATTCACTTTAAAGATGTTGCCTGCCAATGGTGCTGGTACCGCTTCTGCATCCCCAACTGGTGCGGCCGCCGGTGCAGCGTTAGCTGATGCAGCACTCGGCGCAACCGACTTCAATTGGCCTTGAGGACCAACTTCAACATCGTACACTTGGCCATCAACCTTAACGCTATAAGTTTCAATACCACCTTGTGCCGGCGCAGCCACTGGAGCAACGGCAACAGGTTCATTGCCAGGTGCTGGTTCAAATGCTTCTGGATTACGGCGATTCTTCAGGAACTTAAGGCCAACTTGTGGGAACAAAGCGTAAGTCAGTACATCGTCTACGGTATCTTCAGCAAGAGAAATACCGTCTTCCTTCGCTTTAATCAAAAGATCGTCAGTCAAGGTATGCAGTTCTGCTTTTAGTAAATCAGCAGGACGACAAGTCACAGGCTCTGCGCCATCTAGCACTTTAGCCTGTAGCTCAGCATTGACTTGCGCTGGAGCCGCGCCGTATTCGCCTTTTAAGACACCCGCCGTTTCTTTGGTGATGCTCTTGTAACGTTCGCCAGTTAGAACGTTGATCACCGCTTGAGTACCAACAATTTGCGATGTTGGCGTTACCAATGGGATGTAACCTAAATCTTGACGCACGCGAGGGATTTCTTCGAGTACTTCATCCATGCGATCGGCAGCGCCTTGCTCTTTCAACTGAGCTTCCATATTGGTTAGCATTCCACCCGGCACTTGAGCAATCAGAATGCGCGAATCCACACCCTTCATTTTGCCTTCAAATTTCGCGTATTTTTTACGTACTTCACGGAAGTAAGCCGCAATTGGCTCAAGCTGCTCTAAATCTAAATTAGTGTCACGCTCAGTGCCTTGTAGCATCGCAACAACGGTTTCCGTTGGCGTATGACCATAGGTACAACTCATTGAAGAGATTGCGGTATCGAGAATATCAATGCCCGCTTCAACCGCTTTAACTGCGGTAGCAGTCGAAAGACCGGTCGTCGCATGACAATGCAGGGCTAACGGCACGTCACAAGACGCTTTAATACGTGTAATGAGTTCCTCTGCTTCATAAGGACGTAGCAGTCCAGACATGTCTTTAATACATAAAGAATGACAGCCAAGATCTTCTAGGCGCTTCGCAAGATCGACCCAAGTCTCAATCGTATGAACAGGACTGGTCGTATAAGAAAGTGTTCCTTGAGCATGCGCACCAACGTCCACTGTCGCTTTAACGGCTTTTTGGAAGTTACGCACATCATTCATCGCATCAAAAATACGGAAAACATCCATACCGTTGGCATGTGCGCGTTCAACAAATTTTTCAACCACGTCGTCAGCATAGTGACGGTAACCCAAAAGGTTCTGACCACGCAGTAGCATTTGCATTGGTGTGTTCGGCATTGCTTTTTTTAGTTCACGCAAGCGCTCCCATGGATCTTCACCCAAGAAACGGATACACGCATCGAACGTTGCTCCACCCCAAGTTTCTAAAGACCAGTAACCAATTTTATCCAGCTCAGCGGCAATCGGTAACATATCTTCAATGCGCATACGCGTTGCAAATAACGATTGATGGGCGTCACGAAGTACCACATCGGTTAAAGCTAGTGGTTTAGACATGCTCATTAACTCCTTTTAAATCCTTTTTATGCTATTTCGCGGTCGAGGTACGGTACTGGTGTACCGCAGCGGAAATTGCCGCCGCTACCTGTGGGCTTACAGCTGAAGATGATTGAACTTTTTTATTTTGTTTGGGGGCAGAGATCGGCTCTGGTACCTCTTCCGGTACTAATTTAGACATTAACCGAACAAGATATACGAGAATAGTGAGGAAAATAAAGACTACCGACATCCCCGTTATCATGAGAGTGGCAGCATCAAATAGTTGGCTTCCAATAGTGTCCATTTCGCGTCCTTTCTTTGTCATCCTGACAATAGCCTAAGCAGTGTAATTTCTTGGGCTGTATCGAACCTTACTGCTTATGCAACTAAGCACATCTAGGTGCAATCTATTGTCGAAAATGCATTCATTGATCCCGACAAGAGGTCTAGGATTATCTCGATTGGTTAAACTTTGTCAATTTTGTTTAAAGCAGTCTTCACGATAAAGCACATTTCTAGGGAAATATTCGTCACACAAATCACATAAAGCTGAAATATATCCGTCAAAAAGAATAAATAACTACTTATTATCTAACGTTATTCCAATTACCGAATACTTGCTGCGATAGGCTTAAAAATTCTGAAATAAATTCTTTCAAAACAATAGGTTGTATATGGAGGGTAAACAAAATGATAAGATTTTGTTAATAAAAAAGCCCCGCATTTCTGCGAGGCTTTAGAA
>NZ_AFWF01000276.1 GCF_000222605.1 Vibrio ichthyoenteri ATCC 700023 | reverse complement strand
GTTTTACCTTCTCGCTGGATTCCGTCGATGATTTAGACAATTGGTTAGGTGAATTTTCCGCTGAATACAGTGATTTTATTACTCGTATCAATGATGTTTTGCCTCATGCTGTTTCTGGTCCAATGACGCTTGAAGATCGCAACGCGATTTACAGCTTTACTCGTCAAATTTCTGGATTGAAGGAAATTTTAGTTAAATTCTTAAGCGAAGCATTGGCAAGTGATCAATTTTCCACCTCCGCGTTAGTCCGAGGTGTCTACTTTACCTCTGTGTATCAACAGGGGGTTCCTACCAACGCTTTTGATGATGCAGCGTCGCGCAGATACGGATTGGGTCATGCAATAAACAAAGCCCAACAAGCGAAAAATTCCACCGTTTATTTTACGCAAAAATTGTTCAACAACGTGATCTATCCTGAAGCGGGATTGGCTTCAGATAATGTGCGCGTCACCAAGCACAACCGCCGTGTGATGGGGTTAACGGTGGTTGCCTGTTCGATTGTAACCGTGTTGCTGGTGGGAACGTGGCATCAATACTATTTGAGTAATATTCGACATGCAGATGCTGTCTTATCCAAAGTTAATGAATATAAGGGTGAATTGTCGGAGAACGTTTACTCGACATCCCAGCAGGAAATGCTGGAACCATTAAACAAAATACGTGAAGCAACATTGGAGTTTGGTTTTTTCCGTGACAAGCCTAAATACATCTCTGACTTTGGCTTGTATCAAGGGCATACCATTGGGCCAATGGTCGAAGAAACGTATCTCAATCTATTAGAAAATCGATTTTTACCCTTGTTGATGGCCGATCTGGTGGTTGAAATCAATCGAGCCACAACCGATGATGAAAAATTGGCTGTACTGCGCGTCTATCGCATGATGGTTGATAAGAGTGGTCGTTATCAAAATTACGTTTTGGACTACTTTGCGCAATATTGGCAACAAGAGTTCGGTGGTCAGCGTGATATTCAGACCACGCTCAAAAATCATCTAGAATACGCAATGCGCCATACAGACTTGACCGCTGATCGCTTGGCCGGCGATCAAGATGCAGAGCGGGTAATGAAACCCTACGACCAGGTCATAGCGCAAGTACAAACAGAACTGAGTGCAATTCCTAATGATCAGCGAGTCTATCGTAATCTAAAACTGAGTTCACAAATGGTTCTTGGTCCATCCATCAATTTGCGTAACCTTGTAGGTCCGGTATTTGGTGTGGTTTTTGAAGAACAAATGGTCAATAGCAGTGTCATTCATATTCCACAAATGCTAACCAAAAAGGGCTTTGAAGATTATTTCATGCCGAAATCAGAGGGCATTTCTGAACTTGCGTTAATTGATAGTTGGGTGCTTGGCTTGTCTAAAACGGCGCAGTTTAGTGAAGCGGACAAAATTGCTTTGCGTGACAAAGTACGTAGTCTCTATGTCGCCGATTATACAAAGACTTGGCGTTCTGCACTAAACGAAATAAATGTTCGCTATTTCAATGACATCAATGATGCGACCGTGGTACTTGAAAACTTAACTAGCAACGTAGAGCCCATTCAGCGCTTGCTTCGTGTGCTAGAAAGTAACACTCAGATGTACACCAATATTGTGGGAGATGAGGCAGCTCAAGAGGCGTTATTGAAAAGCTCAAAATATCGTGTAGCTTCGCAAATAGATGCGCCATTTTCTGAGTTAAATAGCATGTTAGCACCCGTAGGAGACAAGCCCGCTTACATCAATGAGGTTATTTCTGCGGTGGAAGGCTTACATGACTACGTAAAATCGATTCAAGAATCGTCAGATGTGGGCATGGCCGCGCTAGATGCGACGAAAGAGCGAGTCAGATTGGTAAACTCAGACCCAATTTACACGGTTAAACGCATTGCATCTGGATTACCTGCTCCGTTAAATACAATGCTTGAACGTTTGGCTGATGAAAGTTGGTATGTCGTCAAGCAAGAAGCTATTCGTCACCTAGAAATACGTTGGCACGAAGATGTCTACACTACATATCAGCGCAAACTTGCTGGCCGCTATCCGTTTAACCCAGCATCGAATAAGGACAGTTCATTTGTCGATTTTGAAGCGTTCTTTGCGCCAGATGGAACATTGGACAATTTTTATAATAATCAACTAAAGATGTTTGTTGAAGATAACTCCGTGTTTACCGATGAAGGGGCAAATGGTAAGTCAATCGTACGCAAAGAAGTGCTTGATCAACTCAAGCAGGCGAAACGAATTCAGCAAGCTTTCTTTAATCGTAAAGGCGTGCTAGACGTGAGCTTTTCCATTGAGCCACTGCTGTTGAGCGGGGACAAGCGACGCAGCGTCCTGAATGTCGATGGCCAGTACTTAGCGTACAATCATGGACCGAGAGACAGTGTTGAATTCATTTGGCCGAACACCTTCCGAGATTCTGCAGTTTCGAAAGTTACATTGGTACCGAGTAAGAATAATATCTCGCCTCGGAGTATCAATATTCGTGGACCTTGGGCGTTCTTCCGTTTGTTGGAGCAAGGTGATGTCGTGGGGGCAAGTGCAACGTCGGTAGACTTCAAGTTTTCGGTTGACGGTGGACAGATGATCTATCGACTCAATTCGGAAGCAGATATTAACCCATTTACCGAAAGACTGTTTAAGTCGTTCAAACTGTCGAAAACGCTCTATTGAAACAACGATAACTCTTCATGAACAGAAGAGCCGT
>NZ_AFWF01000277.1 GCF_000222605.1 Vibrio ichthyoenteri ATCC 700023 | reverse complement strand
CCTCGATAAATATTGCGCCTCGATACACCAGTGATGAACTCTGCAAGTTCATAGGTATGCCCATTGATAATGCGCAATCTCACTGCCTCGCGGGTTTTATCTGGGAAATCACGATCGGAATAGAGCGACAGCAAGGCATCGAGCTGAGTTTCAGTTAAGAACTGGCGCATATCACCATCCCCAATCTCGCACCAATGTTAGGTGTGATGGATTATCAAAGCGCTGCGCAAATTGCTGCAGAAAACCCTCGCCACGCTCACTCAGTAACTCGGCATGGATAACAACTTCGGGCTTATTTATCCATTCTTGTTGCTGGCGCCAGTGATCGACAAAATGGCTCACCGTCATTGCTAATCGCGAGCCTAAGCCTTTACCTTGCGCTTGGTTTATCACGAGCACCGCGTTAATACTGAGATAAAGCGTCGTCGCGGTTCGAGAGATATTCATGTTCAACATGCCAATCAGCTCTCTGCCTTCCCAAAGCTCAAACAAGGTGTGATTGGGATGAGTAAAATAACGCTCACTCATCTGCGGCAAATCCTTCTGCTCATCACTTTGATACAACCCATAGCATCGTTTTCGCTCATCAATCGAGCTTCGACCGTAGGTGATCGCCGTAACCCACTCACCTTCATCCCAGTGATCCAACAGGCATGAATCCATTTCGATTGCCATTGGGATATCTGGCTCAACGGCCAACTCTAAACATTCCGGCTTAATCAAAAGCTCAAACTGCTTAATATCCGCCAACAACGCCTCGCTGCAAAAGTGCTTTATAAACTCATCCACATTAACGGGCTCAATCATAACCACGAGAGCCGCCTGCTGAGTTGCCTCATCAAACTGTAGATTCAACGGATTAACCACCTTGAACAACCCAGGATAATCGTGGTTCATCACTCGAACACGATCGCCTTGTTTAAAGTGCTTTGCCTCAGTCATTTCCTTCTCCTAACACCGAGATTGTGTCATTGATTTTATTTGCCTAAATTGTGTCATCAACGAGATAGTCGTGATTTTTGAGCTATCTCGCTGACACATTATTTTGATTAACTGCCAATTTGAGGACCGATTTTCCCTTTTTCATCAAAGTGACGCTTCGTACAGCCTTGCTTCCACGCGCTGCAACTCCAGTAAAACTTACCTTTCTCTTTGCCTGGCTTGCGAACTTGCACGCCTTTTCCGCAACTGCATTTTTGATGCGCCGCAGGCTTACCTCTGGCGTTATCCAAAATCAATCCACACGCCTCTTTGTTGGCGCAGGCCCAGAACATTGTTTTTCCTTTGCGTGAGTGCATCGTCTGTCCACAAAGTGGACACGGATGCGTCACTTCAACGTGCTTAGGCAGTTTCAACTGGAGTTCACCACTTTTTACTTTCGAGACAATGGCACGCACAAACCCTTCTTGACGCTGCATAAAGTCGTCCAACGTCATGGCTCGCTTTTCAATGGCATCGAGCGATTGCTCCCAAATCGCGGTCATAACGGGATTGCTGATTTCATCCGGCAACGCCCCAATCAACGCTCGACCAGAATCACTGCTGATCAACTTTTTGCTTTTACCGCTGCCTTTGGCATCGATAAAGCCACGTTTTTTTAGTGTCTCGATGATGGCTGCACGTGTCGCTTCGGTTCCAAGCCCCGCCGTCTCTTTCAAAATCGCTTTAAACTGAGCCGGGATATTCTCGCTACGCGCAATGTTGGCCATCGCATCGAGGAGCGAGCCTTCGGTAAAATGCGCCGGTGGCGTGGTTTTCTTTTCCACAACACGCGCGCTTGAAACGGAAACCGATTGACCGACCGTTAAAACAGGCAAAGATTGCTTTTGCTCTTCCCCTTTCCCCTCCTGCGATTCATCGGTGTCTCCCTCCGATGCCAAGATGATCCGCCAACCTTTAACGCGTTCTACCACCCCTCGCGTTTTAAAACGATGAGCGCCACACGTCAGCTCGACGGTCGTCGCATCGTCTTCGGCATGAGGGTAAAACTGAGCGAGATAACGCTGAACAATCGCAATGTAAACATTTCGCTCTTGTTCACTTAATGTGGCTAAATCAGGCTGCTTCCCTGTTGGGATGATGGCGTGGTGAGAGCTTTGCGCCACTTTCTTATCGTTCCAGCACGCACTCTTTAGCGAGGTATCAACACCTTGACACCACCCACTAAATTCACCGACCTGCGCCAAACCACGAACAATATCGTTTACTTCATCAAACTGACTCATCGGCAAAAAAGCACAATCACTTCGTGGGTACGTCGTTAGCTTATGCTTTTCGTACAAGGCTTGCGCCGTATCGAGTACTTGCTGGGCGCTGTAGCCATATCGTGAAGACATACTTTTTTGCAGCGCACTCAAGAAGAACAGCGCAGGATGCTTCGCTTTTTGACGTTTGGTTTCAAAAACAGAAACAACGGCTTGTTGTCCTTGGCACTGGCTCACCACACTCTCTGCAGAAGCACGAGCTAAACAGCGCCCTGCCTCATCACCCAACGTATCCGGCACTTGCCATTTCGCATCAAACAAACCATTAAACCCAGCCACCAGATCAAAGAACGGTTTCGAGATAAAACGAGCAATGGCCAAATCACGCTCAACGACAAGACGAAGCGTCGGCGTTTGTACACGACCAATGGAAAAAACCGTGCTGTAGCCCGCATCGCGAGCGAGCAAAGAGCAGAGGCGAGTGAGATTCATCCCAAGCAACCAATCTGCACGACTACGAGCCATCCCAGCCCAATAAAGGGGTTCAGTTTCATGCCCAGGCTTTAAGCTCGCCAGCGCCTTGCGCACGCTCGCTTCATCCAAAGCACTGAGCCAGAGACGTTGAACTGGTCCACGATAACCAACAAAATCCAGCAACTCGCGCCCAATGACTTCCCCCTCTCGGTCCGCATCCGTGGCGATCACCACCTCAGTGGCTTTAAGTAGCAACTGTTTGATCACCTTAAATTGCTTCTTCTTATCCGCCGGCACCATCATTTGCCAATTGGATGGAACAATCGGTAATGTGTCATAGGCCCATGCTTTTAATGCTGGGTCATAATCTTCTGGGTTCGCTTGAGACAAAATATGACCAATCCCCCAGGTCACTGTCACTGCATCATTCGCCGCAGTCAAAGCCCCCTCAATCTTTTTAGTACAACCAAGAACCGCGGCAACATCACGTCCTTGAGACGGTTTTTCACATAAAAACACACGCATTATGCCACCTCCTCATCAAGACGCTCAGCCAACGTGACCACGTCACAGGGTATGGATTGACGAATAGCCCGTATCAAGCCATCGCGATCTAAGGCATCGTTATGAAACAAATCATCCGTATCAGCCTCTTCTCTGGCCTGCCTCACATCCACCTTTTCCAGTAAGATCGGCAACGGGCCTTTTACCCATCGATAACCATAGAATTGCACCAAAATCTCTCCAAGTCGGCGCGCACCGAGGCGCACGCCATATAAAGCCTCAGCTTGAAGCTGTACATACACCGCAGGCTCTATCGGATGCGATGTTTCGTGAGTGAAATTAAACAAGGCTTTGTCAGCCACTACGGCTTCAACAGGGTTATGCAGTAGATAAGCCATACAAGAATCGACTGTCATGACAAGGCTCCTTTCTCGCGCAAACGCGACTTCACCCAACCCGCGGTAACATTACTTAACGTCATATTGTCACGGTTTTGGATCAGTGCTTGTTGCACCTGCGCGCAATAAGGTTGTTGTGCTTTGACGTCCAAATCCGCCTGAGCCAATAGCTGCGCATCACCACTTCTACGCGCCCGAACTCGGGCACGTAAAGCAGCAATGGCATTGGTTAAATTCACCCCTTTCATACCATTGCTCCTTATTTAAAACTCTGGCTCAGGCTGAGCTGGTTGATATTGCTGTGAGCGCTCTTTCAATATTACCGACTGAACACGCTGTGGCATGATCGTAATTAATGACGCCGTCAACGCCATACCCGTGATCATTTCAGACGGATTATCTTTATCAGGCCATGAATCCATACGAAGTTCACCTTCAATACGAACACGCATCCCTTTTTGCAATAATTTACTGAGCGACTCAGCGTCTTTACCCCAATAATCAATACTGACCCAAAATCCGCCTTTATCTTCATAAGGCTGCTCTGGTCTTTGTGTTTTGATTAAGCGATCGTATTTCACGTTAAATTTCAACAATGGACGCGCTTCACCGCCCGACTTTTCATTACCAGGCTGCCAACGAAGTTCTGGCGCACCACCAATATTACCGTCAAAAACAAATAAGCTCTTTGCCATGATGTATTTCTCCAAATCAATGTAATGGTATAAACGTCAGGCAAAAGATTAGCAGGAAGAAAAACAAAAAAACGCATTTAAAATATTTATTTTAACTTGCGGTTTTTTATTTTTACTTCTGTTATACTTCAACAATCTATTACCTCCGCTCAGCACCACCATAAGCAAAAACCCTTTTCCCTTTCCCCTCATTTATTTTTTGATGAACATCAAAAAATAAACCTCTGCGCCATACCCATCACATTCGCACAATCACACTGCCTCAGACCAACCTATTCCACCTTCGGACAAGATCCTTATTTCTGCCTCACTCAACAACACCCACCTATCTGCCTCAATAAACTGCCTCATCGCCCGACAGGTTATTTCTTCATTGCCTCAACACCTCCCATCCTAATACAAACACCTTAGTCAGAAAGAACCCGTCGTTCTCCCCTCCCAGCCCCTCAACGCTGATTCTAACGAATCACCATTGAGGGACTGATATCACTTGCATCACAAACAAAAAACACCTTAAATTGAGGCAATTAAAATTAATGGATAAACGCACTGTGTTTGACGCAAAATCTGAGACAGAAATAAAAACACCGTCATTAGATGAAAAGCTTTTTCATGATTATTCTTTCATTAAAAATAATCATAAAAAAACTAGACGTTCTAAACTTGATCCATACAAAAGAGAAATCCTTGCATTGAGGCAACTTAACCTTAGTTACGAAAGAATTTCATATTGGCTCAACGATTATCATGGTTTTAGTATTTCACCATCGAACATAATGAGAAGAGTTGAGAAATGGGGTAAACATTGATGTTTGATTTAGGTATAGATTCAATCATTGAGGCAATGGCTAGTCCGATAAAAACAAATGCCAACCCAATACACCATAAAACAAAAGATCGCGGCAGTATTATTGATAAACATCGGAGTGAGATATTGATACTTCATAATAAGTATCAATGTTCATATGGTGAGATAAATTTTTGGCTAAAAGAAAAGCATAACATATCAATCAGTAAAACAGCTCTTTACAATAGAGTTCAACATTGGAAAAGGTTAGGCATTGATGGGTAAACATAAAGGACGAAAAAAAGAAAAACTCGAAGAACAAGCCTCTCGATTCTACAATCACTATTATAATGGACTTGGTAAATCAAAAACTGAAGCGCCTGATAAACTACGAGCTATTATGACCTATCATCGTCACATTGAAGTTACAGCAACTATTATGGACAAATTAGGTATTAAACGAATAAAACAAATAACAGCAGACATTGCCAATAAGTACATAGAATCACAGAGAAATGTTATTGCTGCTCGGTCGCTTGAAAACCAAAGAACATTGTTACAACGGATTGTTGATATATATGATCAAGGAAACAAAGTCATAATCCAAGGTGATTTAAAACCAAGAGAATGGGTGAATAGATCTTATACCTACGAACAAGTGACAACGTTAATGAAGCATCAAAATGATCGAAATCGATTGTCCACCGCAATCGCTTATTCTGCTGGGTTACGTGCGCAAGAACTTCTGACAATACGTCGTTTAGATGAGGTAAGCGCATCCACCAATAGAACGTGGCGCACAGATCGTTTTCAAGGAATCGATGGTGTCAGGTATGTTGTTAAAGGCAAAGGCGGACTATATAGAGAAGTCAGCATTCCGAAAAAATTATCCGATATTCTTGAGACTAAACGACTAGCTGAACCAAAGGTGGTGATCGATCGTAAGTGCCCAATCACTACCTATTACGATATCGCCGGTGGAAAAAAATTTACTGATGCCTTTAGCCGATTATCTAAATCTGTTTTTGGATGGTCACACGGTGCGCACGGCCTTCGATACAGCTATGCACAAGAGCGTATGAATCACACTATCACAAATGAGCCGTATTCGGAGAAAAAGGAAATTGTAAGCCAAGAGCTTGGCCATTTTAGAAAAGAAATAACATCGCACTACTTAACGCCGGCAGCGCGTTAAAAGTAAAAAACATGGGCGCTCTTAGACTCTGCTCTACAAACTGAATCTGGAGGGGATATTCCCCCCCAGTCCAGCTCTACTTCACAGTTTCGTAGACAACAAAATGAGCCAGAAAACTAGTGCTACCATTCTGGTAACGAACCTCACAAAGAGAGTCGCGCACCAACCATAATGCACATAGAATCGTAAAACAAATTACGACCAACCCGACAAGGGACGAATTATTTTTTGGCATTTATTATTGCCTCTAACAATGAAGAGGCTATAATCAAGTTGTAGTTCATGACTAGGCCTCGTTAAATGAAAGTTACTGCGTCAACAGTAACCGGATAACGGGGCTTTTGTTTATCAGCCATTTACAAAACGCTCATGACTGATAAGCCAAGAGCGCCCAATGCGATTCTATCAGAATTATCACCGCTAAATCTATCTTTATACACCTGACTCCATCACATTGAATTGACACTAATTTCGTCACTTACTCACAAAAAAAGTGCATAAGCTGGGGATGGTTAATAATTCTCCAATGAAAAAATTATCGACATAAATTTTTGCCATAGCCCGCTCTCCATTAACGCAAAAGGCCCGCATAAAATGCAGGCCTTTTCATTGATTGCGTAAGTAAACGCCCTCCGGCGACGTGGATCCACCACGAATTAATCATTCAAGCATGATTTAAGCTTGTCAGCATTGAGCTGACGACAGTAACAAATTTAAGAATCTCTCCTAAAAGCAGAAATTGACACAGTAGTCCCCCTCAGAACCGTTGCATCAGATAGTTAGTTACCGATCACATAGACCAGTAGTTGACGTTCGATCGAGTAGTATCGAGATAGTTGATTTGGCACAGTGGCCAACAGTCAGTTATATCCCTCTATTGAGGAACAAAGTTGAAGAAGCTTTCCAGCCCGAAGGCCGCGACACGTTTCAGAAAGCGATTTAAGGGCGGTGTAGTTCCCGTGTGCTTAGTGTTGAGAGCCAACACTGGGCTCTTTCACGGATATTGTAGCAGAAACTGTTTGAAGTAGAACAACGAGAGCAAACAAATCGAATGATGCCTCGTAGTTCGATAGTCATTGCTGTCGTAACTCATACCCGATCTTACGCATCCACTGGTTAATAACGACTAGATCGTACAGTCGGCCAGCTGGCATCGTAAGTAACAATTGGACAAAGGTGTGTCAGTGACTTTGCTAATTTAGTAGATGTTGAATTACTTTATGTATGGGAAATAGCTTAACTTGGTGCCCAGTCTATCTGGTACAGATCAAATGTTTTATCCGCTGCAGTTATCGACAGGCATTGACCCTCTTCATAGTCAACTTGATTTGGAAGTTAAATTTTTTATGCAATAACTTAAGCTCACTAAGGTGGTTGAAAGGATAAAGCAGGTAGATTGAATTAGTTACCGATCGGGTAAATGTTTGTAGATTGTGCTTCTCAGAAAAATGGTTTAACACCCAGTGTGTTTCTATATCAATTGTTTACACTCTCGACATGAAAATGATTCAATTCATTTATCTACTCATTTTCATAATATGATAAACTTTGACCTTAAAACACCATTGTTAGCGGGCACTTAGGAAGATAAGACTCATGTCTAGTACTCTAAATTCAAAAGATGACATAGAAGAAAGTGGCTTTGATAAAGAAGATTTGGGTGAATACGATGATTCGATTGAACAAGTCGAGCCGTTTGACCCTAAAAAAGTTGATGTAAGTATTACGACCCCAAACTTGGGAACGTTAATCATGCGCCTTACACACGATGAAATCGATCTTATGCCGAACTTTCAGCGTTCCGCAGATTTATGGAGTAAGCAGGAGCAGAGCCGGTTGATAGAGTCGATCCTTATACGGTTACCTATACCGGCATTCTATTTTGATGCACTAGTTGAAGATAAATGGCAAGTGGTCGACGGTCTTCAGCGCTTGTCAGCTATAGGAAACTTTGTAGTACATAAAAAATTGAATTTAACTAATTTGGAGTTCCTTACCGAACTCGAAGGGTTGAGCTATGATGAACTCCCGCGATCATTACAACGACGTATCGATGAGTTTCAAACTTCCGTGTATTTGATAAAGCCAGGTACTCCTTTAGAGATGAAATATTCTTTATTTAATCGTATAAATACCGGAGGTTTAAAGCTCAATCCACAAGAGATTCGGCATGCTATGAGTCAGTCTGTAAATTCGGGGGCTGCATCTACCTTTCTAAGGAAGTTAGTATTAGAAAAAGATTTTCTTTGTGTGGTTATTAATAAAAATCTAAGAATGTCACATGAAGAATTGGCGTTGAGACATGTTATTTTCAGACTCTATGGATCAGATTCATATAAGTCTTCTTTACCAAAATTTCTAAACCTTGGTATGATTGAACTTGGAAGGTTAGAAGCAAGCAAATTGGAGCAGCTTAAATCAGATTTCCTCTCATCGATGCGAACAGCATATGACGTATTTGGTGATAATGCCTTTAAAAAGAGTTTACTAGAGCCTGAACATAAGAAGGTAGTAAATAAGCCCCTTTTTGAAGCTGTCTCAGTTTGTCTAGCCTCATTAGACGACGAAAGTAGAGAGTATTTGGTTAAAAACAAATTGAAATTTCAAGAAGAGTTTAAGCTACTTCTTAAAGATACTGAGTTCGACATTTCGATCAGCAAATCAACAGCCAATACTGACAATGTTCAAACTAGGTTTGGACGTGTTCGAGAATTAATTGCCAACTTTTTAATCGAGGAAAACTAATGCTAGAGCATTTAGGTCTAAGAAACTTCAAGTCAATTAAGGATGAAGATTTTGAACTATCTAATCTAACCATGTTTTCTGGATTGAATGGCATGGGTAAATCATCTGTAATTCAATCTTTACTCTTACTAAGACAGTCATTTGAACAGCATATGCTACCAAATACCGGACTAAATTTATCAGGAGAGTATGTAAGTTTAGGTAATGGTAAGGATGTTCTATTTCACGATGCTGAAATCGAATCTATAAATATAGAAGCATGTTGGCCAGAATCAGAATTGAATATTACATTTGATTATGTTGAGAATTCTAATATGCAGCCTGTTAACGGCGGCTTCACTACCCTAGAAGGTTCTCCTTTTGAAGAAGCTCTTTTTGTGTCTAAGTTCCAGTATCTTTCTGCCGAGAGAATTAGCCCAAAAAGTTTTTATGACGTTTCAGAGTATGCGATTAGTACTCGCCGTTCGCTTGGGATAAAAGGGGAGTATACCGCCCACTTTTTGTCTCAACATGGAGACAAACCCATATCGATTAGCCAACTTCAGCATGAAAAGGCTACATCTACATCTCTTATTGATAATGTAAACGCTTGGATGTCAGATATCACTCCGGGGACTAAAGTAATAACGAAATTAATCCCTGACATTAACCAAGCTAGTTTGCACTATCAATTTGAGTCTTCTTCTGAGTTGACAGCTAAGTTTCGTCCTGAAAATACGGGGTTTGGTCTAACCTATGTTTTACCAGTAGTAACCTCCATCCTCGGCTCTAGGATTGGAGACCTGTTAGTAATTGAAAACCCTGAATCACACTTACATCCTTCCGGCCAAGCTATAGTTGCGAAACTAATGGCCATCGCTGCTCAGAGTGGTGTTCAAATTATTGTTGAAACGCATAGCGATCATATTTTAAATGGTGTCCGTACATCAATAAAGAGCAAAAATATAATGGCAGATAACGCTCTGATCTACTTTCTATCAAGAGATATTACAAGTAATGAGCATTATGCTAGCGCCGATAAAGTTGTTATAGATTCTAAAGGAAGAATAGAGCATTGGCCGGTTAATTTTTTCGATGAGTGGGATAAAAGCCTAAGCCATTTATTAAGGGAAGACTGATAGTGTACGATTCAATCGTGTTAAATGAAGCCTCTTTACCTTTTGATTCTGAAGATGAATGCAATGAAAATCTAGCGTCATTCTTTGAGATGCTACATAGAACTAAGCTATCTAATGTTCAGTTTTCTAGAGCAGACGGAATTGAAGGGGATTGGAATTCGTTAGTATATGCTGAGAACTTTCAATTTGGGCAATGGCTAAACAATATAGATGACAAAGATCAATTTAGACAAATACAGAGTGTTCTCTCAAGCATTAAGTGTCCAGTAACTACTCCGCACTCAGAATATCTTTTCCATTTGGCATCAGATACTAACGTTGATGTTGAAGGTCTAGGGTATGCGTCTTTAAATGACTCTCATGGTCTAAGCTTTCCTTCTAAAGCACATTGGAAAGCAAACTCTATAAAAATAAACCAATTATGGTATTTGAATGACGTAGAACATTCAAATAAAGTAGATGTACCGAATATTTGTACATTAAGCCATATAGAACTGTTTCTAGTTGGCTTGGAAAAAGAACAGCAAGCTAATAGAGATTATTTCAATAGCATCGAAACTGAAAAAAATATAGATTTCCCAAACCTTATTTTTAGTCATACAGTTCTAAAGACATTCCGTTCTTCGACACTATCTGCTATAGATCAACGTTACGCCATAAGAGCGTTAAAACAATTAGATACAGCTATAACACTATCAAAAAATATAACTGAGCTTGCGAAAAATGCAAATCTAAGGATTTCTGGTGAAAGTGTACCAACGATGGATAACAGTAGGTTAAAACGGTTAAGGCGCTTTAAACACCCAACACTTGGTAATCAGATTTTCGAAGATCATGTGAAAAACTTCCCTAATTCCAAAAGAATGCATATTATTTCCGACTACATTAATAACACTGTTTGTATTGGTTATTTTGGAAATCATCTTAAAACCAGTTCAGAGTAGTAGTTATGCGATTTTGAACTTAGTAGTCATTAATTTCAATTGCATAGCTGTTATTCTTTAGTTTAGCTCTGCGTACTATGATATCTGGATTAGCCATTTTTGCGGTGTGTATTACCAATCTTTGCTGATCGAGTGGCATTTTGTCACCGATGACTATTTCCAACAAAGCTGGCGATGTATATGAATGCATATTGTTTTCACTCATTGATAGAATACGCATTTCATTTTCGTATTTCCAAGATTTGGATTTTGTTGCGACTGTTTGAATAACATGCTCTATGTAGTCAATTTCAGAATCACCCAATACAGTTTCAGAACCTAAAAAATCTGATAACCTAAGTGCATTAGGCTCATTCTGATACATTACCTTTATTGGTCTCATTACTCGATCTGAGGATTCGTTGATATCGTACTGCAACTGCTCATTTGAAAACACCAAGCAAAAACCCCTTAAACCATCGGCATAATGCGACCACATTAAGTTTTCTGTTATTGGGTCATTTTCTCTATCCGAAAGGGACATAGAAACAATTTTCGACATACGTACAAGGCTAACAATGATATCTAGTTCATCCATTGCTAAGGCTCTAACAAAGTCCTCTTTTGTATAGTCATGCTTATTGAGTCCAAGCTGCCTAAGCTTTGCATCCCTATCTGCTACATTGACCTCTGAATCCGGTTTCCAAGATGCAGAGCTTTCCCATAGCTTCAAAATTTCATCAGAGAGCGAATCATCTAAAATAAACATTCCTTCAAATGGGTCATTGAAAGCTTGGATTTCAGAAAACCAAAGCTGAGAATTAGCTAATGCACTCAAGCTATAGGTATCAACTGTTCTAAATTTATATAGATTAGTAATTATTGAACCCTCTTCTTCGCGTAACATTTGTATATACGGCATGCGCGTTTATCTAAATACGGCTTCTGGGAACATGAGAATAATAATTTTCATTCTATTGAATCTACTGTTCTTTTGAAATATATACAATAACAATTACAGGTTTACGAAGACGTTATCGCTAAACAGAAAAAATCACCTCTTCAATTGATGAGGAAAAGTATTGCAAAGAGTTTGATGCTGAATTGGTTAAAGGCTGTCGCTAACACAC
>NZ_AFWF01000278.1 GCF_000222605.1 Vibrio ichthyoenteri ATCC 700023 | reverse complement strand
ATCAATCTCATTAAGTGATTGCCCTGCTTTCCCCGCTTGATCAACTAAACGGTCGGTCGTCACAATGCTATCTTGCATACTCTTAACGGCCAATTTCGCCCCTTGTTGCAGCTCTTCAATAATATGCTTTATCTCTTCGGTTGAATGCTGAGTTCGACTAGCAAGAGCTCGAACTTCATCAGCCACAACCGCAAATCCACGTCCTTGCTCACCAGCACGCGCGGCTTCAATCGCTGCATTAAGTGCCAATAAATTGGTCTGCTCGGCGATGCTCAAAATAACCTCTAAAACGGTATCAATTTCTGAGCTTTGCAGTTCTAGTTTCTCCAAAGCTTGGGCGGTATGTTTTATTTCATCAGCCAATTGATCAATATTGCTTTCCACTCCTTGGACGATGCTCAGCCCCGCACTCGTGGCCTGATCAGCAAGCTCAGTCGATGCTGCAGCGTCAGTGGTATTGCGGGCGACATCCTGTACCGTGGCAATCATCTCATTCATTGCGGTAGACAGTTGCTCTATTTCAATTTGCTGCCCTTGTATATTGGCATTGGTTTGATCAGAGACATTGGCCAATTGGTCCGCTGACACGTTTAAGTTAAGAGCGACTTGTTTTGCATCAACGACGATGTCATGCACCTTTGTGGAAAACTGATTAAATCTCGCCGCAAGTTCGCCGATCTCATTGCGTGCGCTGTCATCAAGACGCGCGGTTAAATCACCATTACCATGCGCAATATCTTCCATCGCTTTAGCAGTACGGTTGATCGGATTAATAATGCTGACAGCAATAAAGTAGGCCACGAGTACACCGATAATCAGTGCAATCACTGCGCCCATTAGAGCATTAAGCAATAACTCAGATTCGGCCGCAACGTTATGGCTTGTATCCATAATGATTTCAATGACCGCTAAAGGTTGGCCGGAATAATCTGGTACAACGGCTAAGAAGGTTGTCACTGGAACACCGTTTAATTCACTACGAGCAGAAGCCGAGGCTTGCTCTCCCTTAAATACGGCTAAAATATCAGTTTGAGAAACAAGACCGACCTCTTTAGTGGTCGACGCGAAGGTATTAATCTTATCGCCGGTAAACGTATATAGATTGCTATCGACCCCAAACGCGACCTTAAACTGCTCAAAAAAACTTTGATTCAGTGACATGCCAAATTCAACAGAACCAACATGCTGCTGCTGATAATAAACCGGTACAATACCGCGAATACCGATCCCTGCCACTCCACGCTCAAGACCGGTAACGGGCTTTTGTGTTTGATTGGTTTGAATCACGGTTTTGCGGAACGACGACAGATCATCACCAAACTTTGCCGGGCTATGAGCACGGAAGAAAGAAGTCGCTGGCTCAGTATGAAACTGAAATTGTCGAACATTGAATTCTTGCTTTAGTTGCTCAAACATCGGCACAGTGCGCGCTGCCAACGCATCTCGGTCTCGATTGGCAAAATCACGCTGTACTTCTGGCGTTAGTGCCACAACCTCGGCAAGCGACGTGGCTAATTGACCACGACTTTCCATCTGTGCCAATGCAATATCGTATATTCCTTCAAGTTCACGTTGTTCCGCTTCGCGCAAGCTTTGATTCGATTTTGAAAAGGACAGACTGATCACTAATGCCGATATAAACACGACCAACAGCATGATAGAAACGATCAAACGGGTTTTTATTTTTAATTTGCTAAACATGACTTATTACTATTCCTGCACTTTTTGAACTAAAGAGTAAAACAGCTCACTTGCCAGCAAGTCGATGTCAAAATTGATTTGAAAGAGACGAACTCTAAAAGTAAGAACAACCAATCAATAACTATTTCCGGCGATGAATTCACTCACAAAAGTTACACACACTAATAACCACCCTATATTTCGAGTGGTAACATTTTTTACTATTTTATAAATTAAACAGGGGTTAAAGTGCGACACTGCCTGCATAGTGTTTGTTTATAATATTTGTCAATTCGATTAAAAATATGGATGGTTGCATTTATCCAGCCGCGATGAATAAAAAAAGCCGTAAGTATTCACTTACGGCTTAGTAAAGGAGAAACTTAACTGTAATTAACTATGGCGTTCTTTGAGTTTATTAATGACGTCATTTAACGACAGACCTTGGTCTTGCAGCAATACCAACAAGTGGTAAATTAAATCGGCAGATTCACACACTAGTTCCGCCTTGTCACCCGACGTTGCCGCAAGCGCAACTTCAACGCCCTCTTCGCCCACTTTTTGCGAAATACGTTTGGTACCACGAGCATAGAGGCTGGCGGTGTAGGAAGAATCTGGATCGGCATTTTTACGATCAGCCAAGAGTTGTTCAAGCTGATGAAGCCACACCAATTGCGACTCTTCTTGCTTGTCTGCATCCCAACACGTTGTCGTACCCGTATGGCACGTTGGCCCTACTGGCGTCACTTTAACCAACAAAGTGTCGTTATCACAATCTAGTGCGGCATTGACCAATTTCAATACGTTGCCAGAACTTTCACCCTTAGTCCAAAGTCGCTGCTTAGTACGCGAGAAAAAAGTCACGTGACCCGTTTCACCTGTCGTCACCAGCGCATCTTGGTTCATGTAACCCATCATCAGCACTTGGCTAGAAAGAAAATCCTGCACGATAACCGGGACTAAACCATCGACTTTTTGCCAATCGATACGCTCAATCAGGGTGTTCACATCGCTTGTTTGAAAACTCATAACTTCACCTCTACTGGCCTAGCTTCAACACCTTGACGGATCAAATACTGCTTTAACTCACCAATATTAATCACTTGTTTATGGAACACCGATGCAGCGAGTGCGCCATCGACATTGGCTTTATCAAATGCTTCAGCAAAGTGCTCCATCGCACCTGCGCCACCTGAAGCGATCAGTGGTACATGGCACACTTCGCGGACCATATTAAGTTGCTCAATATCATAGCCGTTGCGCACGCCATCTTGGTTCATCATATTCAATACGATTTCGCCCGCACCACGTTTCTGTACTTCCTGTACCCAATCACGAGTTTGCCACTGGGTTGCTTTGGTGCGTGCCTCGTCACCGGTGAACTGATAAACCTGATATTGGCCCGTCTCTTTATCGTAATAAGAGTCGATCCCCACCACGATACACTGCACCCCAAATTTATCGGCTAAATCCGTAATCAGTTGTGGATTAGCCAGTGCTGGAGAATTAATGGAAACCTTATCGGCACCAAACTCTAAAATACGTGCCGCATCTGCAGCCGACTTAATACCACCAGCAACGCAGAAAGGAATATCGATCACTTCGGCAACACGTTTCACCCAGCTTTTATCCACCACACGACCATCGCTTGAAGCGGTGATATCATAAAACACCAGCTCGTCAGCGCCTTCTTGCGCATAACGCTGTGCCAATGGCACGATGTCGCCAATGATCTCATGATTACGAAACTGAACGCCCTTAACCACCTGACCATCACGCACATCAAGACAAGGAATTATTCGCTTTGCCAACATGCAAATGCCTCCTCTGCAGTAAATTTGCCATCGAGCAGAGCACGACCAACAATCACACCCGCTACGCCAGAGCCTTTTAGGGCGGCGATATCATCGAGAGAACCAATGCCGCCTGACGACTGAAATTGCACTTGTGGGTATTGCTGGCAAAGATCGACATACAACTCAACGTTAGAGCCTTCCAACGTGCCATCACGTGAAATATCGGTACACAATACGTGCTTAAGACCCACGGTAAGATAATCATTAATCAAGGCTTCAATCGTGACACCTGAATCTTCTTGCCAGCCTGAAATCGCCACTTTACGCGTACCATTGGCATCGATGTTAATATCCAATGCTAAGACGATCTTTTCTGCGCCGTATTTTTCCATCCAACCTTTGACTAGCTCTGGTTGTTTAACCGCAGTTGAGCCGACGACAACACGTTGCGCACCCGCTTCTAGCAAATCAACTACATCTTGTTCGCTGCGTACGCCACCGCCAATCTGGATCGAAGCTGGTGTGCTGGCAAGTAGTTTGGCGATCAAATCCAATTGACGTGCCGTGGTATCTTTCGCACCGGTTAAATCCACCAAGTGCAGCCAATCTGCGCCCGCTTGATGATAAAGATTGAACTGCTCAGCTGGGTCGACTTTGTATTCAGTTACTTGCCCGTAGTCCCCTTGATAAAGGCGAACTACCTGTCCTTCAATTAAATCTAGTGCTGGAATAATCACAAATAATTCCCTTTATAAGTTTAAGAAGTTCTCAATTAGCTTTGAGCCCGCTTTGCTCGAACGTTCTGGGTGGAACTGCACACCGTAGTAATTACCACTTTGCACCGCCGCCGTGAACGGCTGGCCATAATCGCATTCCGCAATCGTGTACTCGCCCACTGGCATTGCAAAGCTGTGCACGAAGTAGAAGTATTCCCCCTCTTCGATACCTTTAAATAGCGGGTGTTCCGGTAGAGACTTAACGGTATTCCACCCCATATGAGGAAGTGGTAACGCGCCTGTTTCCATCCGTTTTACTTCTCCATCACACAGGCCCAAACACTCAACCAGTTGGTCTGCTTTTTGGCCTTTCTCTTGTGACGACTTACCGAGAAGTTGCATGCCAAGGCAAATACCCAATAGCGGTTTTTCAACTTGCTTAACCAAGCTGATCAAATCGCGCTCTTGCAGGTTTTTCATCGCTTCACTCGCCGTGCCAACACCGGGAAGAAATAGCTTATCCGCACTCAATACCACTTGCGGTTCTTTGGAGATTTCTACTGCGAAGCCCAAGCGTTCAATGGCGAATTTAACCGAAGAAACATTGGCACAACCGGTATCGATAATAACAACTTTCTGCTCGCTCATGACCACTCCTTACAATACGCCTTTGCTGCTTGGCAGCTCGTTACCTTCCACTTTGATCGCTTGACGCAGCGTACGTCCGAACGCTTTAAACAGACTTTCAATGATGTGGTGATCGTTATCCCCCGCTGACGATAGGTGCAAGGTACACGCTAATGTATCGGTCAATGAACGGAAGAAGTGCACTACCATTTCCGTCGATAAATCACCCACTTGATCGCGGCTAAATTGAGCATCAAATTTCAGGTATGGACGACCAGAAAGGTCAAGCGCGCATTGCGCCAAACATTCATCCATCGGCAGGCTAAAACCAAAGCGGCCAATACCACGCTTATCGCCTAGTGCATCTTTTAATGCTTGTCCTAGCGCCAATGCGGTATCTTCAATCGTGTGGTGATCATCAATGTGTAGATCACCTTCAACAGTACACTTCATTTGAAAGCCGCCGTGAGTGGCGATTTGATCGAGCATGTGATCAAAAAAGCCTAAGCCCGTGGAGATCTCATTGCCGCCCTGCTCATCCAAGTTAACCAATACTTTAATGTCGGTTTCTTTGGTGGTACGAATCACTTCCGCCACACGTGCTTTAACCGTCAAATCTTTGAGAATTTGCGGCCAACCCATCGTTTGCGGATGGTATTGAATACCTTGAATTGCCATGTTTTCAGCTAACTGAAGATCAGTGTGGCGATCACCAATCACAACCGAGTGTTGGAAGTCGACTTTACCGTTTTGTAGATACTCCTTCACCATACCGAGTTTTGGCTTGCGGCAAGAGCAGTTTTGCTCTTCAAAGTGCGGGCAAATCAACACGTCATCAAACTTCACGCCTTGTGATGCGAAGATTTCCATCATCATGTCATGTGGCGCATCGAAATCCGCTTGTGGATAGCTATCTGTTCCTAAACCGTCTTGGTTAGTGACCATCACTAAACGATACCCAGCATCTTGCAGCGCAAGCAAACTTGGGATCACAAACGGTTCTAGTTTTAACTTGTCTAAACGATCAACTTGAAAATCAACCGGCGGCTCAACAATTAAGGTGCCATCACGGTCAATAAAAAGTATTTTTTGCTGCTTGCTCACTCGAACATCCTTATTTCTATTTTTACCCTCTTAACTAAGCAAGAGGGTTTTCATTATTATTGCTATCCAAACGCCTAGCGTTTTAGAGGGATTAAGCGTAAAAATTCCGGATAAAACCAACCGTTTTTTCACACTCATCGCGGTTACCAACACTAATGCGCACACAATTTTCTATCGGTGAATTACGCAGAATAATGCCTGTATCCCATGCTCCTTTAAACAGAGCATCACCATCACTAAACTTAACTAATAAGTAATTACCCCAGCCTTCAAATACTTCGACGCCAGCAATCATCGATAGACCCACTTGTAAGTAAGCGCGGTTGGCATTGAGATCGAGCATTTGGTATTTGGCGCGTGCAAGGCCCGCTTCAGAGAGCGCTTGAATGGCAATATCGGCAACAGGTATTGGTACTGGATACGGAGCAATCACTTTGAGTAAAAGATTAATAATCTCTTCGCTCGCCAAAGTGAAACCACAACGTAAACCTGCCAGTGCAAATGCTTTCGATAAGGTACGTAAGATGGCCAGATTTGGATATTGTTCCAGCAAATCAACCGTCGACGCCTCTGGACAAAAATCGATATACGCTTCATCCATCACCACAATCGCGCGGTCTTTGGTCATTTCAAGCAGTGAGATAATGTCTTCACGTTTAACCAAATTACCGGTTGGGTTGTTTGGGCTACACACAAAGACCAGTTTCACGTTATCTAGGTTTTGCTCGATAGTGGCTAAATCTAATTGCCACTCTGCCGTTAAAGGCACGACTTTACGCGTCACACCCATGGTTTCGGCACTGATGCCGTACATGCCATAGGTTGGTGGACAAAATAGAATCGCGTCTTCATTCGGTTCACAAAAAGCACGAATAAGCAGCTCAATACCTTCATCTGCGCCACGAGAAGTGAGCGTTTGCTCTGGCTTCACGCCTGCATAGGAAGCGTAAGCCTCAATCAGCTCTTTTGGCTGACATTCACTGTAGCGGTTAAGACGAGCAAAATCGGTCTTATATTCATTATTAAATGGCGATTCATTTGCGTTAAGCCATACATCACCACAGCCACCAATGCGGCGCGCTGATAAATATGGCGTTAGCTGTTGGACCTGCTTACGAGCTAACTTTTCCATTATGCTTCTCCTCGTTGAAGCAATTTTTCAACACGAATAGTCACCGCACGTTTATGTGCATCGAGACCTTCTGCCTCTGCCATGGTCACCACCGTTGGCGCCAATGCTTTTAAGCCTTCCGCTGACAGTTCTTGCACCGTCATACGTTTAGAGAAGTCAGCTAAACCAAGGCTTGAATAGGTGCGGGTATAGCCGTAAGTTGGCAATACGTGATTAGTGCCTGATGCATAATCCCCCGCAGACTCAGGTGACCAATCACCTAGGAATATCGAACCGGCGTTATCCAGTAATGGCAACAACTCACGTGGATTTTTGGTTTGCACAATCAAGTGTTCTGGGCCATAAAAGTTTGAAATAGATACCGCTTGAGTTAGAGACTCAGAGATAATAATCAAACTTGATGCGAGTGCTTTCTCGGCAATATCTGCGCGAGATAGCTCTTTCAATTGACGCAGAACAGCGTCAGCCACTTGATCCGCAATCACCGGTGAAGGCGTAACCAAAACCACTTGAGAATCAGGACCATGTTCCGCTTGGCTCAGCAAATCTGAAGCAATAAAGTCAGGATCAGCGGTTTCATCGGCAATCACCAGCACTTCCGAAGGACCAGCTGGCATATCAATCGCCGCGCCGCGGAAATCATTGCTCACTTGACGCTTAGCTTCGGTGACATAGGCATTCCCTGGGCCAAAAATCTTATCTACTTTGCTGACCGATTCTGTGCCGTAAGCCATGGCCGCAATCGCTTGACCACCACCAATGTTATACACCTCGTCGATGTTACATAACTTAGCAACATAAAGGATTTCATCGGCAATCGGCGGAGGTGAGCAGAGCACCACTTTTTGGCAGCCGGCTATTTGCGATGGCACGCCCAGCATCAATACTGTTGAAGGCAATGGCGCACTGCCACCGGGAATGTATAGCCCCACATTTTGAATAGGACGCGTCACTTGCTCACACACAACACCCGGTTGGGTTTCCACCTTCAGAGGCTGTGGTTTTTGCGCTTTATGAAACTTGGCAATATTGCTATACGCTTGTTCAAGCGCTTGCTTCATTTTTTCACTCAATCGCCCTGAAGCGTCATCGATTTCTTGCTGTGAAACACGAATAGAGTTTGGAGAGACACGATCAAACTTTTCAGTCAGTTCTCGCACCGCTGCATCGCCCTGTTGGCGAACCTGCGCAATCACTTGCGACACTGCCGCCGTGATATTTGCCCCTTCCGCAATCGCTGGACGCTCTAATACCGCATCTTGCTGTGTTTCACTCAGAGATTGCCATACCACTGTTCTCATTGGCTTACTCCATCATTTTTTCAATCGGTAGTACAAGAATCGAGCTCGCACCTAATTCTTTAAGTTGTTCCATGGTTTCCCAGAAAAGATTTTCTGTACTCACTAGGTGAACAGCCACTTTTTGTTTATCCGCAGACAGCGGCAACACCGTTGGATCTTCTGCACCCGGCAGCAAAGCTTTCACTTGCTCTAAACGATCGACAGGCGCGTGCAGCATGATGTACTTGGATTCTTTGGCTTGCTGTACGCCTTGCATGCGCGTAAGTAGTTTTTCGATCAACGCTTGTTTATCCGCGGCAAACTCGCCCGTGCGTTGAATCAAGGTCGCTTTCGAGCGGAAGATAACTTCGGCTTCTTTTAGACCATTAGCTTCAAGGGTTGCACCGGTTGAAACGAGATCGGCAATTGCATCTGCCAATCCGGCACGGGGGGCGACTTCAACAGAGCCTGTGAGCATACAGGTAGAAAATGGAATGCCTTGCTCATCCATGTAGGCTTTGAGCAGGTGTGGGTAAGTGGTGGCGATGCGCTTACCCGCAAGATCTTGAGGGCCGGTATATTGCTGGTCTTTATTGATGGCAATTGAAAGACGACAACCACCAAAATCAAGACGACGCAGTTGCAGAAACTCATTTGGCTCACCAAGCGCTTTACGATCTAAGCGAACTTCTTCTAGCTCATTCTCACCAATAAAGCCTAAATCAACCACACCGTCCATAATGAGGCCGGGAATATCATCGTCACGAACCAGTAACAAATCAATCGGCATGTTTTGCGAATGAACCACGAGGCGCTCACCCATGATGGTAAATTTGACGCCACACTGTTTCAGCAGTAGTTGACACTCTTTGCTGAGGCGACCTTTCTTTTGTATTGCGATTCTTAGGCGTTGTGTTTGCATTGCGATATCCCTGTGCAAATTTTTGATAATTCTTAGTTTTCAAGACACTAAAATTGAAAAACCCTCGGAAGATGTGAGTCTCCCGAGGGTTAATTCTAAAAATCTTTTGATTTAGCCTCCGGGAGTTTCCTGTCCCCCGGGTATGCGATCATCTCCCGAAAGACTACATTGGGTGATGGTGATTGTTCATTACAATATTTCGCATACTAATTAAGCTCTTCAATTCCGCTTGGTTGATAACCACACTAACCAAGCCATTAACTTTTTTCAACCTTTAATTTAAGTTTTTTTCAACGCACTACACACAGCTTTTCTATTAACCTTTATCAATAAGTTAGCTTAGAAACAAAAAAAGAGAGCCTAAGCTCTCTTTTTCACCAAACTAACATCATCAATCGTAGATTATTGCGTCGTCATCTTTGATTTGGACAAGCTGTTCAAAACAAAACATACCGCGATAAATGCTGCACTACACGCAGTTAGAGACAACATTAATGACTCTGTCATACCAAGCACAATAAAGCCGATACACGAAATCAAAGCTACCGACAATGCATAAGGAAGCTGAGTCGTTACGTGATCAATATGGCAGCAACGAGCCCCCGTTGAAGACAAGATGGTCGTATCCGAGATTGGAGAACAGTGATCGCCAAATACTGAGCCAGCGAGCACTGCACTAAGCATCGGTAGCATTAGCGTGATATCGGTGTTACCGGCCATATCACCTGCGATTGGCAACATAATACCAAACGTCCCCCATGAACTACCGGTTGCAAATGCCATCACACCAGACAACAAGAATAGGATCACTGGTAACCAGTGTGGGTCCACGTTACCTTGCGCCATAGTAGATAAGTAACTACCTGTTTTCATGTCACCAATAACCGTACCAATCGACCATGCAAAAATAAGAATTAGAATTGCACCGAACATCGATTTAGCACCAATAACCAGGGTACGAGTCACTTCAATAGCAGGAATACGTTGGCGAATAACAGTGATCAGAGCAACAAGAAGACCAACTGAACCACCGTAAATCAATGAGGTGCCTACATTGGTATTTTCAAATGCACCAAGCAAAGCAAATGGCTTACCGCTTTCTGCAAGGACTTGACCGCCGGTGTACAGCATCGAAATCACCGTCGCGATAATAAGTAGGACAATCGGTAGAACAAGATCAGACACTCGACCTTTATCACTTTCATTAATATCCAGCTCTTCGTCTAGAGAACGTGCTTCTTCAAGTTCATCTGTTTGCTTTTCGTCATCAAAACCACGGCCTTGAGAAGCGGCAATTTCATGCTCACGCATTTTGCCAACATTCAAACCAAACCATGAAACCGCAAATACCATTAGTAGTGCAAAGATGGCATAGAAGTTCATCGGTACTAAGCGCATGTACGCGCCTAAAGCAGAATATTCTGTGATGCCGTGCGAAACCAAAATACCACTAATAATGGTCATGATGTATGCACCCCAGCTAGAAGCGGGCATCACAACACACATAGGGGCAGCGGTTGAATCGAGAATGTAAGCAAGTTTCGCGCGTGATACATAGAAACGGTCAGTCACCGGGCGAGAAATCGCACCCACTGCGAGGCTGTTAAAGTAATCATCAATGAAGATGAAAATACCTAAAAATGCCGCTAATAGTTTCGCACCACGTTTACTTTTAATACGTGATTGAGCCCAATCGGCAAAAGCGCGCGTACCGCCAGACAATGTCAATAACGCCGTCATCATACCCAGCAACAACAAGAAGCCAATAATGCTCATGTTACCGGCATTTAATGCGCCATCTTCAATAAAAACGCCAACGACCGTATTTTTGACGTAGCCAGCTGCGCCACCAAGGGAATAATCAGCCAACAAAACTGCGCCTAATACGATACCCGCGCCCAACGAAAGCAGAACACGACGAGTAATAATGGCAAGACTCAAGGCTACTACCGGAGGCAGCAGTGAAAAAGGGGATGTAGCAAAATCGATTAAATTCATGATCTTCAAAAACCAGTAATAATTGGTTAGAGATCTACTGCAGACGCAAGGACTAAAAAGATAGTCTATGCATTTAAAACATAGCGATAGGAAAGTGAACACTTGCCCTAGCCTACAGTAGCGCTCCATAGTTATACAAATAATAGACTATGGCAGTGTTGCCCCTATTCGAGTGCAACCCCAGCAAGCTGTTTTGATCTACAAACTCACTTCGGCGGAAAAGACCTTTTACGTTTGCTCATTGGCATCACCCCAACAAACGCGACTCATTCATTCCGCTCCTCTACCGCATTGACCAAATATCAAACTGCATTAAACTAAATTTAACATAGCTTTAACTAAGACAACGCATCAGGTGACGACCATTGTACTTATCTTAAACATCATTTCAATACATCGACCTAAACTTTATTGCGTTTTTTATCAGCGTATATCCCTCTCCGCAGACCAACATATGCAACAAAGGTGTAAACGAGTCTCTCTTGTCATTACGCTGCTATTTCATACTAAATTGTCAGCTTTCGGTTAATACTGTCATATATACTCAAGCTAAATTTATTATAACTTGCATTCCACAAGATAAATAATTTTGCTAATCGACTAGCATATATGAAACCAAGCACTAAACTTAATGTCGTTACTTCTCGCTAAATTGAAGTATTAAGTAAACAATAGAATGTGAAGTGAGCTTAAAACTTACTTACGTTGGAATTGTAATAATTATTTTTTATTTAATTTTATATAATTGAATTGTAATATCCCCATTACGGGATTAATATCCATTTATCGCTTAATTATTATTGGTGCCATTTATGTCGGAATTAACAAAAACACTTTTAAACATCCGTAGCCTGCGTGCTTTCTCTCGTGAACTGACTCTAGAGCAACTAGAAGAAGCATTGGAAAAATTAACGCTTGTTGTATCAGAGCGTAAAGAAGCAGACGAAGCTGAACTCGCTGAGCGCGCAGAGCAAGAAGCAAAACTTGCCGCTATCGCTGAACAAATCGCAAAAGACGGTATCGATGTAGAAGCACTAATTAGTGCGTTGGCTGGTGAAACAAAAACAAAAGCGAAAGCAAAACGCGCACCACGCCCAGCAAAATACAAGTACCAAGATACTAACGGCGATGAAAAGACTTGGACAGGTCAAGGTCGTACACCATCAGCTATTCAAGCACTATTAGATTCAGGTCGTAAACTAGAAGAGTTCTTAATCTAGTCTTCAACCAACAAAAAAGGCTCCTAATTAGGAGCCTTTTTTATACCGGCAATAAAAATAATGCCAGCTCAATAGCAGGCATTATTCTATTTATTATCTTTCCCAGTAAGCTTCTTCCAAGCTATCTTCTCGTTCAGGCAAGCCTCGCGATAAACGAGGGGAGTGTTGAACGAGTACTTCATAACTGGCACGGTTTGAGTATTTACACACTTGAGAAAACGAAGAGTATGTCAAGTATGCGTGTGCATGCTTACTTGAGTTTGGTACGTTTTCTTTGTGGTATTTATTTGCCGCCATATCATGCAATAAAGCTGATAACGCCGCGTCGCCTGCACCATTGGTATTTTTGATTTTCTCTGGGCCACCCATATAAGGTGAAATATGTGAATAGACTTTAATTGGATCATCACATAGTGCTTTAAATGCCGGACGACTGAACTCGTATTGGTTAAATTCAGCAATACAACCCGGCAATAGCGGCAGCGATGTCTCACGCTTAGCGCTGTCTTCAGTGTAACCAGCCATATATAGACCAACAGGGCCTGCAGTACATAAAACCAGATCAACCCACTCAAGAGCTTTATCTGATGCAGCAAGTGGGTCCGCTTCACCCGTTAGGGCTTCAGCTTCATCTTCATTCATTGCCACAACAGAAACATGGTCACGTAAAAAGTCTTGCCAGAATGTAGGATCATCTTGAATAACGAATTTGGTACCAAGTGTTAATACCACTGGCACATCATATTTTTTCGCGTATTCAATCGCACGCATTGTAGCTTCAGGCATAGGATCACCTGGTTTACAGCGCACTAAATAAGCCGTTAATACCAGCGCTGATGCATTTTTGAATATCTTTTCTGGAATGCTATCAGGGCGAAGTTGGTTCATTTGACCTTCACTAATTGCAAAAGTACGTTCACCATCTTCAGTAATAAGTGCGAAACAGCGACCAATTGCACCTTCAACACCTTGTAGGTAGTTCAAGTCCATTCGGCTCGATGTATTACACAAATAACGGTAGCCATAGCTGCCAATTTTAATATCTTGGCTCATAACACCCAACAAGGTTGAACGATCATCCGCCAACACTGAGTAGTTATGAAGTGTATTACCAATCGTACCACCCGCATATTCATTAGTAATAAGCGCTTGGTCTTTCAGTTCGTTATATAACGCTTCTGCCGTTTGGTCGTCAATAACCAGTGAGTGTCCCTTACTCAGTCCGTATTTTTCGATCAGATCCGAACCGACTTTCGCTTCAATATCCACCAATGTCTGATCGATACCAATAATATGGGTACGAGACATCTTCTTGCTCTCTTGCGCTTGGCTTACCAATGGGTCGCGAGCATGGACGGGAAAATAGTGCTTCGATTTACGTTGACCAGGAAATTTCATAACTATGATTCTGATTAAGGGATGACAGGAAGGCGGATTCTACCGCGCCGTGGATAGCGCGGCAATAACTGGGATTATAGCAAACGTTTGCTCTATTCACCTTCCATAAAGTATAGGTCTGGTAGGCTATCTAGATGCTCAGAATAACGCTTCAAATTAAATTCTCCGCCGTTTTTCATCACGTCGAAAATCTCAATAGAAACAGCACAAGCCATCATTGCTACTGCATCATCACGGCTAGTACCACTCATGCGTAAACGCATTAGCGTTTCTGTCACTTTAACTGGGTTACGATCTTCAAGTTGATTTTCAATCACTTCAATCAGATCCGCTTCTTGTAATATTTGGTTTTCATCTGTCACAGGTTTATACCTTAAACTTACCACTTGAATTTTCGTCACTATGCCATATATAGAGAGCTAATACCCCTACTACTTGAATGCAAATTCGTTCAGCAGCTTAAAGGCAAGTGCATAGACACCCATCAACTGAGGTAAACTCGATGAATGGAATGAATGGACATCGCCAACAACGTTGCTACGTCAATTCTTTTGGGAAGTGGGTAATCGTTAACGCAGATTATTTCAGCAAAGTAGCTAAAATTCCTCAAATTCGAAGTGTGATTTCGATCTCGGATCTGTCACCGAGAAATGCTTTCTGTTAGAATCTGCCTCCAGTAAATTTTTGTGGTGTTAAGCAATGTCTGAGAACTGTACTGACAACAGTCAAAAGAAAGTCATCGTTGGTATGTCTGGCGGTGTTGATTCATCGGTTTCTGCGTATCTTCTAAAAGAGCAAGGCTATCAAGTCGAAGGTCTTTTCATGAAGAACTGGGAAGAAGACGACAACGAAGAATACTGTACCGCGGCCCAAGATCTGGCCGATGCACAGGAAGTTTGTGACAAGCTTGGCATCCATCTGCACAAAATTAACTTTGCCGCAGAGTATTGGGACAACGTGTTTGAGTACTTCCTAGAAGAGTACAAAGCAGGCCGTACGCCAAACCCAGATATTCTTTGTAACAAAGAAATCAAATTTAAAGCGTTTTTAGAATACGCTGATGAAGTGCTTGATGCTGATTACATCGCGATGGGTCACTATGTTGACCGTTCTTTCCCACAAAACGGTGAAAAACCGCAAATGCTACGTGGTAAAGACAGCAACAAAGATCAAAGTTACTTCTTATACACCTTGAGTCACGAGCAAGTTGCGCGCAGTCTATTCCCTGTGGGCCAGATTGAAAAACCTGAAGTTCGCCGTATTGCGGAGGAACAAGGCCTGATCACGGCGAAGAAGAAAGACTCGACGGGTATCTGTTTCATTGGTGAACGCAAGTTTACCGACTTCCTTGGCCGCTACTTACCAGCGCAACCGGGTAAAATCGAAACGCCTGAAGGCTTAGTGATTGGTGAACACCAAGGCTTGATGTACCACACCTTAGGCCAGCGTAAAGGCCTACACATTGGCGGTCAGAAAGGCGGCGGTGGTAATGAAGATCCTTGGTACGTAGTAGAAAAAGATCTGAAACGTAACGTACTTATCGCGGTACAAGGTGCTGACCACCCACTTTTGAAATCTAATGGGTTGGTTGCATCACAATTACACTGGGTTGATCGCACCCCGATTAAAGAACCGTTAAAATGCACAGTGAAAACACGTTATCGTCAAACAGACATCGCGTGTACTATCATTCCAGTCGATGATGAAACCATCAAAGTCATTTTTGATGAACCACAAGTCGCGGTAACCCCTGGGCAATCCGCTGTATTCTACCAAGGCGATGTTTGTCTTGGTGGTGGTATCATCGAACAACGCATTTAATTGACGTATAACTAGGAGTAACTCTACGTGGCGAACACTCTTTATGACCGTACCATCGCATTTGCTGGTATTTGCCAAGCGGTGGCTTTAGTTCAGCAAGCTGCAAAAAACGGTCATTGTGACTCAGACGCGTTTGAAACTTCGTTAAAGGCGATACTGAACACCAATCCAAATAATACCGTCAGTGTATTTGGCCGAGAAGCCGATCTAAAACTTGGCTTAGAGTGTCTAGTAGAAGGCATCGACAGTACCCCCGCTGGTAGTGAAATTACCCGCTACATCATTAGTTTGATGGCTCTTGAGCGCAAACTAAGTAGCCGTAATGATGCCATGTCTCAGCTTGGTGACCGCATCAAAATGCTTGAACGACAAGCTGACCATTATTCGTTAACTGACGAACAAATGATGAGCAACTTGGCCAGTGTTTACCTTGATGTGGTGAGCCCAGTTGGCCCACGAATTCAAGTGACAGGCACGCCATCGGTGCTGCAGCAATCGAGTAATCAAAATAAGGTTCGCGCCTTGCTGCTTTCGGGTATCCGTTGTGCGGTGCTGTGGCGTCAAGTGGGTGGCAAGCGCCGCCATTTGATTTTTGGTCGCAAGAAAATGATAGAGCAAGCACAGATTCTACTCGCTCGAATGTAAACAAAATTAAAGTAACAGCTCGCATTCATTGCGAGCTTATTTTTTTAAGTCAGACAACCCTTGCGCAAACGTTTGCGCAATATTCGTGACAATTGCCAAAGTTATTGGTATAAAGCACACGAATTTTAGAAACCCAATTCAGGAGAAAATCATGGAATTGTCAGCATTGACTGCTGTTTCACCAGTAGACGGTCGTTACGGAAGCAAGACGATTGCGTTACGCGAAATTTTCAGTGAATACGGTCTATTGAAGTACCGTACCATCGTCGAAATCCGCTGGTTACAAAAGCTTGCTGCAACCGCTGAAATTGCTGAAGTTCCAGCATTTAGCGCAGAAGCAAATCAATTCCTAGATAACCTTGCAGAGAACTTCTCTGAAGAAGACGCATGTCGTATCAAAGATATCGAACGCACAACGAACCACGACGTTAAAGCGGTTGAGTACTTCCTTAAGGAAAAAGTTGCGGGCATGCCTGAGCTGCACGCGGTTAACGAATTCATTCACTTTGCGTGTACTTCTGAAGATATCAATAACACTTCTCACGCTCTAATGCTTAAAGAAGCACGTGAGACGGTAATTCTTCCTGAAATTCGTAACCTAATTGACGCGATCAAAGCGCTTGCTGTCGAGCACCGCGATATTCCGCTGCTGTCTCGTACACACGGTCAACCAGCCTCTCCTTCTACTATGGGTAAAGAGATGGCAAACGTTGCATACCGTATGGAACGTCAATACAAGCAAATCGAAAACGTTGAGATTCTTGCTAAAGTAAACGGTGCTGTAGGCAACTACAACGCACACCTATCTGCTTACCCAGAACTTGACTGGCACAAATTTAGCGAAGAGTTTATCACTGAGTCACTTGGTGTAACTTGGAACCCATACACAACTCAAATCGAGCCGCATGACTACATCGCAGAGCTCTTTGACGCGGTTGCTCGTTTCAACACCATTCTAATCGACTTTGATCGTGACGTTTGGGGCTACATTGCACTGGGTCACTTTAAACAAAAGACTATCGCAGGTGAAATCGGCTCTTCAACTATGCCACACAAAGTCAACCCAATCGACTTTGAGAACTCAGAAGGTAACCTAGGTCTAGCGAACGCTGTTTTTGGCCACCTAGCACAAAAACTGCCTGTTTCTCGCTGGCAGCGTGACCTAACTGACTCAACGGTTCTACGTAACCTAGGTGTTGGTGTGGGTTATGCGATTATTGCTTACACTTCAACGCTCAAAGGCATCAGCAAGCTTGAAGTAAACCGTGAAGCGCTTCTTGCTGAGCTAGATCGTAACTGGGAAGTATTGGCTGAACCAGTACAAACAGTAATGCGTCGTTACGGCATTGAAAAACCATATGAAAAGCTAAAAGAGCTGACTCGTGGTAAACGTGTTGATGGTGAAGCTATGCGTAACTTTATTGACGGTCTTGAGCTTCCAGAGCACGAGAAAGCACGTCTTAAAGAAATGACGCCAGCAAACTACATCGGCCAAGCAATCGAGTTGACCGACAAGCTGTAATCGCACTCTAAAAAGTGCTCAAAAGGGTTGCCCTAGTTTCTAGGGCAACCCTTTTTTATTTCTCGAACAATACCTATTAGCGACTCAACGGTATATTGAGCGGCGAATGTGGTGTTATCACCTTACTGCTTTTGAAAGAAGATCGTCACCTGCCCGACTTCAATACCAAATTTACTGATCTTAGTAATATTGAATAGATGCTTCTCATCTTGTCGATAGAGCCAATCGTCCATCGCGACTTGTGTGGTGCCATCGTTCCAAGGCAATTGCAGATCATATTGCCAATGCATCACATGCCCTTGCTCTGAGCCCAACGCGACTCCCACAACATCGTTAGCGGTGCCGCGATAGCTTCCATCTGCTTGACGTTCAATAACCCAAATTCTCTGTTGAATCTCTCCGTCATCAAACACAAAATCTTCAACCAAGGTCAAGCGATCTCCTTCAACCGTGCCAACAATCACTACCTCAAAACGGCGAGTTTGCTTATCGCTAAAATCCTGCACCATCCCCCACGCTGTTGTGTTACCGACAAAATACTCAAATAAGTTAAATGTCGGAGTCGAATTATCAGCTTGATAATCGCTAATCTGAGTATTACAGCCAAATAACAACCAAGTAAAAACAACTACTACCCATCGTTTTACGTTCATTTTACCTGTCCTATTAAATGTTTACGGAGGTCGGAATATTCGGTTTTAGGCGACAGCCAAATCGCTAGAAATGCGTCATTAAGTTGCTCGTCGTCAATGGTGCCCAAGGACTGATTGCTATTAACATTAGGTGAAAATTCAAAGCGACCACTTTCACCATTGGTAATATAAGTCAGTCTTTGCCCTTCTTTGACACTGGGGAAAATAGTCGCCAATTGCGCTATCCATTGCTTCGATTGTGCTTTGTCATAGCCTTGCTTGATCCATTGCTCATATGTTGCGTCTAGCAGTTGCTCTCGGCTTATACTGCGTTGGTACTCTATGCTCAAAGCCAAAGGATGAGGACTCACGTCTTGGCTCACTTGATAGTCACCTGTTGGGCTGAATAATGTCGAATTATAGACATCAAAGAAAAGTACCTTGAGCTCGGCCCGGCCAACCGTTTGCCACTGCTTCCAATCACATGATTGACAACCTTGTGCATCGTTTATTGGTGCACTGAGTGCGCTGTGCCCCGTTAAACCAAGTAAAGCTGCAATAACAAAAGCTCTAAGCATCCGATGGTTTTTCATTGTTCAGACTCCTTACACACAACAGCGTCACCATCACCCATACCAGAAAGAACCAGAAAAACGTAAACAGTGTCGAGTAACCGAATTGAACTGCGCCCAACTTATATCCGGCTATATAACTAAGGCTGCCCGCGATCCCTCCAACGAGTGATACGAGTATCAAAGGATAGCGGCTCACCGCTGGGACTAAAAATTGGGCATACCACATAAACATCCCCCAAAGCACAACCAGCCAAAGAGGTATCGCAAACGAGTTAAAAATCAAAATACCCGCGGAAGCATTGACCATATCAACCCCCACCCCGAATAAGGTCAACGCCCCCCATTTTTGCCAATTCAAGGGGTGAAATTTAACACTCAGAGCAAGAGTCATAAGCAAGCACACCAACGCTAACCATTGCCAACGTTCACTGCCAACTACAGCCAAAAACCAGATGAGCTGGAACCAAGTCGAAGCAATTAATAAGGACTTAAACTGGCTCATTTTCGGCTCCTAAGGTCTTTGAAAAGTCATATGAACCGTACTAATCGTTTTGGCACGAAAGCCCCCTTCGCAGTAACAGAAATAGTAATTCCACATGCGAATAAAGCGTTCATCAAAGCCTAGCTCTGTCACCGTATCAAGATTGCGATTAAAGCGTTCATGCCAATGGCGCAACGTTTTACCGTAATCTTCGCCAATATCGAACAAGTCTCTCATCACTAAATCACTATGCTGAGTCGCGGCTTGCGTTAACGCCGTTATTGAAGGAAGAAAACCTCCAGGGAAAATGTATTTCTGAATAAAATCAACACTATTGCTATAACTTTTATATCTTTGATCAGCAATCGTTATCGCCTGAATAGCCATTAGACCTTGCGGTTTCAATAAGGCTTGGCATTGACGAATATAAGATGGCAGATATTCTTTACCCACCGCTTCAATCATCTCAATCGAAACCAATTTGTCGAATTGCCCTTCTAGCAAGCGATAATCTTTTTTCAACAGCGTAATTTGTTTCTCTAATCCAAGTTGCTCCACCTTATTTTTTGCGTATTCAAATTGAGCATCAGAAATGGTTGTGGTGGTCACTTTGCATCCATAATTCAGCGCCATATAAAGCGCCATCGCTCCCCAACCTGTGCCAATTTCAACCACATGATCGGTCGGTTTTAATTGCAATTGTTGACACAAACGTTCCATTTTATTTATTTGCGCTTGTGCCAATGAATCGTGGCTTGATTGATAAATCGCCGCCGAGTAGAGCATATTTTCATCAAGAAACGTTTGGTACAAATCGTTACTCAAGTCATAATGGGCTGATATATTTTTCTCTGAGTTTTCAACCGTATTACGATTCAACCAATGGCTAAATTTATTTAATAATGTCGATAAAAAGCTACTACGGCTTTCAATGCTATCTAGCGCAGACAAATTCAGTGCCATTAACTCCATCAATACCGTTAAGTCTGGAGATTCCCACCAATCATCCATATAGGCTTCCGCTGCCGCGATGCTGCCACCTTTGAGTAGTCGACTATAAAAGGCAGGGTTTTTAACGGTGATTATTGCCGCTGGCTGATTTGGCTTGTGCTCACCAAACCGTTCGCGATGTACGATTTTTCCAGACTCAAATTCCTCAATAATATTTAATGTACCTATCGACAATTTACATAAACAAGTAAAGGTCACACTACGCGCCGTTTTGTCTAATGTACTGAGTTGCTTAGGAAGAGTTAGAGTTTGAGTTGTCATGTTCCTATGCTCCTTGCTTATCATTTCTGTTGGTTGAACGCGTGGTGCGCTTGGCTGGCTGCGAGCTCTTGTTGTGATCACAGTCAGCTGACTTCTCTAGCGAATCTGCATTTGGGTGGGTATATAAAGGTGCCCCTTTGCACCACAACTTGAACGCATGCCAGTAAATCCCAATAACGACTTTTACTGCCATAATTGGCGTGGCGATCAAATGGCGAATGAGGCTACTCGAATCCAACGATGTTTTTTTCATCGCCATCGTAGCTTCGAACTCTTTTTCTTTGCGGTGGCACTCTAAGTGGATATTTAACGTTTTGTTTAGTGGCTTAATACGCCATTGGTATAATTGTTCTATCGGGTTAAATGGTGAGACATGGAATGATTTTTCATGCTCAAACTGACCCGATTCTGTTGCAGGAATGGCATAGTAGTGTCGCTCATTCCAAGGCGTATTACTCACCTCTGCGAGTAGATAACGCCACTCGCCATGACAATCATAAACGTAATAAAAATTCACTGGGCTAAAATAGATACCGAGATAACGAAGATGAATAACGGCTTCTACTTTGCCCTTTAAGCGCTCTCCAGTCAGTTGTTCTACCTTGTCGAGTACCGCTTGTTTTAAGCTGCCTTGACCAAGATAATCTTGGCGACGAAATCGAGCCCAATGCCACCAACCAGCCCCCATCCCCCACACCTGAGTGAAGACCTGATCAAGTTCATCCAGATCCAAGCAGGGCATGAAAAGCGGATAATTCAATTCATGAACCACCGGAACACTGCGCTTATGGCGAACCATACCAACCAAAAGAGAACTGTTCATTTAGGCCGCCCCTTTGTGCTCTAGTGGCGTAATCAGGCTAGCGGACTGCTCTTCGATTGCTTTAACCACGTCAAGCGCACTGCGTACACCATCTTCATGAAACCCGTTGTACCAGTACGCGCCACAAAACCATGCATTCACACAGCCATTGATGGTGTCGCGCTGTGCTTGTGCGCGCATCGAGTCATGATTGAACACTGGATGACTATAGTTAAACGTGCGCAATATTTTGCTCGGGTCGATATGCATTTCACTATTAAGGGAGACGCAGAACGTTTCCTCGCACTCAATCTGCTGCAAGATGTTCATGTTGTAAGTAAGCGTTGGTTGAGTCTTTTGTTCTTGTTCATCCCCGGTAAGGCGGTAATTCCAAGCCGCCCAAGCCGCTTTACGCTGCGGTAACAACGAAGTATCAGTATGTAATATCACCTGATTATTTTGATAGGCTAAGGCTGACAAAACTTCCTGTTCTTGCGCAGTGGCATCACCGAGTAACCCCAAAGCTTGGTCGCTGTGACAAGCAAAAATAACTTGGTCATAACTTTCAACGGTACCATTCACCATCAAATGCACACCGTTGACATCACGCCATACCGATTGAATCGGAGCAGAGAGACGAATACGATCAGCGAACGCTCGCGTTAAAGCGGGAATATATTGTTTTGAGCCTCCCTCAATGACATACCATTGCGGGCGATTAACCACGTCAAGCAACCCATGATTAAGAAAGAAACGGGCAAAGAAGTCGAGAGGGAAAGCGCGCATGTCCGCTAAGGTAGAAGACCAAATAGCCGCGCCCATTGGCAAAATATAATTGTCACTAAAATAATCATTAAAACCATGTTGGTTGAGAAAATCCCCTAAGGTTTGCTCACTTTGTTGATGGTCCTCACCAAGATCACCCGCGTGGGCTTTAACCAGTTTATTGAAACGTAAAATATCAAGAATGAACTTGTAGAAACGAGGTTTAAACCAATTGCGTTTTTGTGCAAACAAGGTCGTTAACGTATGGCCATTGTATTCCAAACCGTTGGCTTGATTAGAGACGCTAAAACTCATCTCCGTTGCCAAACCTTTCACACCTATCTCTTCCATTAGCTGAATAAAATTAGGGTACGTACGATCGTTATAAACAATAAAGCCCGTATCCACAGCAAACGAATGTCCGTTAAGTTCAACATCGACTGTTGCCGTGTGACCACCAATATAGTCATTGGCCTCATAGAGCGTTATATCGTGATTTTTATTCAGGTAGTAACCGCAAGTTAATCCAGAAATACCGGTGCCGACAATTGCAATTTTCATGGTGATCTTCCTTTATTCTTGGATTAATTTCGCTGTGATTAGATTTTGCCAACGGTAAGGAAGCAAACTTAATAAACGTATGATGAGAGTAAATCGAGTCGGAAAATAAATGTAACTGGAGCCTCGCTCGATACCTTCTCGAATCGCCTTAGAGGCTTGTTCTACCTCTACCATCATCGGCATAGCAAAGGTGTTTTTTTGTGTCAAAGGCGTACGCACGAAGCCTGGATAAACCACCGTAACTCGCACGCCTCGCGGCTTGAGGGTCTGCTGCAGTGTTCGCGCTAAATAACTCACCGCTGATTTCGATGCGCCATACGCCTCTGCTCTGGGTAAAGCAAGCTCGCTGGATATCGAACCAACAACAACGACATGAGTACCAGCAGTAAAATGTGTTTGCGCCGCTTCAATCGCATGCACTAAACCCATCACGTTGACCTCAAATACCCGCCTTATTAACTCACTATCTAACTCCCCCTTCTCTATATACTCACAATCTCCGGCGTTAAAAATCCACACATCCGGAGATGATTGCATCGCCGAAATTGTGTGCTGAGTTTGTTCTCGATTCGTGAGGTCAAAACAGAGTGTTTCCAGACTGTGATTGTCAGTATGAAGCGTATCTAATGCCGCTTGATTGCGTCCACAAGCCACAACACGAGCCCCAGAGTTAAGGTAGTCAGCGGCGAGTTGATAGCCAATACCTGAGGTAGCGCCAGTAATAAAAACCGTTTTCATTCGCCAAGCCTCTGTTTAATGGTTCGGATCACAGAGCCAAGCAGCGGCAAGTTCTCATATAGCATTTCTCCGAGATCGAAGTAATCACGGTGATAGATGACTTTACCGTCGGAAAATTTAAGATGGCTAACACCATTGACATAGATAGTATTACCTCGTTGTAGCTTAGGATGCTCCAGCGCCATCGTCCAAGTGATAAACCCCGCATTTCCCTGCTGCTGAAGATCTTGGATATCGAACTGGCAACGCTGAACATTGCGATAAAGGGCGTCAAAATACCGTTTTAACTCATCCCACCCTTCAAGTCGGTGCGCCGCATCCTCAAAGACAACGTCTCGGTGATAGACATCATCCAGCAAATACAGATTCGATTTATTCAGTTGTTGGTATATCGAACCAACCGCGGCAACATCCATGCTAAACCTCACTTAGACTTGTACACTATTTATTTGTGTACAATAAACTTAGAACAACAAACAAAGTTGTACAACTTTATTTTTGTATAACTTAGTGAAGATTACGTAAGCAAATACGAATGGATCAAAAAAGGCTTGGATATTATCCAAGCCTTTCTTTAATAATTTGATGATGTTACCTGAGTATAGTCGTTACAAACCGTTACGTAATGCGGCAATACGTTTATCTAACGGTGGGTGACTCATTAACAGTTCCGTCATTGACGCTTTGCCATTAATACCAAACGCCATCATTGAGCCTTCGAGTTGAGATTCGTGACTCATTTTTAAACGTTCCAACGCTGCGATCATTTTCTCTTTACCGACTAACTGAGCTGCGCCCGCATCCGCGTAGAATTCGCGATGACGGCTGTACCACATAGTCAGGAAGCTTGCTAAGAAACCAAATACCAGCTCAAGCACCATCGATACGCCAAAATACACCATCATATTGCTGCCACCTTCACCTTCTTCATCACTGTTGGATGACACGATGTTGGCAATAAAACGTGATAAGAAGATAACGAATGTGTTCACTACGCCTTGCATTAGCGTCATCGTGACCATGTCACCATTGGCAATATGGCTCACTTCATGAGCAAGCACTGCTTCTGCTTCATCGCGAGTCATGTTGTGCAATAGACCCGTCGAAACCGCGACAAGCGAATCATCACGCTTTGCGCCGGTTGCAAATGCGTTGATATCTCCCGATTCATAAATCGCTACCGTTGGCATACCAATACCAACTTGCTGCGATTGACGACGAACCGTTTCTAGCAACCAATGTTCTGTTTCGTTACGTGGACTTTCAATCACCATGCCGCCAACAGAGCGCAGTGCCATGCCCTTTGACATCATCAATGAGATAAATGAACCACCGAAACCAAATACTGCCGCCATAACCAATAGGCCAGATAGGCTACCAGGCTGCATCCCCGTAACAGCATAAACAATATTCAAAACAACACTCAGAACCAATACAACGGCTAAGTTGGTTGCTAGGAATAACATGACTCGTTTCATTACTTTTCTCCGAAACAGAAAGCTTTTTGTTAGTGGCTTACGTGCATAGAATATCGAGTTAAAGATAAATTACACCGCAGCCTTTAGTCTACCATCTGATTCAACTCATCCGGTTAGCATATAGATATAGCTTAATGACTTTAAACACAAGGGCTAGAAGTAAATTGAAACATTTGTTTGCACCTTGAATATCTTGCCCAAGCGCTGAAAAGCCGCTAAACCTCAAAATACTCGCCAATACGTTAGACTTTGGTCTTATTGTAGACCAGTGAAAAAGTGCTAGATTTCTAAGGATACAGATATTCGCTTGTTACTTAAGTTAACGCTACAACGTCAAAGGAATGCAAAAATGGTTGAAACTAACAACTATCAAATGGCTATCGATCTGTTGTGCTGCCACCTTGGCATTACTGAAGATGAAGCTAAACAACAGCTCGGCTTAGCCACAGATCAGCAAATGCAACAGCGCGTAGCTGAAACACAATCAGCTCTGTTTGGCATGACTGCTGAAATGTAAGCTTATACAACAAAAAAGGCTGCCAAATGGCAGCCTTTTTTTGATGTGTAACTTTAACTTTTCTATCCAAGTAACGGAGACACATCAATATACTTGGCAAGGTCTTTACGCTTAACAGCCGGTACGTAAGGAATTTCACCAATTTTAGGTGCGGAAATTTTTTGCTCTAACATCTCAATAATTTCCGCGTAGTTTTCTGTACCTGGGTTGATGCGGTTGGCTACCCAACCTGCTAGCTCAAGACCATCAGCTTTAATGGCGTCAAGAGTCAGTAAAGCATGGCTTAAACAGCCCAGTTTAATACCAACCACCAAAACGACGGGTAGCTTCTCTTGTTGTACCCACGTCGACAAACAGTCACTGTCTGATACCGGCACGCGCCAACCACCCGCACCTTCGACTAAGACAATATCTGAGTTCTGCTTATGCTGAGCTAATTTATCACTTAACACCGCATAGTCGATTACCACATTTTCACGCTTAGCGGCAATATGTGGAGAAGCTGGAAGCTCAAGTGCATAAGGGTTAACGTCGTCGTAATCCACGTCAACCGTAGCGGCATTTTGTAGGTATAACGCATCAGAGTTACGCAACCCCTGCTCCGTTCTATCACTGCCTGCAGCGACAGGTTTGTAACCTATCGTCTGTAAATTTTTTGCCGCTAAAGCGTTTAAAATAGCTTTTGACGCGACAGTTTTCCCAACATCGGTATCCGTACCTGCAATAAAAAATGCATCAATCATAGATTAATTATCCCCAAACAAACCTGATATGTTGCGGGTAGAAGACCCTGATGTTCTTGACGAAAGGTTTGATATTCACGCTCAAGTCGTCTCAGCGAATGCTTGCTGGTTAAACCTTGAGAGCGCCCTGCGACATGATTCGCCCCGATGCCTTTGAGATCTCGCATCAAGCCAAGTGCAGAACCATACCAAACCACGATTTCGGGCAAGTCTAAGTGATGGGTATGACACTGGGATTGAGCTAACGCAATATTTACCTGATTGAGCGAGATAAAATCGTTGACGTGTTGATATGTGTCAATTTTTGCCCAAGCCTGTTTCAACTCACGCAGTGAACCATCCAAGAGGGTCGAAAATAACAATTGCCCACCGGGTTTCGTTACTCTGCTCATTTCTCGTAACGGTATTGCAAGATCCTGACACCATTGCAGAGCCAAGCTTGAGAAGACACAATCAAATTGATTATCCGCAAATGGCAACTGTTCTGCATCGCCTTGTTGATAAGTTATACCATCATTACCACAACGTTTTTGGGCTTGCTCAAGCATCGAAGCTGAGAGATCTAAGGCTACAACATTTGCCCCCCGATCTCGTAACTGCTGGCTAAAATAGCCAGTACCGCAACCCAGATCAAGAATGCGCCAAGAGGATAAATCCGACGGTAAAAGACCAATTAAACGCGCACCGACTTCACGTTGAAACGCGGCATGCTGATCATAGCCCTGCGCCGCTTTACCAAACGCTTCAGCGATGGCCTCTTTATCGCTATATCTGTTATCCATATCGAGAACATTCGCTCGTAATGCAGGATTCATGTCACTAAACCTCCAACGCAACTTTTAATGCCGCTGACAACTGGGTCACTTGTTCTAGCGTGTGGGCAGCGGTTAACGTGATACGCAGTCGCGCACCATCAACGGGAACCGTTGGTGGTCTAATCGCGGTAAGCCAAAAACCTTTCTCTCTTAGTTTAGTGGCGACTGACAATGCCCGTTCACTGCTAGCGATAAGTAAAGGCTTAATCGGGGTTTGCGTTTCAACATAGCCGGGCAGTTGCCCGCACAACTCATCATAACAAGCTTGCAGTTGCTGCAACTTATCCCTTCGCCATTGCTGAGCATCAATCATGTCAATCGCATGAGTCAGTGCATAAGCTAGACTAGGCGGGATAGCCGTAGAGTAGACATGGTGGCGGGCAAATTGGGTCAAATAATCTCCGGTTTGCTCATCACACAATATCGCTGCGCCAGATAAACCAAATGCTTTACCAAATGTCACCACCTGTAGCTGCGGTTTTATTCCAGCCTGATGACAACTACCACGGCCTTGACCTAACACTCCAATACCGTGAGCATCATCCACCGCTAGCCAAGCATTGTCCTGGGTGATATTCGCGATGGCAGGCAAAGGCGCCAAATCGCCATCCATACTAAATACACCTTCGGTGACGACCAATGGATGGCCTTCAAGCAAGTTTTCTAAGTGTTCGATATCGTTGTGTTTGAAACGCTTCATTGTCGCCGCAGATAACATTCCCGCCTCAATCAAAGAAGCATGATTGAGCTTGTCTTGCAGCAACAAATCCCCTTTTTGCATTAACGCAAAAATCATGGCTTGGTTCGCAGAAAAACCTGAGCCAAAGAGAATCGCACGTGAGTAACCCAGCCACTCACACAGACGGTGTTCCAACGCTTGATGGGCATGACTAAACCCCGTGACTAACGGAGAAGAACCGCTGCCATTACCCAATAAGTCGATGCCTTTCTTCCACGCTTCCGCCAAAGAGCCATCACGAGCTAAACCGAGGTAATCATTGCTGGAAAAATTAAGGTAATGCTGACGTTGTTGGTAAAGGCTGACGCTGTTAGCGTTATCTAACTGCATCAGTTGCCGTTGCAAGCCTTGCGTTTGACGCTCTGCAAGGGCTTGCTTTATACGCTGATCAAACGTTAGCTTCATAGAAAAGATCATCTGCAGAAGGTCTGGCGGCAACACGCTCAACGACGCGATCGAGCAATTCGCTCTCTTCAATTTCATCAGGGCGTTGCGAAACATGTTGGCTGTTGATACCCAGTTTATTAAACAGTTGCATGTCTTTATCTTCAGATGGATTTGGCGTGGTTAGCAACTTGCAACCATAGAAAACCGAGTTGGCACCTGCCATAAAGCACAAAGTTTGCATCTGTTCGTTCATATCTTCACGGCCAGCGGACAAGCGCACAGCCGAAAGTGGCATCATGATCCGTGCTACCGCAATCAAGCGAATGAAATCAAATGGCTCAACATCTTCAACACTTTCCAGTGGCGTGCCTTTGACCTTCACTAACATATTAATCGGAACACTTTCTGGGTGAGTGGGCAAGTTAGCCAGTTCTACAAACAAGCCGGCACGATCGCTGGCGCTCTCCCCCATGCCGATAATGCCACCAGAGCAAATTTTCATACCTGCATCACGGACATGCGATAAAGTATCAAGGCGATCTTGGTAAGTACGCGTGGTAATAATGTTGCCGTAAAATTCTGGCGAGGTGTCAAGGTTGTGGTTGTAGTAATCAAGACCTGCACCCGCGAGTTTTTCAGCTTGATCGGGTGTTAACATCCCCAAGGTCATACAGGTTTCCAAGCCCATCCCTTTCACGCCTTTGATCATCTCGGTCAAATGAGGCATATCACGCTCTTTAGGGTTTTTCCATGCAGCCCCCATGCAAAAACGGGTAGAGCCTGCACTTTTGGCTTTTTGCGCAGCATCCAGCACTCGTTCAACTTCCATTAAACGTTCTTTTTCTACATCCGTGGTGTAACGAGCACTCTGAGGGCAATATTTGCAATCTTCCGGACAGGCGCCCGTTTTAATTGACAGTAGAGTGCTGACTTGTACGTAATTGTGCTGTTGATATTGACGATGAACCAATTGCGCTTCAAACAACAGATCCATAAACGGTTTTTCCATAAGCTGCTGCACTTCAGCAACCGTCCAGTTATGACGAACTTCCACGTGTTTTCCTTTTTATATCCTTGCTAGTTCAGAGTCGAACTAGAGTGCTCACTATAATTTTGCTCTTGGCTAGTCTAACCACAGCCGTTAGACTGTCAACACAAATGAAAAACCAAAGTTTACAGATGGTTAAATTTCAATCAAATATAAAATGGAACTTCTCATGGATTTAGCGTTTGATCGCCGTCATATCTGGCATCCCTACACGTCGACCTTAACACCTCTGACCTGCTATCCGGTAAGCCGCGCTGAAGGCGTTTACTTATATCTGGAAGATGATAGAGCGCTCGTCGATGGTATGTCCTCTTGGTGGTCAGCGATTCATGGCTACAATCATCCGCACCTTAACCAAGCCGCTCATCGACAAATTGATCAAGTTTCTCATGTTATGTTTGGTGGTATCACTCATCAACCCGCGATTGATTTGTGTAAGAAATTGGTTGCGATGACCGCAGAGCCTTTACAGCATGTGTTTCTCGCCGACTCGGGTTCTGTTGCGGTGGAAGTAAGCTTAAAGATGGCCTTGCAATATTGGCAGGCAAAAGGCGAATCACGCAGTCAATTTCTCACTTTACGTGATGGCTACCATGGTGACACCTTTGCGGCGATGTCAGTCACAGATCCTGACAACTCCATGCATTCACTCTACAAAGGTTTTCTGCCTCAACATATCTTTGCTCAATCACCAAAAACTGAATTCTGGCAGCAATGGGATGAGAGTGATCTGGATGACTTCAAAGCCAAACTCACCCTGCACCACCGTGATATTGCGGCGGTAATCTTAGAGCCAATCGTGCAAGGAGCCGGTGGCATGCGTATTTACCACCCAAAATTCCTCCAAGGTGTACGCCGTTTGTGTGATGAGTTTGGGGTGTTACTGATCTTAGATGAAATCGCAACTGGATTTGGCCGCACTAGTAAGCTGTTTGCCTATGAACACGCACAAATCGAACCGGATATTTTATGCCTTGGCAAAGCGATAACCGGCGGTTATATGACGTTATCCGCCACACTGACCACCTCACACGTCGCAAATACGGTGTGCGGCGGAGAAGCCGGCTGCTTCATGCATGGACCCACCTTTATGGGTAACCCTCTTGCCTGCGCCGTGGCGAATGCCAGTATGGAAATTCTTGAGCACGGCGAGTGGCAAACGCAAACGAAAGCTATTGAGCTGCAATTTTCGCAGCTACTGCCTCAACTGGCAGAGCACCCATTAGTTAAACAAGTGCGCTGGTTGGGCGCAATCGGCGTGGTGGAAGCTACGGTTGCCGTCAACATGGAAGTGATTCAAGCCCACTTTGTTGAACAAGGGGTATGGGTCCGCCCATTTGGCAAACTAATTTATATGATGCCGCCGTTTATTAGCCAACCAGAGCATATCGAAAAGCTTGTCACAGCCATTGAGAGCGCGCTGAACAAACCGGAATGCTTTAAGTAAAGATTAAACAATAGAATGCAAAAAGGGTTGGCAATGCCAACCCTTTTTATAGTCATGAAAGTATCGACTACTCTTGATCGATCATCCAACGACGGAATTCTTTACGCTCTTCTTTGCTTGCTTGCAAGTACCAAGCTTTCAATTGATCGACATTTTTTGTCGCCACTGTCGTCGCTTTTGGTTGGCTACTCTTTACCACAGAGCTTGTTACCGCGGCTGTTTCTACTGCAACCGGCGCATCAATCAGCTGACCATTTTGGAAGTAAATGCCGCGTTGTTTATTGTGCTCAGCAATCAAGTTTTCCATGCCCCCGTAAGGCATAAAGCCCTTTTTGCCTTCTAGTAGGGCTTGATCGAATTCAACTTCGCTGCCATTTGATTCTAATCCCCAGTTAGGTGATGCTTTGGCAAATTCTTCTTTAGCAGCCATCTCACTGTAAAACTTAGGCAGCGTTATTTTGTAATCTTTATCTTGAGCATCAAAGTTGATCACATAAGGTTTTGACGTAAAAACATTTCCCTTACCTAACTTATCATCTAACTGGACAACAACTTGAGTAAATCCTTCACCAACCTTATTAATACCTATTTTTTGCTCAGCTGCTTGGCCGTTGATATACAAAATAGAAACACCGCGACTTGCTGTGATCTCCGCGGCATGAAGAGGAAGTGCAAGCAAGGTTGCAGCGAATGCGATAAAGCCTTTAGCGTTCAAAGAAAACTCCTGAAGAATATCTGTTTTTATAAGGAAATTGAAAAAGCCACCCGAAGGTGGCTTTAGTATAACTATGTTAGCTCATTCTTAGAATGATGCTTTAACACCTACAGCCATTGCTGTTGTGTTATCGCGGCCATCAGTTTTACCGTCGTTACCAGCAACTTCAGCGTACACTGTAGTGTTCGGCGCTAGGTTGTAGCCTGCGTTTAGGAACCAGCTGTTTACGTCTTCTGCATTTTGTTGTGCAGCTAGAGAGTAAGCAGTTGCGAATGTCCATTTGCCTAGGTAGTAGTCAGCACCAACGGTGTAAACATCTGCGTCATCGCCTTCACCATCAAGATCAGTTGCGTAGTAGCCAAGACCTAGACGGATGCTTTCAAGACCTGAGTAATCAACTTCAAGACCGTAAGCGTGTTCGTTAGACTCACCAGCTTCTTTGTGGTCTACGTTTGCGTAGAAAGCAGATAGGTCAAAATCAGCCACACGGTAACCAAAGCGAGAATCGTAGTAGTTTACATTTGTTGCTTCAACAACTGAAACACCAGTTGCGCCTAGTTTAAATACATCTGGGTTACCCATCTTGTCTTGTACGAAGCCAAGAGTTGTGTAGAAAGAACCGTTGTCGTAATCGTAACGGATTGCTTCGTCATGACATGCGAAGTCACCAGACGCACCATTGTACAGTTTGTTTACGTCAAATTGGTAATCGCTAGTAATGCCACCTAGGTCATCGACAGCAGTACATAGACGACCAAACTTGATAGAACCGTAAGTTTGAGAGTAAAGCGCTACGTAAATGTCGCCGCTGCGAGTTACTTCTGCGTTGTTAGAATCAGAACCATCGTAGCCCCAGAAAGCACCAAATTGTAGGTCGTCATTTAGAGCGTAACGAGCGTCAAAACCGAAATCTGCATCTTCAATTTGTTGCTTCATTGAGCTGTCAGAGAAAGAGTTTTGGTAAGTAACTTCGATATCACCAACTAGATCAACAGATACGCCGTCTTGGTTGTAAAGTTCGATCGCTTGTGCAGATGTTGCTGCAAAAAGTACTGAAAGAGCTACTAGAGTCTTTTTCATAATAATCCACTGCCTTTTCTTAATATTGGGAAATCCATATCCGGTTCCCTTTATGTATTTTTTGGTGGTGATTCGTGCTCTTCAATGGCTCGATATCACCGCTCTCAAATTTCGAGGCCTAGATTGCAAAAGATTGCTCTGTGTGTCAAATCTTCTAAAACAGAAATATAAAAAAAACATAAAATTCATATAAATCAAATTATTACACTTATTGCACTAACTTTTTCGACTAACTTCTAACCATTGTGATGCTTTTATCACTAAATGAAGCTCGTCGCAAAAACAGCATTAACAGCTATAAATATGCGACCCAAATCAATTTGACAGAGTTTTACGCTATTTTGAATGCCATTTTGCTTGAGGATATTTTTCACATTTAGAATTAATTCTAAGTTCCTGAAGGTTCAATCTTTTTTTGTGAAGGAGATCTAGATTTGGTTGAAAAGGATTCTATTTCGTGAACTACGTAACGATTAGAGAAGTGTGCTACACTCCTTTTCCCCGAGAAAGGCGCCCGTATGTCAAACAGTAAAATACAGCAATCCATCCGCAAAAGTTATCAAAACCTACAAGCTCAACTGGATAACTTTGTACCGCGTCGAGCACAAAATTATCTTGTTGCAGAAATTACCAAAACGCTGTGCGGTGAGTATCATAAATCGAACCGTATTATCGTGGCAGAAGCTGGAACGGGGATCGGAAAATCACTCGCCTATCTCATGGCGACGATTCCTGTCGCAGTGCAAAATAACCGCAAAGTCGTAATTTCAACTGCGACAGTGGCACTGCAAGAACAGCTAATTAATAAAGACTTGCCTCTGTTTCGCCGTATTACCGACCGTGAATTTTCTTTTATTTTAGCCAAGGGACGTCAACGCTACTGTTGCGCCGAAAAACTCGCCACTGCGTGCGGGGCTGATGGCGGTCAAATGGCGATGTTTGAATCTAAACCAAAGAAAAAAGATATCGAATTACTTGAACGCTTACATAAAGCCTTTCAGCAAGGCAAATGGGATGGTGATAGAGACTCTTGGCCTAAAGCCATTGATGATGAAATATGGCGCCATATCGTCAGTGATAAGCATAGCTGTAACAACAGCATGCCATCACATCGCGGTTGCCCCTTCCAAAAAGCACGCTCTGAACTGGATAAAGCCGATGTCATTATTGCCAATCACAGCTTGGTGATGGCAGATGCCGATCTCGGCGGCGGCGTGATTTTGCCCGAGCCAGAAAATACCATTTACGTGTTCGATGAAGCGCATCACTTACCGCATGTGGCGCGTGATCACTCATCAGCGGCGGCCAGTCTCAAAGGCGCAGCCACTTGGCTTGAGCGGCTAAACCAATCCGTTAGTAAGTTTGCTGGCTTAGCCGATGAGAAGCGCGTAGGTCGTTTTCGTAATGAGCTACAAGACTCTATCCAACAATTGATTCCAGCGTTATCTCAGCTCACTGCTCGATTTGACCCAGCTCATTTCGTTGATGGTCTGTATCGTTTTGAGCACGGCGAGTTGCCAACATGGCTTGAGGAAGAATCAAAACAACTAAAAATTCTGTCACAAAAAGGCGCGCAAGCGACCGCTAAAATTGCTGATCTAATTGCCGAGCGAGTTAAAGATGGCGAAATTGGCGCACGTTTGGCAGAACCAGCACTTGCAGAGCTCGGCTTCTATATTCAAAGAATGGATAATCTCGCGCAGGTTTGGCGTTTAATGGCTGAGCCGCAACGAGAGAAAGGAGCACCTCTTGCTCGCTGGCTAGAAACGAGCAACGAGCGAGAAGGCGATTTTGTAGTCAACGTTTCGCCATTAGAAGTAGGCTGGCAACTCGATCAGCAAATCTGGAGCCGTTGTTTAGGGGCGGTACTCGTTTCAGCGACTATGCGCGCTCTTAACTCATTTAACTTTTATTGCCGTCAGGCTGGGATCAGTGAAAAAGCGGAGGATGGCACACGCTTCCTCGCTCTTGCTTCGCCTTTTGATTATCAAAATCAGGCTGAATTGCACATCCCTAAAATGAAGTATGAGCCGCAAGCAAGTGAGTTTACGGAATATCTTATTGATATTCTGCCTAACCTAATTGCAGACAAACAGGCCAACTTAGTTTTATTCTCTTCTTATTGGCAGATGAACCAAGTAGCTCAGGCACTTGAATCCTCTTTCATAAAAAAAGGTTGGGCATTGCAAGTTCAAGGTAAAGAGTCGCGCTCAGAAATTCTCAATAAACATAAAACGCTCGTCCAATGCCAAATGACCAGCATATTGTTTGGTACAGGCAGTTTTTCTGAAGGCTTAGATCTTCCTGGAGAGCTACTCGAGAACTTGATTATTACCAAAATCCCGTTTGGGGTTCCTACCTCACCCGTGGAACAGGCGCATGCCGAGTATATCGAGCAAAAAGGGGGCAATCCTTTTATGCAGATTACCGTACCAGAAGCGAGTAAAAAACTGATCCAATCAGTGGGCCGCTTACTACGCAAAGAACGGGACTCTGGCAAGGTGATCATCTTGGACCGACGCATTGTGACGAAACGCTATGGCAAGTCACTACTTGACTCATTACCACCTTTTAAACGCGTTATTGAATAAGTGGCCTAGATAAGGCCACATCATAAATAGAAGAAGAATCAATGGAAATGTTGGAACCAACCATGTTGTTGGTATTAGCGCTTGTCGCATTTTTTGCTGGATTTATCGATGCTGTCGCGGGGGGCGGAGGCATGCTGACCGTCCCTACTTTGCTCTCTTTAGGCCTACCACCGCATGTCGCTCTCGGTACGAATAAATTGGCGGCAAGCTTTGCATCATCAACCGCCGCTTTTACCTATTACAAAAAACGTTTATTCAAACCTCGCTGTTGGGGCCGTTCTTTTTTGCGACACTGATTGGCGCGATTATCGGTACCTTAGTGGTCGACGCCATCAGCACCCAATGGTTAGAGAAGACATTACCCCTGATTATCCTTGCTGCTGCGGTCTATACCATATGGCACAAAACACCAAAGAACAGCAGTAATGAACCGCCACCACCTTGCCCTACCTTTCGTAAAAAACAATATGGACAAGGGCTCATTCTCGGCTTTTACGATGGCATTGCAGGACCCGGTACTGGCGCATTTTGGACCGTGAGTACCATGGCACTCTATCGGTTGAACATCTTGGTGGCATCCGGCGTCGCAAAAGCGATGAACTTCACCAGTAATTTCACCTCGTTAATCACTTTTGCTATCTTAGGGCATATTGACTGGGTTCTGGGCCTAACCATGGGCGTATGTTTAATGGCGGGGGCATTTGTCGGCGCACATTCCGCGATTCGCTTTGGCGCCAACTTTATTCGCCCTGTCTTTGTCACCGTCGTTAGTATACTGGCGATAAAGCTCGCTTATGACGCATGGTTTGTAGCTGTATGAATCAACTAAGACAACTCGTTACTACGCTTGAGCAACTTGCCGTTCAAGCAGCGCAAATCGATCGCAGACGCAGTGAACATCATCAACCTTTGTTTGATGAAACACTTTTTCATTGCAAAGCTCGCTTACTGGTTCCTTGTGTTAAAGAAACACAATCAACGCTTGATACCATTATTCGAGAACAAGAAAGTGGCCGCCTGACCTCATTGCGAGCGGAATATCTCACCGAGCGTTTATACGCTCAAGTTGCAGCGCTGCAACGTGAAATTGCCACTCAACCGATTCGAAAAAATGAGCCTAAGCACTACAGCCACTATCAAAAACCAATTAACGTCCTCTATCAAGAATTGGCCCAACATCAAGATTGGGAAAGACGTTTAATGGAGATGGTGAGAGACAAACTCGCAGAACTCGAAACCGCCCCTCCTTTTGCGAAGCAGACGGCACAACAGACTTTGCTGTCGACCGAACAGCGCCTCGAGCGTTGCCGCGCAGCAAAGCTTAAAATTGAAAAACAAATAACCTACCGTGAGAGACATCAATAATTATGACGTTACCTGCTACAGGGCTCGACAATGCACCCGATGAAATAAAACTGGCTGTTGATCTTATCTATTTATTAGAAAGCAACAATGTTGCCCCCCAAACGGCATTAGAAGCGATTAAAATCGTCCAGTCTGATCTTGAAGCCAAATTGGCGAATAAAGCATAACGGAAACATAGATGTTCACACTAAATTTTGATATCACCGAATTTCTCGCAACCTACTGGCAAAAAAAACCAGTGGTGATTAAAAATGCCTTTAAAGAGTTTTCCGACCCTATTACCCCAGAAGAACTGGCTGGCCTCTCGTTAGAAGAAATGATCGACTCTCGCTTTGTTTCTAATAAAGATTCTCAATGGACGGCGCAACACGGCCCCTTTGAAGAAAGCTTCTTTGACAACTTGCCAGAGACCCATTGCCAACTGATCGTGCAAGCTTGTAACCACTGGCATCCTGAAACTGCGCAACTTATCGAACCTTTTAAACAACTGCCGCAATGGTTGTTTGATGATGTCATGGTCTGCTACTCCGCCCCACATGGTGGCGTAGGTCCTCACATCGATCAATATGATGTTTTCATTGTCCAAGGCCAAGGTAAGCGCCAGTGGAAAGTAGGGGCAAAAGATGTGGGCCAATATCAAGAAGTCATTCAAGGTGGAGCACTGCGACAAATCGAAGGCTTTGACGCTATTATAGATGACACATTGATGCCGGGTGACATGCTGTACATTCCACCCGGTTTTCCTCACGAGGGCACCACATTAGAAGCGAGTTTAAGTTACTCTCTTGGCTATCGCTCACCAACTGAGCAAGAGCTTGTTAGCCACTTTGCCGATCATCTTATCGCCCATGATTTAGGCAACCAGCACATGCATGATCCCGCGATGCCTGCGCAGGATCAACATGGCCAAATTGGTCAGCACAGCCTCAATACGCTCAAGCAAATGTTACGTAATGCCTTGAATGCCGAGGATGCGATTGAAACGTTTATCGCCACTCAATTAAGCCAATCTCGTCACCAAATGAACATTATTGAAGCTGATGAAGAATATAGCCTCGATGAAATCAATGAGTTGTTAACGCAAAATACCTTATGGGAAAAAGTGGCTGGATTGAAAACACTTTACCTCGAGGGCAATTCCGAGCAATTGTTTGTTAACGGCGAATGCTTTGTGATCAACAGCGATGATCAGCAACTATTAGAGCTACTGTGCGACAATGAGCGCTTTAACAGTGAAGAGATCACTTGTTTTCCTCAACATGACACACGTCAAACATTTCGGGCTCTGATTAACCTTGGCTATTGGTACGTAGCCTAAACATCGTCTCCATTGAAAAAGAATTAGACAAGGAATCCAAGATGAAAGTAGTTTCTTTCAATATTAATGGCTTGCGCGCAAGACTGCATCAACTTCAAGCTCTGATTGAAAAGCATCAACCGGATGTGATTGGTCTGCAAGAAATCAAAGTGCATGATGAAGCCTTCCCGTTAGAAGCTGTCGAAGCGATGGGATATCACGTTTATTTCCATGGCCAAAAAGCCCACTACGGTGTCGCCATGCTATGTAAACATGAGCCAATTTCGGTACAGAAAGGTTTTCCTACTGACGATGATGAGCATCAAAAGCGCATGATCATGGCGACATTTGCTGACGAAAATGGCGAAAAAACCACGATTTTGAATGGCTACTTCCCTCAAGGCGATAATATTAGCCATGAAACCAAATACCCATATAAGCGCCAATTCTATAAAGACTTGATGACATATTTGAATGAGCACCATAATAAAGATGAAAATATCATCGTAATGGGTGACATTAATATCAGTCCATTAGATTCAGATATTGGCATTGGTGAAGTAAACCGAAAACGTTGGTTAAAGACAGGCAAGTGTTCATTCCAATTAGAAGAGCGTGAATGGCTTAAAAGCCTATTGGACTGGGGATTTATTGATACCTTCCGCCAAATTCACCCAGATGTCACCGACAAGTTCTCTTGGTTTGATTATCGCTCACGTGGTTTTGATGACAACCGTGGACTGCGCATTGATGTTATTCTCGCCACCCAATCTTTAGCCCAAAAATGTATCGAATCTGATATCGATTATGTTTTGCGCGGTATTGACAAGCCATCTGACCACGCTCCAATTTGGTCAACATTTAAATAATAGATCTATTCAAAGGGTTTCTTAAAAATAGGAAACCCTTATTATCCCAATGTTTTTTATAAATAAAATTATACCGCACATTATTTAATCCTAATATCCCCTAGTCTCCTCTCTCGCAATGTCGAATATTACAATGTTAGGATTGCGTCAATTTTAGGCAAGGCAGCATTGGTTGAGATGGAAATCAAAAAGAACGATTGGGATCAACTAACACCATTTAATAAGACGGTGTTCTATACGCTTATTGTGGCAGGGTTTATTCTCAATGCTCTTATTTTGGTTGTACCCATTTATAGCTTGCAAGTTTTTGACCGCGTCCTCACCAGCCGAAGTCTTGATACCTTATTTTTGATCAGCCTCATTGTGATTTTCCTGCTGGTTATCCAATCGATTCTGGACATTCTAAAAAATCGTTACTTACAACAAAAATCAGCAAAATTAGATGCCATAGGATCAAGTTTTTTATATCAAGCCATCATGCGTTCGGGCGAAAAAAATAATGCCCACCTGCAAGATGTCCGAGAAATAAAATCATTCATGGTCTCCCCTGCCTTTTCCCTCGCTTTCGACATGATTTGGGCTCCGTTATTTCTGTTGGTGATGTTCCTCCTTCACCCTATTGTTGGTGTCGTCGGTCTAAGTGCAGTGTCACTGGTCGCTGGTTTTTCTTTTTACATTTATAAAAGTAAGGCCAAGCAAAATTCAGAGGCTCAAACAGCGACATCTGCTTGTCGTTTTGCCACTGAGCAAGCCAGCACCCAACGCGACAACATTAAGTCGCAATACCTGATGGACGGCTTAACTCAACAATTTCAACATATGACAGCCGAGAGGGTTTGGTACGATCAGCAACTCGGCCTAACGTCAGCCACGCTGGCTTCTATCGCTAAATGTTTACGCTTCGTATTGCAAATGGCGATTATGGCCATTGGGGCTTGGTTGGTGATCGAAAACACCATGTCTGCCGGGGGCATCATCGCAGGTTCCATTTTAATGTCGCGCGTGTTGCAACCTTTTGAGCAACTAGCCAGTACACTGCAAGCATGGCAACACGCTTCTGCGGCTAATCATCGCCTTACCGCCTATTTCTCCCAACAAGCGAATGGCGGCACGACGACCCAATTTAGTGATGTTAATGGCTCACTGCATATTGATAATGTTACTTGGTACCCTCCCAAAGCTAAATTACCACTACTGAAAAATATTCGACTCAAATTAGAGCCCGGTAATCGCGTGATGATTATGGGAACGAGTGACTCAGGTAAGACAGCATTGTGCCAACTGTTGGTCGGATTATTCCAACCTAACTCTGGTTCAATAAGAATCGACAATGCCAGCTTATCGCAATGGGATGTTGGTCAGCTAAAACACATCATTGGCTATGTCCCACAGAAAATTGATTTTTTACCCGGCACAATCAAACAGAATATCGCTCACTTCGATAACATGATGAGTGACGAAGAGGTTATCTCGGCAGCAAAAAGTATTGGTATCCATCAAGATATCGTTCTCTTAGAGCACGGGTACAATACGCCTCTCGGCGCAACTGGCATCCCCATTTCAACGGGGCTTGCTCAAGCGATCGCGATCGCCCGCGCCCTTTATTTTCGCCCCAAATTACTCGTTCTCGATGAAGCGAACGCTCACCTTGATAGCATCAGGCTGAACGCTTTCAAACAACTACTAACAACACAGCAGCAACAGGGAAATGCGGTGGTACTTATTTCCCACCAGCGAGAGCTAATTCCCCACGTTGATTGGGTTGTCACACTAGATCACGGTGAAATAACCACAGCACAAAAAGCGGATAAATTAGCCAAAGTAGGTGAGATAAAACAGGTGGTATCCCATGGCTGATTCAATGTTTCATCAAATTAGTTCCAATGGAATTCAATACAAAGATTCACGCCAGTTGAGCTTCAAGTCGAGCTTCATCAGCAAAATGTCACTTGCCGTTGTATTAGTGATGTTGTTTGGGTTTCTGCTTTGGGCAACATTCGCCAAACTCAGTAGTGCGGCTATTGCTCCGGGAGTTATTATCGTCGAGTCAAAGCGTAAACCTATCCAACATTTAGAGGGAGGGATCGTTAAGACCATCCATATTGCAGATGGACAGGCGGTTGCACAAGGCGATCTGCTGATCACTTTAGATGCTTCACAGGCCCATGCTCAACTGCATGGCTTACGAGCTCAGTGGCAAAGTGACCTCGCGCGGCTGAATCGCTTACAGGCGGAGCTCAGCGATCAAACTCAAATACAATTTGATCCCCGCTTACTTGAGCTCACACACGATCCTCGAGTGCAAACCATTCTCGACACCCAAGCCAAACTATTTGATAAGCGTCGCTCGTTACGCAGTGGCGAAGATAAAATTCTCAACGAGAAAATAGCGCAAGCCAATCTTGACCTCGATGGCTTACGTAAACGCTACCAAGCTGATGAACAAGGTTTGGTGTATCTAAATGAACAACTCGAAATGCACGAAACCTTACTTGAAACCC
>NZ_AFWF01000279.1 GCF_000222605.1 Vibrio ichthyoenteri ATCC 700023 | reverse complement strand
CAGATGATGTTAAAAATTCAATATCGTTGAGTCTAGAGTCTTTTATTTTACTAACAATATTAACCAAGCTAATGCCGCTACCCATTTCTAATGCAATTAGATAGTTGAAAATTAACTCACGGGTATCAGCGTTAATGTTATTTGAAAACAAATTAATTATTTTTACAAGCCTAATTTCTTTATTTTCATTACGCCTGCTTATTTCATTTATTTTGTCAATCATTACTTTTTCAGTCGGCACTGAAGAGTTTATTTTTCTCGGAAATTTAACCACTCCGTTAATATGGTCATCAATAACACTTATCTCATGGCGTCTAGGGCTATTTAAACAATGATGCTTAACTCTATTTAGCTCTATTTCTTTATGTGAAGGAATTACTATGCCTCTCTCCGACCTCATCACCCCACATTTTCCTTTAAATTGTACTTGAATGTGACTGTCACAATTATTTTTTATTATACCTCCACTTTTACCTGATGACTTTATCATTTCAACGCAACCAATAGCTTGACCTGATGCTGATGCTGATGCTGTCAACGATGCCAACAATAAAATACCAATTGCCGTTTTAGCAACTGTATTTGTAGAAGAAAGTGTAGTATGAAGCTGAAAATTACAATTAGAAGCTCTTGCAATTGCTTTTGCTAAAGAGTCATTCTTCACCTCTCGATGGTTAAAATCCCCAACCTTTTTTATATAAGAACAATTTGCTTTTAGAATTTGATTTGGCACGATTACTATTAACTCCTATATTAGTTAATAGTGATTATCACTTTTTAACGCATTCAATAACAATGAAATAACATAACAAACACCAAGCCAAAATAATTATCATTACGACTCATGACCTTGTAGGGGCTTGTTAAAAATAATCAGATAAGGCAGATTT
>NZ_AFWF01000280.1 GCF_000222605.1 Vibrio ichthyoenteri ATCC 700023 | reverse complement strand
CTATGTCACATGTAACACAGAAGCTTTTGCAAATGAAATTGCCCACAAATTAAATACGCGCCCACGCAAAAGGCTTGGGTATAGAACTCCAACGGAGTATATTCATGCGCATCTATAGAATTTGTCGCACTTCAAACTTGATACTAAGAGCTCTTTCTAATTTAGCCCCCGACAAATGTTCAGTATAAAAACTGGCAATGCGTATGCCGTGCTGATTGGCAAAAGTTTGGAGCTCACTTTTTGCTCGATCTGCATGTTGGTCAGTTGTCGAGGCTCGTAAATAGGCTCTTATAAACATTGTTGCTTATCTTTGGTTCGGTTTGAGTATGGTTTTGTATTCTGGTGTGTGTAGGGTTGTAAATCAACACTTATCGAACCAAAATGTGATACTACTTATGTGGTTCGTGTGAGGTATAGCCTAATCCGCCTAGTTATCTTCTCCCACGTCACCGCCGTTCGAGTCATCACTACGGTTCAGAACACATGATCTTGAAAAAAGCTCAATGGATTTAGGCAACAACATATTTCACTTGAAGATCAAAACAATTTGTTACACCATCAGACAAGTGATAACGATTATCAACACCATTTTTATTAACATAATTTCAAGAGATTAAGTTTTTATGCGTATAGCTTTGCTTGCTTTATTGGTTCCCCTAGCACCATCTTTTGCTTTTGCTGATATCCATCCTTATGCAGGGGTTAATTTGGGGATCGGCGGTATCGAGGGAATGGATATCGAATACGATAATTTGAATTACAGTCAAGAATCTGGAAAATTTTCTTGGGGAGTCAATTCGGGTTTTCTACTAGATTCAAATATTAGTGACAAATTTCAGTATGGTGCAGAAATTAGTTACACATCTTATGCAACCAATAAAAATGAAATAGAAGGGATTTCATTTAATTATGACGGATATAACATTGCGTTAATGGGTGTTGCCAGATACCAACTCTTCGAATCTTGGAGTGTTATGAGCAAGCTAGGTCTAGCACATACAGCTCAAGAGGTAGGCATAAATAACCGTGTAACAGTAAGTGAGTCTGAAATATTGCCTAAATTGGGGATCGAGATTGCATATAATGCAACTGAAAATTTGGACATTTTATTTGGAATTGACCATATTTTCGGTGATGAAATTAAGACCTTTAAAAGAGATAGCAATTTAGATGGCCAGAGTTTACTTAAGAACTCATCAGATGTTGCGTCGGTTAGTACTATGTACCTAGGACTTAAATATAATTTCTGATTAGTAAGCATCTAAACAAAACACTAGCCCCAGCTAAAGCGAAAGAGCCCACTGTCGATTTTTATTTTGGGGGCTTGCCTTTGGTCGCGTCGAAATAGACTAGACCAAAGGCAATACTTAAAGTTGGTCATGGACGCACGACGGACAAAATAGGCAACACGTTTTACCTTATTGTAGTTAGGTAAATTCATTCATCATTCCGTTTCCGATAATAAGTTCGACTGATCCACAAATCAAGCCAAGGTTTGGACTGTCTTGCTGAATCTATATTGATTTTTCTACCGCCACCTTTCGAAACCTGGTCATGACTCCAACATGGAGAACTTGTACTAAAGTGGCATCCTTTTCACCGTTAAATTAGAAATCATGGCTACCATTC
>NZ_AFWF01000281.1 GCF_000222605.1 Vibrio ichthyoenteri ATCC 700023 | reverse complement strand
GTGGCGTAAATACAACCCCATGAATACCAGAGTTCAGATCTCGCACCTCCACTTGATACCCCATGGCTTCAAGGGCTGGTTGAAACTGTACGGCTTTGGTTCCTTGTTCAAGATCATAAGTACCAAATCGATTTACCATCCGAGGCATATTTATCGCTTGTTGAATATCCATTCCCCAATCGAAGTGGGCAATTAAGGTTTGTGCCACGTAACCAATAATTCGCGAGCCTCCGGGAGAGCCGATCGCCATATAAGGCTTGTCTTGTTGCATAACAATTGTTGGCGCCATGGAAGAGCGAGGACGTTTACCCGGCTCGACCCTGTTCGCGATAGGGTTACCATTTTGATGCGCTGCAAAGGAAAAATCCGTCAATTCATTATTGAGCAAAAAACCGTTACTCATGACTCGTGAACCAAAGCCATTTTCTATCGTGCTGGTCATTGAAATGATGTTGCCTTGTTTATCAACAATCACAATATGAGTGGTACTTGGTAACTCGATTGACTGATCTTCGGCAAGAGCAATGCGCGCATCCCAAGGCGGTTCACCAGCTGAAACGGTTTTTAGGGCAGTACCCGGAGCGATTAACTTCGCGCGCTCAGCCAAATAGGTTTTATCCAGCAACCCTTGCGGCATAGGCACAAAATCATTGTCGGCGATATAACGGCCTCGATCAGCAAATGCAAGACGAGAGGCATCAGCGATAATTTGCCAAGCAACGGGATCTTCTGCGCCCATCGATTGCAAATCAAAATGACTGACAATGCCAAAAATTTGTCCAAGAGTCAGTGCACCGGAACTTGGTGGGCCCATTCCACAGACCTCATACTGGCGATACGGCGCGCATGTAGGCTCACGTTCAATCACTTTATAAATGGCTAAATCTTGCAAATCTAAATAGCCGGGATTGTCGCTCACACCTTGTACTTTCGCCACGATATCCTGTGCGATTTGTCCGCGATAAAAAGCTTGTTCACCTTGTTTTGCGATGGTTTGTAACGTTTGCCCATAGGCTTTGTTAACCAACAAATGCCCCTGCGGTAATGGTTGTCCATCAGAGGTAAAAAAGTAAGCTTTGGTATCGGGATAACGGCTCAAGCGATCTTTGTCGCGCTCGATAGACGATGCCAAGCGCTCAGAAACTACAAAGCCATTGTTGGCCAGTTGAATCGCGGGCTGCATAAGTTCTGTCCACGGCTGTTTTCCATACTGACTGTGCATTTCAGCCAGCAACTTTACCGTTCCCGGTGTTCCAACCGAACGACCACCAACCACGGCATCAAAAAATTTAAGTGGCTGACCATTTTCATCTTGAAACAGCTCGGGCCTTACCGCTAACGGGGCGGTTTCTCTACCATCGTAAGTGGTGAGCGCCCCCTTTTTAGCGTTGTAGTAGAGCAAAAATGCGCCACCACCTAAACCTGAAGATTGCGGTTCGACTAAACCAAGAACGGTTTGCACCGCAACCAAAGCATCTGCGGCGTTGCCACCACTCTGTAGCACTTGATAGCCTGCTTCTACCGCCAACGGATTCGCGGCAACCACCATGTATTGCTCTGCCGTCACTTTTTGCTTGCCGGTCACCTTACTTGTGAGCTCAGGGGCGACACCGTCAGCAACATCAGCGGCAAATAATAAAGGTGAAAACAGAGCTAAACCGCTACTTAACCTAGCTGTTATATGCATAAATATCCTTATTTTTTCACTCAGATGAAGAAAAAGATGAGAGGGTCGGTGTCATTCCTATGACGTCATAACGAGTGTAGCGCTTAACGGTTTTTTAAACGGAAGATGAATAAAGTTACGTTCGTTTTTGGGATCGTGATTCAAGAGCAGATAACAATAAGTCAGTCGCTTCCACTGCGTGCTGTTTAATTTGCTCCCTGTTAAGAGCTGGCAATCCCAATAGCGCACCAGAACGAGGCGCAAGCAGCATTGCAAGCCACAATTCAATTTTTGTCTGCGGTTGTGGGATGTCAAACCGTTCGACAAAAAAGGTCGTTAAAGCCTCGCTTGTGGGCTCTGCCCCCATCGCCATAAAGCTCTCCACAATTTCAGGTGCTTGCGTTGACTCTGCAATTAATAAGCGTTGCGTTGCAATATGCTCCTCCGATAAGTGGAATGCCATAAATTCCTGAGCGAAGGTAACACACGCTTCTCGACGATCCTCTAAACATAAATGTTGTAGGTATCTGTCATTAAAACTCTCGCCAATCTTGGCCAAAGTTGCTTGGAAAAGTTGAAATTTTGAGGGGAAATAGCGATAGAGTGTTTGTTTTGTCAGCTTCGCTTCAGTCGCAATAGCATCCATACTGGCAGCCGTATAGCCCACTGACAAAAAGTTAGACTTTGCTGCCGCTAAAATGGCTTGTTTTTTCTTTTCTCTATTTTGCTCAATTTTACTCATCACTTCTCTCACAAAAAATTATCACACCCACAAGTGTGATTTTAATTGACACTGTAACAGTAAAAAATCATACTGCAAAGTATGATTTAAATGCAGAGACAAATGTATGACTGATTCAACATTCTTTTCGATTAGTGCAAAGAGCGGTCGCTCCACTGGTTTTATGATTGCAATACTCGGCGCAGCGCTAATGAGCCTTGACCCTATTTTTATCCGTTTTTCAGGCGTTAGCGGTTACGACACCGCCTTCCTGTTCGGATTATTCAGCGCGATATCGATGCCAATTTTACTTAAAGTAAAAGATAAGAGAGAAATTAAAGAGGTAATAAAGCAAAGCGGTTGGCCACTACTATTCGCTGGAATTTTAATGTCAGGAAGTGCAACTGGCTTAGTTTTGAGCATCAAAACCACGTCTATCGCGAATACATTTGTGATTCTTAGTGCAACACCTGCCATCGCAGCTATTTTTAGCTGGCTATTACTGAGAGAGAAAACAAATCGCTCAACCATTATGGCTATTATTGCCGTCATGATTGGTATCTGTATCGTGGTCTCAGGCTCTCTGGGTTCAGGTCATTTACTCGGTGATGCATTGGCAATGTTCTCTGTAATTTGCCTATCGCTGATGTTGACACTATTGCGAAAATATCAAGAGGTTAGTCGATTGGCGAGCGTCGCTGTGGGTGGTTTTTTACTCGCTTTCACTATGTCATTTCTAGCAGAACCCAGCACTTATAGCCTTAATACTTGGTTAGTCATGGCGGCGATGGGGTTGCTTACCGCGCCTTTAGGTCGAGTACTGTCTATAGTTGCCACTCGGCATATCACCGCTGCGGAAGTATCAATGACATTAATGCTTGAAACTGTACTGGCGCCAGTATGGGGATTTTTAATCTTCGCGGAAATACCTGCAAACACCAGTGTGATTGGCGGTTTAATCATCTTCATTACGATTGTTGTTTATACCGGCACAACGATGAGAAATAACCATAAATAGGAGTCATCATGACGCAAGCAACATTAGACTATATTGGCACCATCCGAACGCCTTATCATTCACTAGAGCAATGCCCCAACAACATTCAACCTGATGGGCCAGACTGCCAACTCATACTGTCTGATCGCTATGTACAAGGCTTGGAGGGGCTAAAAGCAGGCGACGATATTCTTGTACTCTACTGGTTAGCACAAGGGAGACGTAATCTTGTGCTGCAAAATGGAGCCAAAAATCAGGAAAGAGGCGTGTTCTCTCTGCGCTCACCCCACCGCCCTAACCCCATAGGAGCTGCGGTCGTACCGATTGATTCGTTACAAAATGGGATCATAGTGGTCAAAGGGCTAGACTGCTTAGACAATACACCAATTATCGATATTAAACCGGCCATCTACCGAGAAAAGTGAGCCCAGCCACTATAGATTCTGTTCCCTATCGTTAATTTGATTTGCATGATAAACCCTGCCGCCTTTCACACAGTGGCAGCGAGTCGTTGTGCTCTGATTTACTCAATATCGCGCCCTATTTCGTTTTACTTTGCGATATTTCGTTTCCATAACACAACAAACTGTAATACTCTTTTGCGGCCTAACTTATTGGGCAAACAACTTAAACTGTAAATTCTCAGGGCAGGGTGAAACTCCCTACCGGCGGTATGTCTTTTAAAGATAAGCCCGCGAGCGCTCGATTCGTCGAGGTCAGCAGATCTGGTGAGATGCCAGAGCCGACGGTCATAGTCCGGATGAGAGAGAATTGAAACACACCAGATCTTAAGCAGGCTTGCCTGTGGAGAACTGGTGCATTTTGCATTGTGTTCTATCCCTCCAAAATAGCCCTGATTCTGGTAGCAAAATAGGAATCAACCATGAATCAGACATCACTACTTGCCGAATTTGGCGAACCAATTACCCGTGTAGCGAAAGCCATTGAAGCGCTTAAAAATGGCCAAGGCGTCATGCTGCTTGATGATGAAGACCGCGAAAATGAAGGTGACATTATCTATTCAGCTCAACACCTTACGCCACAACAAATGGCACTCATGATCCGCGAATGCAGCGGCATTGTTTGCTTATGTTTAACGGAAGAGCATGCTAATCAATTAGAATTGCCACCGATGGTCATCAATAACGACAGCGCCAATCAAACCGCATTTACCGTATCGATTGAGGCAAAGCAAGGGGTTACAACCGGTGTGTCAGCACAAGACCGTGTAACCACAGTAAAAACAGCCATTGCAACTAACGCGAAAGCGAGCGATCTTGCACGTCCGGGCCATGTTTTCCCTCTTCGCGCTCGCGATGGCGGTGTATTAACTCGCCGTGGTCATACCGAAGGCACCATTGATTTGATGAAATTGGCCGATCTTCAGCCTGCAGGCTTATTGTGTGAATTGACCAATCCAGATGGAACAATGGCAAAAACGCCGGAAATTATTACCTTTGCTAAGGCACATGACATGCCAGTATTGACGATTGAAGATATCGTTCAATATCGTAACCAGAGCTTACAAATGTCGGCATAATCGACGTAATTACACTGGGAGTATGCTCATCATACTCCCTTACTTACTCGATATCTGAAACTGAGTGTTGATTGCTGATTAACAAAAAGATTAAAAAAAACCTAGCTATTCAAATTTAAAGATGTATATTAGCCGCTGCTCTGAACATAGAGTTGTTAACGTATAGCAAGACTTCCAGCGACATCCCTAGCAAGATTCTCCCTGTATCTCCTTAGTTCTATCCAATAATAGCTACAACCAGTGCATAAATTTCGTTTAGAAATTTCCGGGACAATTAGATCGTTTTACTCAACCGATTCTTAGTATCATCATTTTAATGATAACGAGCATCCGTTCAGTTAGATTGTTGTTCTCGAAGGGTTATAGAGCCTAATTTAAGGCCAGACAGCATCTTTTTATATCAGCCAGACTCACACTCTCACTGACATGTGACCGCAATCCAGTAGATGCATTCGATCCTCAATCCATTCTTTGAACAATGGATTAAGCAGACCTTTCTAAAATTTCTATTAAATTATTAAACATCATTTGTCTTGATCTATTTCAAGCATAAACATCATTACATATAAGGTAATTATTATGGCTCGTTCTCTTGGACGTAAAAGATTTTGGTTTCAACAAAAACGCTCTGATTCAACTGTAGAAAAAGGAACTCATATTGCTAGTAACATTTAATATATTTAAAGACAATACTTCTTGGAACGCGACAATTCATCAACTCAATAGTGATATTTTAAAGCGCCATGTTCTTACCAACGGAAAAGTAAACGATCTCAATCTTAACTTTTCGTATTGCGAAGAATCTTCTATGGGCAATATCACCAATAAAGATGACATCAAACTTGGAGAATTTATTGTATTTTCCTGATAAGTTAACCAGCAAATTTTAACTTATCGACTTCTTCTTCAGACCATCCTCTCGTCTGTAGAATCTAGGTAACATACTGACTATCATTGCTTTCTGACATTGAAAAAGCACTGAAAGAACAAGGGCAAAGCCACTAAGCGTCACCGTTAATAACCAGAATACGCTGCCAGATCTGCGGATCATATGACTTAGCCCTTAACCTTTTCTCTACTCTCTATTCTCTATTCTCTATTCTCTATTCTCTATTCTCTATTCTCTATTCTCTATTCTCTATTCTCTATTCTCTATTCTCTAATATATTCCCCTGTAATATAAAAAAAGCCGACCATTTCTGATCAGCTTCTCATATTCTTTTATCTAGCCGTAATGATTAACGAACAATCATTTGCTCGCGACCAGGGCCAACGGAAACCATTTTCACTGGTACACCCATTAGCTCTTCAATACGCAATACGTATTTTTGCGCCGCGACTGGAAGTTCTTCAAACTGACGACAACCGGTAATGTCTTCGCTCCAGCTTTCCATTTTCTCGTAGATTGGTGCTAGTGCTGCAGTTTGAGGCCAAATTGGGTTCTCGCTGTGATCGCCTTGGTAAGCCACACAAATCTTAAGATCGTTAAGGCCTGTTAGGCAGTCCACTTTCGTTAATGCGATTTCTGTTGCCGCTTGTAGCTCTACGCCATTTTTAGTTGCCACCGCATCAAAGTAACCCATGTCACGAGGGCGCCCCGTCGTTGCACCAAACTCACCCGCAAGCTCACGGAATGCATCTTGCTCTTCCATAGCCGTGATTAGCGTGCCGGTGCCTACTGATGAGCTAAATGCTTTTGCAACCGCGATAACGCGCTCAGGGCGAAGTGCTGGCAAACCGCCACCAATACCGGCATACATAGACACACAGTTAGATGAAGTTGTCCAAGGGTACTCACCATAAACAAGGTCACGCCCTGCACCAAGCTGCGCTTCAAACAGTAGTGTTTTACTTTCAGCTTGCAGATCTTTAAGTGGTAGCGTTACGTTACAGATTGAGTCACGCCAAGGAGCTGAGACCTCTAGCAGCCAATCCGCCATCTCTTGAGCGGTTTGCTCAAACTTAAAGGTTGGGTATAGTGCGCGCAATTGAGGCAGTTTCCAATCCAACATAAATTGGAGGCGTTCTACCAATACTTCTGGCTGTTTCAGCCAACCAACTAAGATGCCCTTCTTCATTACACGGTCACCGTAGCAAGGCGCAATACCTTGGCGGGTAGAGCCGTATGCGCCGTCACCTAGACGAAGTTCTTCTAGAGTATCTTCTTCTGCATGTAGTGGTAGACATAGTGTGGCACGATCTGAAATACACAGATTTACTTTTACGCCAGATTGCTCAACTTCTGCGATTTCAGCAGATAACAATGCAGGGCTTATCACCATACCAGGGCCTAAAACGCCGATACAGTCTGGGTTAAATACGCCACTTGGTAGCTGGTGCAGTTTGAATGTCCCAAAGTCATTAACCACAGTGTGACCTGCGTTGTTACCACCTTGGAAACGAATGCTTGCGGATGCTTGGTCTGCCAAATAATCAACGATTCGACCTTTACCTTCATCACCCCAGTTTGCACCAACAACAACAATAGACGACATAATTAACTCTCCTTAAAAGCGATGGACTTATCCTAAGCTTCCGCTCAAAATAAGAAAAATTAATAATTGTTATAACCCTGATAAGAATCTCATATAGGGTTATAGTAACGTTACCCACTGACTCGCGATCTTGCAGGAGAAAAACATGTTAGACCTCAACTGGCTTAATACCTTTGTGGTACTGGCGCGTTTGGAACACTTTGGTAAAACGGCGACAGAATTGCATATGACCCAACCCAATGTCAGCTTGCATCTCAAGCAACTTGAACAAGCGACTCGGGTCAAGCTCATCGAGCGCAATCCTTTTCGACTGACGCAAGCAGGTGAACGTCTACTCAATAGTGCTCAAAGTACCCTGATGGAATTGCAGGTCTGCCAGGCCGATCTCAATGCCATCAATGATTTATCACAAGGAACATTAACGATTGCGGCAAGCGATATTATTTCTCGAGTGTTACTCATTTCGCCCTTTCAATCCTTTAAACAAGAATTTCCCGGCATCGATCTGTCGCTACTCAACACCACCTCTTCCCAAGCGGCTGAACTGGTCAAAAGTGCTAAAGCTGACTTAGGATTTGTGATGGCGCAGAAAGAGAGCCAACCGCTGCATTTCACTGAGTTACAACAGGTAAAATGGTGTGCGCTTGGTAATGGTCTGCAAGCATGGCAACAAGGTTTAGCATCAGCGAACCTTGAAGAACCGACGCTGATTCTACTCGGTCATGATACCCGCACTCGTGATCTACTCGATCTTGCTTTACCAACGTTAAATTTACCCAATTATCGCGTGATGGAAGTGGGCAGTGTCGATGCACAAATTGATTGGGCAGAAGCAGGCTTTGGCGTCGCCATCGTGCCGGAATTTTCACTCCATCCGAAGTTAAACCTCAAAACCATGGTGACCCCGTTACCGGAATTTCCAACCACCAGCTTGGGTTTTATCGTCAGACAAAATCAGGTGTTATCTCGCGCAATCAAGCAATTATTGAATTGGGTTAGTGAAGAGATTCTTCGTTCTCAGAAAGTAAAATAATTGCAAGTTAGGGGCTGCTAGCTTGCCGGTCAGGTTGATGGCAAGGAGAACTCACCATTGCGCTGGTTTGTTCATCTATAATGATAAGCACAGCCGTTTACCATCTCACTCACAAGAGGTTCTTATGTCAGCCATAAAATTTCAAGCGGGTACTCACTTTCCTCTCTTGCAGGTTAAAACTCTGGCAGAAGGCGAAGTCACCCTCGGCAAACCAGAAGCGCCTTACGATTGGAAGCTAGTAATCGTTTATCGCGGCCAGCATTGCCCACTCTGCACCCGCTACCTCAATGAGTTGGAGCCATTGGTCACGGAATATCGTGAACTTGGGATTGACGTGATTGCCGTCTCAGCAGACAGTGAAGAACAAGTTCGTGAACACAAAGAAAAACTCTGTATCAGCTTCCCACTTGCTTATGGGCTGACTATCACTCAGATGCAAACCTTAGGGCTTTATCTTTCAACGCCAAGATCAGACCAAGAAACCGATCACCTTTTTGCTGAACCGGCTTTGTTTGTTATCAATGATCAAGGATTAGTGCAGATCTTGGATATATCTAACGCTCCCTTTGCTCGGCCTGATCTCAAGGTATTGTTGCAAGGATTGAAGTTCATACGCGATCCTAATAATCACTACCCAATCCGCGGCACGTTTGTTTAGCCCTCAATGTACTTCCTTGAGGCCACGCAGCATGGGGCTGATTGAACGTGATAAGGCGTTTAGAGCAATAGAAACTTTAAAAATCAGATGGATAAATCGAAAATTATAAATATTAGCCAACATCACAGAGAAGTGAATGAGAGTTTGGATGGGTGATTGATCACGATCAGGAGATGGCTAGGCAACGAAACCTGAACATGGAAAATTGATGGGCAAATTGAGAAGGCAAATTGCAGGTACAAAAAAGGCCGCCTAAGCGACCTTCTATTTATTCTTACGTTAAGCGCTAATTATAGTGCAACAACGTTAGTAGCTTGAAGGCCTTTTTGACCTTGTTCT
>NZ_AFWF01000282.1 GCF_000222605.1 Vibrio ichthyoenteri ATCC 700023 | reverse complement strand
TAAGTTCGTAATTTACAACGTGCACCTAACTTCAAAAGCCACAAGTTTAAGGGTAGTAATATTATGCTACCGACTATCCATAAGGCGTCATGCAGATATGGAAAAGCCACCCCACCTTTAAGAAGGTTCAACCCAACGGTAGCCTCTAGTAAACCGCCAATTAACAGAAGAACGAAATACAAGGGGATATATACTACTGAAACTATCCATTGGAATATTTCCATTGAAATCAGGTCATTATGAAGCAAGTACGCCAGATATGCTTGAACAATAGAAAAGATGGAAGCTACTAATATCATTCCTTGATTTATCATTTTTCACCTTAGAACATAACGCCGCATTAAGTGGTGAACAACGCGACCACCCAACCTTAAACCTTGCCACATTTAGCACTGAAGCTGACCCAGACTGAAATCGCCAAGCGTTGAGAATCCGTCTTAAATGCTTTGTTATGTTTTAGCACAATTCGTTGATTTACTTGGCAAAGAACTGAAGTGTAGACCTAGTTTTCTGAACTAAATCACAACCTAGCACTAGCTTGACCGGCAGATGTGCCAAACCAACAACGAGTAAGCCCACCTCCCTGACAATGAGGCAACTCGACCAAGCCTCAACAAGCGCCCTTTCTTAGCAAAAGCAGCGCAGAACAATGGTGATTTGCCGAGGCTACTGCCAAGGTTATTGGCTGATTGGGAAATACGCCCAAAGCGACTTTGAGCCAGAAGAACCTGACTACCGAACCACCCGAAAACTCGAATGAAGCAACCCGCGAACATTGGCATGTTTTACGGGTTAAGTGATTTAAGAAAGGAACGATAATAGTGATTTGCTGAGTCTACTCCCAGCGAATGGCTAGAGGGGCAAAGAACGACTCAAAGGCATTTAAGCCATTGAAATTCCATTAAAACATAACGCCGCATTAAGTGGTGAACAACGCGACCACCCAAGCCTAAACCTTGCCACATTCAGCACTAAAGCTGACCTGAACTGAAATTGCCAAGCGTTGAGAATCCGTCTTAAATGCTTTGTTAGCTGAATTGCCAAAGCGATCCTATTTATTGTTCCCACCTTGCTTACCAAAAGCAGGCTTCAAGTCATACGACATCGCATCCTCAATGAGTTGAATGACTTCTATTGGAGCGTCATATTCAAGAATACGAACCTCATACTTGCCATTAAACCATTGATACATGTGCAGAGAGTAAGTTTTGTTGGGGCAATCAACCAAGTGTTGCCTTAACCGTTTACGTAAACCGGTAGTTGAAGAGCCAACATATAGAACATGTGATGGGCTATTTACTTTGCTACATGCTTTCAGCTTTTTCCGCTTAAAATCTACGAATGTTTCAAACGTACTGTCAGCACATCCATCAACTTCTTTGATGATATAGATCCCTTTATCAATATCTGGAATCTCATCAACGCTAGCAACCGTAAAATCAGATTTTGGCTTCGCTGCTTTAGCGGTTTCACAATCTCTAATCAGTCTATCCAAGTATTCCATTACTATTGTTTTCATCCTATTCAGCTAACGCTCTCTATACGTCTAAAAAGAGCTTTTTCTCGCCTAATTGTGCCATTTTTTATGCGGGATAGAATTATGAAGATTCACATAAGTCACAAAAATACTTAATTTTTTATCGAATCTCAAATTGCAATTGAGTTTTAGACGCTTGGAAGATCCTTAATTCGGCGGAAGGGAGGAAAACCACCAGTATGTATAAATAACCAGCTATTCTGCTGCCTCTCATTATAAGCTTTTTACATTCAGCTTTATAGCGTTAGCGTTAGCGTTAGCGTTAGCGTTAGCGTTAGCGTTAGCGTTAGCGTTAGCGTTAGCGTTAGCGTTAGCGTTAGCGTTAGCGTTAGCGTTAGCGTTAGCGTTAGCGTTAGCGTTAGCGTTAGCGTTAGCGTTAGCGTTAGCGTTAGCGTTAGCGTTAGCGTTAGCGTTAGCGTTAGCGTTAGCGTTAGCGTTAGCGTTAAAAGCTGTACTTATTCTAATGCAAAAAGCCAAGGAAATACCTTGGCTTTAAGAGTAAATCGACGCTCATTGGATTTAGTCAACGAGTGGGTATACGCCGTCTTTATCGTGTGTTTCGCGGCCAGTGATCGGCGGATTGAACACGCAAGCCATCACCATTTCTTTATCTTTGTAAGCGCGTAGATAATGTTCATCATGCTTATCTAGGATGTAGAGTGTACCTGGTTTAATTGGGTACGTTTCACCACCGACGACTTCGATTTCGCCTTCACCACTCATGCAGTAGACTGACTCTAGGTGGTTTTTGTAGTGGATATGCGTTTCTGTATTTTCAAATATCGTGGTGATATGGAAAGAGAAACCCATATTGTCGTCTTTGAGCAACATACGCACGCTTTCCCATGTCTGGGAAACTACGCGTCGATCGCTATCTCGGCACTCGGCTAATGTTCTAACAATCATGTCTAATCCTTATGATGCTTTCTTGATCAGTTTTGCCGCTACGTTATCGACAGCTTTTTCGAAAATTTTCATGCCTTGATCCATTTCATTTTGTGTAATGGTCAGAGGACAGAAAAACTTCACAACTTCATCATTTGGGCCGGCTGTCTCGATAACCATGCCGTTAGCAAAGCACTCACGTGCAATTAATGTGGCTGTTTCACCCGCACTACATTCGATGCCAATCATCAAACCACGGCCTTTTTGCTGTTCAAATTGCTGTGGGTAGCGCTTCAGCACACTTGTTAGTGTGGCTGACACTTGGGCTGAACGAGCCGCTATGTTCTCTTCTAACGCGTTATCAGACCAGAAAAGCGCTAGTGCGCGCGCGGCAGTAACAAATGCGTGGTTGTTACCGCGGAATGTTCCGTTATGTTCGCCCGGTTTCCATGCATCAAGTTCGGGTTTTAGTAGAACAATAGCCATAGGTAAACCATAGCCACTAATTGACTTAGACAACGTCACTATATCGGGCTTAATTCCCGCAGGTTCAAAGCTAAAGAAGGTACCAGTACGGCCACATCCAGCTTGGATGTCATCCACAATCAGTAGGACATCATTGTTACGGCAGATTTTTTCTAGACGTTGCAACCATTGATTAGAAGCCACGTTTAAGCCGCCTTCACCTTGAACGGTCTCTAGTAGCACTGCAGCAGGTTTATCGAGACCGCTTGATGCATCGGTAAGCATGGTTTCAAATAGGCTCAAACCATCAATACCGGCATAGCCTTCATAAGGAAGACGGGTCACGCCTGCTAATGGCATACCGTTGCCACCACGGTGGTGCTGGTTACCGGTTGCAGCAAGCGCACCTGCGGTACAGCCGTGGAAACCGTTGGTAAACGCAACGACGTTTTGGCGACCTTTCACTTTTCTTGCCAGCTTGAGCGCAGCTTCTACGGCGTTAGTGCCCGTTGGTCCGGTAAATTGTACTTTGTAATCTAGGGATCTTGGTTGGAAAATGTATTTGTTCAGCGCGACAAGAAAGTCAGCTTTCGCATTGGAGTGCATGTCCAAACCATGAGTGATGCCATCCCCTGTAATGTACTCCACCAACGACGCTTGAAGCTCTTCGTTATTGTGGCCGTAATTAAGGGAGCCTGCACCGGCGAGGAAGTCGAGATAGCGCTCTCCCGTGTTGGTTTCAAGCCAACTACCTTTGGCTTTGTTGAAAATGACTGGAAAGCTGTTTGAATATGAGCGTACTTTTGACTCATGCTGATTAAAAATATCCATAATGGAACCGTAAATTAATCCTTATTTGTGAGTTATTCGTAGAGGGATGCGAAACAGGTATTCCGTGTCGTGATCACCATAGAAATGCTGCGTTTGGTCGAGAAAAACCGACACGCTACCGTTACCACCATGTTCGCGATCCAATTTTTTAAACAGTGCCCAAGAACCTTGATTGTCTTTGGTAATCGTCGTTTCGACATACTCGACACCTTCTGCCACGAGACGAGAAAGCAGTTCAGTAAGCATCTGATAAGCGAGCCCCTGCCCTCGAAACTTTTCATCAACGGCGACTTGCCAAACAAACAGTTCATTCGGTGACTGAGGTTTGATGTAAGCAGAAATAAATCCCGCAGCCGAGCCATTACATTCGGCTAGGACACAAGTATCGCTAAAATGAGAAGCTTGGAGAAAATTGCAATATGCAGAGTTTGTATCTAAGGGAGGGCTATTGGCGATCAATGCATGGATACGATTTCCATCATTGATCGTTGGCCTTCGAAAACGAAATGTTCGTTTTGTAGGTTTTGTGTTTGCGTTCAGCACCCATGGTGCTGATGTAATCATGTTAGGGCGCATAATCCTTTGAGCTCTAAGTTAGTTCCCTTTTATTATTGATCATACCTCACACATCAGATCAAGGAGAGTTTAATATCGCACCAATTTACGTGACGCGAGTCACAAATAAAATGCAAAACTATGATAATGAACTTATTATCATTAAATGATGCCGTTTTTTTAGCCTCAAAGTAGTGTTTGACAATCGACTCACCCTATTGATAAAGCGCTCCCCAAAAAAGACCCAAAAACAACCTAATCAATATAAATCAATATAAATCAATTACATATGTAAAATAGTATTCAATATTCAGCAGGTATTAAAACCCTCTATATGCTCTAAAAATAGGTTGATCATGCCAACATCACTAAATATTAACATTTTAGGATTAATCCTATAATAACAACAACTTATTGCAAACCCTTCAATTTCCACCTTTAATTTGGAAATAAGGCCATGTTGATTTATTACTATTTTTTACTTAGAGTACAAAGGTTTTTCAAAATGACCACACAGATATTAAAGGACTCAAAATGTCGCCCATACTGGAAGTACAAGGGTTATACAAAGTATTTGGAGAGAATCCACAGCAGGCTTTTTCTCTTATCGAGCAAGGTGCGGATAAAGACAGCATTTTTGAACAAACCGGCCTAACGGTTGGCGTGCATGATGTCTCTCTTTCGATTAACGAAGGCGAGATTTTTGTCATTATGGGGCTCTCAGGCTCCGGAAAATCAACCTTAGTTCGTTTACTAAACCGCCTAATAGAACCAACCAAAGGCAGTGTGTTGCTACGCGGTAAAGATATTGCTCATATCTCTGAAGATGAACTGCGTGAAGTGCGCAGAAACAACATTTCGATGGTGTTCCAAAATTTTGCTTTAATGCCACACATGACCGTGATTGAAAATGCGTCATTTGGCCTTGAGCTTGCGGGTGTGGAAGTGCAAACACGTCAAACTTCTGCTCTGTCAGCATTAGCTCGTGTGGGACTAGATGCCTACGCGGATTCTTACCCAGATGAACTCTCTGGTGGTATGAAGCAACGAGTGGGTCTAGCCCGCGCTTTGGCATGCGACCCTGATATTCTCCTGATGGATGAAGCTTTCTCAGCGCTCGACCCTCTTATCCGTACCGAAATGCAAGATGAGCTTATCCGGCTGCAAAATGATGACAAGCGTACCATTGTATTTATTTCTCATGATCTTGATGAAGCGATGCGCATTGGTGACCGTATCGCTATTATGCAAGATGGTGTGGTGGTTCAAGTTGGAACACCCGATGAAATCTTAAATAATCCTGCCAACGATTATGTAGAAGCGTTCTTCCGCGGTGTAAACATCGCCAGTGTCCTAACCGCCAAAGACATTGCACGCAAAAATCCCGCGGCGGTGTTTAAAAAATCGGAACATGATGGCCCCGCCTCTGCGCTGCAAATTCTCACAGACAATGATCGCGAATTCGGCGTGGTGGTTGATAAAGCCAACCAATTTTCTGGCCTGGTATCGATCGAATCGCTGCGCCAAGCGCACAAGGAAAATCGTTGCTTGGTTAGCGCACAGCTTGAATCCACCATCACACTGTCACCTGAGCAGCCCATCAACGACATTTTAGGTGATGTCGCTGGCGTTTCTTACTCGGTACCGGTTGTCGATGAACACGGCCAATACTTCGGCATTGTATCGAAATCACGTTTACTTCAAGCTCTGGATAGGGATTAATCACGATGTCAGCACAAGAAACCGCAAACGACCCTTGGGCAACGCCAGCGCCAGCCGAAAGTAATCCATGGGCGCAAGATGCCCCATCAGGTGACGAAAATTGGCTCTCTTCTGAGGGAATTGAGCAAACGCCTTTCGATATCATGGACCCCTTTGCCAACGCCGTTGTCCCCTTCGATGTCTGGGTAGAAACGGGGCTTGAATGGTTGGTCAACCATGGACGCCCTGTTTTCCAAGCGATCCGAGTTCCGATAGATTTCATTCTTAGCTCATTTGAAACCGCTCTGGTTTCAACCCCTGCGCCAATTATGTTGTTAGTGCTGTTTCTCATCACTTGGCAATTTTCTAACTTGAAACTCGGCGCAACCACGCTGGTCTCATTGGTATTAATCGGGTTGATTGGCGCGTGGGGTCAAGCGATGACCACTTTATCGCTGGTGATGACCTCGGTGTTTTTCTGCTTACTGATTGGCTTACCCATGGGGATATGGCTGGCGAGAAGCGATACCGCCGCAAAAGTGGTGCGACCGCTGCTAGATGCGATGCAAACCACCCCGGCGTTTGTTTACTTAGTACCCATCGTGATGCTATTTGGTATCGGTAATGTCCCTGGCGTTGTCGTTACTATCATTTTTGCTCTACCACCAGTGGTACGTTTGACGATTCTCGGCATCCAGCAAGTGCCGGACGAGTTAATTGAAGCAGGACATTCGTTTGGCGCCAGTCGCAAACAAATGCTGTATCGCATCCAATTACCGTTGGCGATGCCTACCATCATGGCCGGGGTAAACCAGACGTTGATGCTGTCGCTTTCTATGGTGGTGATAGCCTCCATGATCGCGGTTGGTGGCCTTGGACAAATGGTGTTGCGCGGTATCGGACGACTTGATATGGGTCTTGCTGCCGTCGGCGGCTTAGGCATCGTTATTCTTGCTATTTTGCTTGATCGCGTTACACAGCAACTTGGCATTAATGCTCAAAATACAAAACAACGTTGGTATCACACAGGTCCAGCTTCGATATTTTTCAAGCTGCCGGCTAATAAATCGTTGGGAAACTCAATCCAGGAGAAAACTGAATGAATAATTCATGGAAGAAAACCCTAGTCGTAAGCGCTGTTTCTGCGCTTGCTGTTTCAAGTCATGCGTGGGCTGAAAAATTGCCAGGTGAAGGTGTGACAGTTCAGCCTGTTCAATCAACGGTTGCAGAAGAAACCTTCCAAACTCTTATCGTAAACAAAGCACTTGAAGCACTAGGTTACCAAGTTAAAGAAACCAAAGAGGTAGACTACAACGTTGGCTACACGTCAATTGCGAACGGTGACGCGACCTTCCTTGCGGTAGGCTGGTTCCCTTTGCATGCTGACAAGTACACCATGGCAGGTGGCGATGACAGCTTCTTCCGTAAAGGCCAATTCATTAGTGGTGCAGCACAAGGTTACTTGATTGATAAGAAAACGGCAGAAAAATACGGCATCACCAACATTGGTCAGCTAACCGACCCGAAGATTGCGGCTCTGTTTGACGCCAATGGCGATGGTAAAGCAGACCTAACCGGTTGTAACCCTGGTTGGGGTTGTGAAATGGTGATCGAAGAGCAACTAAATGCCTTTAAACTGCGTGATACCGTTTCTCACAACCAAGGTAACTACGCGGCCATCATTGCGGATACGATTTCTCGCTACAAAAAAGGCGACCCTATCATTTACTACACATGGACTCCTTACTGGGTTAGTGGCGTATTGGTTCCGGGTAAAGATGTCGTATGGCTAGAAGTGCCGTTTTCTGCACTACCAGGCGAGCGTAAGAATATCGACACTACGCTTGCCAACGGCAAAAACTATGGCTTTGAGATGAACTCGATGCGTATCGTTGCCAATAAGAAGTTTACTGACAGCAACCCAGCAGCGGCGAAGCTGTTTGAGATCATCAAAGTGAACATCAACGATGTCAGCGCGCAAAACATGATCATGAGTAAGGGTAAGAATTCAGCGGCCGATATTGAAGCACACGCTAATGGCTGGATCAAAGCTAACCAAGCGCTATTTGACTCTTGGGTAGCAGAAGCCAAACAAGCGGCGCTTTAATTCGCTTCTAGCTTCTAGCTTCTAGCTTCTAGCTTCTAGCTTCTAGCTTCTAGCACAAAATCTATGCCTATGGCTTCGGTCATAGGCTTTTTTTGATCCCCCTTCTCTGCCCTAACTAGCTCACCAAGCGAATTGTTGATCTAGTTCTCCTTACCTAACTTTAATTGGTCAACCAATTGTATTGTTCGCTTATAATAGCCCTTTCTAATGCAGCCACAGCGTGGCTATTGAGGTAATTAGTGTTTAAAGGCAACTTATCTAAACTGGACAGCTATAAAAATATCCCAGTAAAAATGCTTGAAGTGATTGAACAAGTAAAACAACGTATCAATGCTTCAGTAGAAAACGGTCGCTACCCACTTGAAGGTGAAGATGTTTTCTTTTTCGTGGTGGATGACAACACGAAAGTCATCTCTGAGTGCAAATCTGAAATTCACCGCAAGTATATCGACGTGCAAATCATCCTTGCGGGAGAAGAGCGTTTTGGTTACAGCCACCAGCCATTTCAAAGCATTGCTGAAGATCTACTAGAAGCTCGTGATGTCGCATTTAGCGAAGATATTATCAGTGAGCAATTCGCCAATCTTGCACCACATGATTTCATCATTTTCAATGCTGAGCAGCCTCACCGTCCATTGGTTGCCGTAAATGAGCCGATGCCTGTTCGTAAAGCGATCATCAAAATTTCTCATCAATGGCTGGCTGAACAATCAATCAATCAATACCACATTGGTGTGGAATGACAGCAATATTCCTCATCAAATTACGCTTAAACAAGTGGGGCTGCACACACACGTTGAGATGCGTATTGTGAAAGATGTGGAACCGGAAGTGATCACTTTAGCGGTTGAACACAAAGTGGAAGATTTAATCAATGCATGGCAAGGCGCGGCAATGCCAATTTCCGCAGCATTTGATGATGGCAATTTATACTCACAAGCACGTGTTCTGTTCAATCTCGAGCAAGGCTGTGTGGTGTGGTTGGTCAATCATATTAAACTTCCGTGCGGCAACAAGATGTCTGCAGATAAGCTTGCATGGGTTCCGGCGATGCAAGCAATAAATGGCCAGTTAAGCGCGATATAGGACTGACATTTATTCACCTGCTCGTGATAAGCCGTTAATTAAAAAAACACCGAGCCCTTATGTTCATCAAGACTCGGTGTTTTTATCTACGCCCCATATTTACATCCTCATTAGACGCGCAGTTTTATCGCGTTGCCTGACTATTCGAGATTTATACTTTTACCGCAGGGCGAGCATAATACATACGCGCAATTGTCATGCCGTTCACGATGATAAAGGTCAACTCCATCAACGTTCCACCAATTGACCCCAGTAAAAAGTTATTGATGATCCAACAAAACGAATTGAACATCACTAGCAGGCGCATTGATATTCCCTGCATTTTAAACAAAGCATAGGTGGCGACTGACGAGCCAAAAATAGTCAAAATTTCATAGTAGTGCTCAAGTTGCGGCACACCCATCACCCACAGCATGGCGATAAAGAACACCATTACCGAGGTTGACTGTGTTTTGGTTGATGCGTAACTACGTATCGCGCTAATACCACAACCAAACGCGGCCACCAGCGCTCCCATCATAATAAAATGACTGCACAGCACGATTTGAAATAACATCAAATGAAGACGAAAGCGTCGCCCATCGCTGTGTAAGAAAGCGGTCGCTCCAATAAAAAAAGCCACCATACCGATGGTTTGGGCAAGATTCCATTCCGGCATTGTCCACTGCGTTAACCACGTCATCATTGTGAATCACCATTATTATTATGTTCGAGCTCAGCCAGTAAATAGTCCAAGCACAAGCTTGGGCTGGTTAACGCGCGTTGGCGTGTGGCTTGATCGAGTTGCAAAATAGCCGGAGCCATTGAGGCTTGCGCCAACACAATACAACCGTCATCTTGGCAATGCTGAGTGATATATTGTGCGATGGTTGCCAGGTAGGCGTCATTGTCTCCAGCCAGATAATGTGCCCACGCCTCGGGAATCACTTCCACGGTGGATCGCTGTGCTATATCAGCATCGTATTCTGCCAATAAGTTGATGGTTGGATTGATGGTGGTTGCAAGGGCCGCTAGTACTTTAATATGACCACTTTGGCTCGCCTCGATTGCCATCGGCCTATCGACTCGCATAACTTGAGCAAAGCGTGTTTTTGCTTGCTCAGCTAACGCGCCAATACTGGAACAAGTGCAAACAATCCAATCAGCGCCCTGCGCTTCCAACTGTACTATTTGCTGTTCAACCATCGATGCCAATTCATCATCAAGTCCTACGGCGCTCGCATACTGTAGAAGTTGGGGCGCACTATGATGAACAATAGACGCGAGTCTATCTAAACCACTAGGCGCAATAAATGATTCAAATAAGGTTTGATTCGCCGCTAATGTATGTAAAAAAGCAATTTGCATCGTGACTCACTCAAGAATATGGATAGAAAGCTCAAACGGCTTAGCTAAAAAAGGCCTCTCGAAAGAAGCCTTAATCATAGGGTTTTACTGTTGCTGCGCGAGCTTATTTAACTAAATCTGCGGCTTCGCGTGCAAGGCGACCAATTTCATCCCAACGACCTTCGTTGATCAGCGCTTTATCCACCATCCAAGTGCCGCCACACGCAATCACACGATCAATCGCAAGATAATCGTTAACGTTCTTAGTGCTGATGCCACCTGTTGGCATGAATTGAATTTGTGTGTAAGGGCCTAGCAGTGATTTCAGCATGTTAATGCCGCCCGATGCTTCCGCTGGGAAGAATTTCAGCGTGGTTAGACCCATTTCAATCGCCGCTTCTACCGCACTTGGATTATTCACGCCTGGTACGATATCGATGCCAATTTCGCGACATGCGTTCACCGTGTTAGGGTTAAAGCCTGGTGAAACAACAAAAGTCGCGCCCGCTTGTTTCGCTGCAATCGCCTGTTCGCGATTTAGCACCGTACCTGCGCCAATCAGCATATCTGGCTGCGCTTCACGCAGTAAACGAATCGCTTCTACTGCCGCATCTGAGCGGAAAGTGATTTCAGCCGCTGGCAAACCGTTGTCTGCTAGCGCTTTACCCAGTGGGATAATGTCTTCTGCGCGATCAATCGCAATCACTGGAATAACTTTAATTTCAGCCAATTGTTGTGCAATCGTGGTCATGTTTAAATCCTTACTTTAAATCCGTTTTTCTATATCAATATCTAGTCACCAATGTCTAATCATCGAGCTGACTAAACATCGAACTGGCTAAACAAAGCGAATCGTTTCTGTTGCATGTGTTGGGATGATCGCGCCTTTGTGTTGGATCACGATACCCGCCAATTGATGGCCTTGACGCGAGCATTGCTGCGCATCTTTCTCTTGTAGGTAGCCAGCTAAAAAGCCCGCGTTGAATGAGTCACCCGCCGAAGTCGTATCGACGACAGTTTCCACTGGCGTGGTCGCAATGGTCTCAAAATCACCCGCCGCAAATTCTTGGTACAAGTTGCCCTTTGCGCCCATCTTCACCACCGCTTTCTTTACGCCTGCGGCTTGCAAGCGATCTAACGTTGCCTGCTCATCGCTGTCACCCCACAGATTGGCTTCGTCATCGTTGGTCACTAGCGCCAAATCGGTGATCGCAAATACCTGACGGTAGCAATCGCGCGCTTCATCAGCATCACGCCATAGCGCTGGACGGTAGTTTGAATCAAACGCCACTTCCACACCTTGTTGACGCAAGCTTGCCAGCAGCGCCACCAACTTAGTGCGATCTTCCGCAGGTAGAATCGCTAAGCTAATACCGCTTAGATACACCATATCAACCTTGGTTAGCGCCGCTTCGATTCGGGCAAAATCCGCATGCTGCATCATGTAACGTGCCGCAGATTGGTTACGCCAATAAAGGAAGGTACGCTCACCTTGATCATCTAACTGGATAAGGTATAGACCCGGTTGGCGTGTCTCATCACGCAATACCAAATCGGTACCCACGCCTTCTTGTTGCCAACGCGTAAGCATTCCAGAGCTGATGGCATCAGTGCCTAGCGCTGAAACGTATTCAATCGCCACTTTTTCACCCGCAACACGTGCAAGGTAAACCGCTGTATTGAGTGAGTCGCCACCAAACGTTTGAGTCATGGCGCCAAACGGCGCGCCATTTAACTCAATCATGCATTCCCCGATTAAGGCAATACGCTTCATACTTGCTCTCCTGGTAGAACGAAGTAGGATTTAGCGTTTTGGTAGCAGATGTCTTGAACCATTTTGCCCAACATTGCGATGTCGTTTGGCACTTCACCATTCACCGCCCATTGGCCGATGATGTTACAAAGAATACGACGGAAGTATTCGTGGCGCGTGTACGACAGGAAGCTACGAGAGTCGGTCAGCATACCAACAAACTGGCTCAGTAGACCCAGTTGAGAAAGCTGCTGTATTTGACGTTCCATTCCATCTTTTTGGTCATTGAACCACCAGCCAGAACCAAATTGGATCTTGCCTGCAATACCGCCACCTTGGAAGTTACCAATCATGGTCGCCATCATTTCGTTGTCGCGTGGGTTTAGGCAGTAAAGAATGGTTTTTGGTAGCTCGTTGGTGATATCCATTGCGTTCATTAAGCAAGACAATTGCAGTGCGAACGGACGGTCACCGATTGAGTCAAAGCCTGCATCAGCGCCTAGTAGTTGGAACATACGCGTGCTGTTGTTACGCTGTGCACCGATGTGCAGCTGCATTACCCAGCCCATTTTCGCGTATTGCTTGCCAAGCCACACTTGAACAGCAGTGCTGAACTGATCAATTTCTAGCTCGCTCAGCGTTTCACCTTGCAGACGACGGGTTAGCATTGCATCTAGTGTCGCTTCACTTGGTACTGCAGCGTAGCGAACCACTTCTATACCGTGGTCAGCGGCGCGACAGCCGTGGGCACTAAAGTGCTCTAGACGACGCTCTAACGCAGTCAGTAGATCGGTAAAGCGTGTAATTTCAACATCCGCTGCTTCACCAAGTAGTGTCATATATTCAGCAAAACCATCCAATTCAATCTTGAATGCACGGTCTGGACGCCAGCTTGGGGCAACTTCGACATCAAAACTGTCATCAGCTGCGATGGCTTGATGGTATTCCAGCGAATGAATTGGGTCGTCAGTTGTACCCGCCATCACAACGTTCATTTGTTTCATGATGCCGCGTGCTGAAAATTCTGGAGTCGCAAGCATTTCATTACACTCGTGCCAAATTTGATCCGCTGTTTCTGGGCCAAACAGTTTGCCAGTAATACCAAATGGACGACGTAGCTCAAGGTGTGACCAATGGTACAGTGGGTTACCCAATGTTTGCGGAACGGTTTTTGCCCACGCTTGGAACTTTTCGTAATCTGACGCTTCAGTACCTGTGATCAAGGCTTCAGGTACGCCGGCTGAACGCATGCCACGCCACTTGTAGTGATCGCCTTCTAACCAGATCTTGGTTAGGTTTTCGAACTGACGGTTCTCAGCCACTTCTTTTGGGTTTAGGTGGCAGTGGTAATCGTAGATTGGCATCGCTTTGGCGTAATCGTGGTATAGCTCACGAGCAATGTCATTCGATAGCAAGAAGTCTTCACACAAAAAGTTTTTCATTTTCTACTCCGTAGGTGCCGGCCTCGCCCACACCAAAGAAATTTTAAGTACTATTTACAACAGCAAGATTTAAAGCAAAGAAGCCCTCACATAGGGAGGGCATCATTTTATCGATTAAAGAGAAGCGACGGCTGCGCGAGCGCCTTTATCGAGGATTAACTGGTACGCGTTTGTTACCGCGGTAACAAAGGTTTCGTTAGCAATAAGGTCGGTGCCAAAAATCGCTTCGATTGAAAGCAGCGCTTTCACTACTGAGGCATTCAGACCATGCTCGGCGTAAATCGCTTGGAATTGCTCAACCATAGGGTCACGAACATCAATCGCTTCGCCTTGTTCAGTCACCGCGCCAACGTAGCGCATCCAACCGGCAATGCCCATCGCCAACCATTTGAAGTCCGTACCTTGTGCTAGGTGATGACGTAGTGAGCCACCCATGCGTTGTGGGATCTTCTGGCTGCCATCCATCGCGATTTGCCATGTTTGGTGTTTTAGACTTGGGTTGGTAAAGCGCTCAATCAGCAGCGTTGCGTACGCTTCTAGATCAGTCCCTTCCGGCATATTCAGTGTTGGTGCTTGCGCTTTGATCATCATGTCGAACGCCGCTGTGCGGTAATCATCGTTGGTCATGGTGTCAGAGATATGCGCGTAGCCGCCTAGGAAGCCTAGGTACGCTAGGAATGAGTGACTACCATTTAGCATACGCAGTTTCATTTCTTCAAATGGCACCACGTCGCTCACAAATTCTGCGCCCGCAACGTTCCAATCAGGACGGCCTGCAACGAAGTTGTCTTCAATAACCCATTGACGGAACGGTTCACAAGCAATGCCACATGGATCTTCTACGCCCACTAGCTGGGCAATTTCAGTTAGGGTTTCTTCTGTTGCTGCAGGAACAATACGGTCTACCATTGTGCATGGGAACGTGACGTTTGCTTCAATCCATGCTGCCAGTTCAACATCAACAAGATTAGCGAAATCCAATACTGCTGCACGTGCTACGTGGCCGTTCTCTTGTACGTTATCGCAAGACATCACAGTAAATGGTTGGATGCCTTTTTCACGGCGCTGGCGCAGTGCTTCAACGATGTAACCAATCGCTGAACTTGGGTCTTGTGGATTGGCTAAATCAGCAATGATCAGACCGTTGTTTTTGTCTAGGCGGCCTGTCGCTGGGTCCGCGCAGTAACCTTTTTCAGTGATGGTCATCGAAACGATCGCCACTTGCTCTTCGGTCATCTTCGCTAATACAGCCGCTTTACCATCTAATGTTGGGTGCAGTGATTCCGTTACTGAGGCAATCAGTTTAACGTCAGTTGATTCTGCGCCCTTCTCTGCCACTGTGTATAGGTGGTCTTGTGCGCGCAACTGCTCAATTAGATCTTCACCACCAAATAGGTTTACTTCACAAATGCCCCAATCACTGTTGGTTTTCTCTAGCATTTCATTAGTGAATAGCGCTTGGTGCGCACGGTGGAAAGCACCGAAACCAAGGTGAACAATACGAGTTTTCAGGTTTGAGCGAGCGAAAGTTGGACGAATGACTTGTTCATTCAAGTTGGTATTTGCGATTGTTTTCATTGTTTTTTCCTTGGCCTCGCAGCCAGTTAAGCACTGCGAGGCGAATAGATGGAGGCAAATCCGATAATCAAATCGTATAAAGTCGAAATTTGTAGCGCTAGATTAGTAACCTAGAATCAGTAATCTAGAATTAGTAACCCAGGATCAGCTGTGGAAGTAGTAGGCTGATTTGTGGGATAAACGTAATTGCCAATAGTGCTAGGAATAGCGCCGCGTAGAACGGTAGTAGTGGCTTGATTACTTTATCGATAGAGATGTTTGCAACCGAACAGCCAACAAACAGTGCACTACCCACTGGTGGAGTACATAGGCCGATAGCAAGGTTGAATGTCATCATGATACCGAAGTGTACTGGGTCCACACCCATATCCAACACGATTGGTAGGAAGATTGGAGTGAAGATCAGAACCGCTGGTGTCATATCCATGAAGATACCAACAATCAAAAGGATTACGTTGATGATCAATAGGATGATTAGTGGGTTTTCTGAAACCGCTAGTAGAGCATCGGCAATCATGTAAGGGATATCAGCATTCGCCATTGCCCAAGACATGCCCATTGAAGCGCCAACCAATAGCAATACAATTGAAGTTGTTACCGCAGACTCAAGGACGATTTTTGGTAAATCACGAACCGTTACTTCACGATAAACACCGACTGCAAGAACCAGCGTGTAAACCACAGCAATTGCTGATGCTTCTGTTGCCGTAAAGATACCGCCGATGATGCCGCCCATGATCACAACAATAAGAAGAAGTGACGGTGCTGCTTTAATAAATGTATCCCAAACTGCTGCCAGTGTTGGACGCGCTGCAACTGGGTAGCCACGACGTTTGGCGATAATACCGGCCACAACCATCAAGCTTAGACCCATCAAGATACCCGGTAGGTAACCTGCAAGGAAAAGAGCAGCAATCGATGTACCACCAGAAACCAGTGAGAATACGATTAGCGTGTTACTTGGCGGGATCAATAGACCAGTAGGACAAGAAGTGATGTTTACCGCCGCGCTGAACGCTTCATCGTAGCCATCTTTCTTTTGTAGTGGCGCCATGGTGCCGCCCACTGCCGCAGCTGATGCAACCGCAGAACCCGAGATTGAACCAAACATCATGTTAGCAAGAACGTTAACGTGTGCTAGTGAACCTGGTAGCTGACCACCCAGTACTTTAGCAAAGTTAATTAGACGGATAGCGATACCGCCTTGGTTCATGATGTTACCCGCAAGGATAAAGAACGGGATAGCCAATAGAGCAAAGTTATCAAGGCCTGCAGCCATACGTTGCGCCACTACTGCAATAGCAGGTTCAAGCGGCAAGCTCATCATAATGGTTGCTAAAGAAGAAAGACCAATCGCAAATGAGACTGGAATACCCAGAGCCAGCAGCACACCAAAAGTGCCAAATAAAGTAAGAATTAATTGCCATTCCATTGTGGAATTCCTCTTCGAAATTAGTTTTGTTGTGCGTCGCTTACAGCCACATCACCAGAAATAAGTTGTTGAATTTTTTCTATGCCATAAACCACAGAGTAGAAAATCATCAGAGCGCCACTGATTGGAAGACAGAAATAGATGTAACCCATTTCCCAACCCAAAGCAGGCGTAAGCTGGCCAGTTGCCAACGTTTTGATTGCTAGGTTTGAGCCGCCGTACACCAGTACAACGAAAGCGAAAACAGCGATAGCGATTTGAATAATGAGTTCGTTTACCAGTTTACGTTTACCTTTTAACTTCATGGTTAATAGGTCAATCGCAAGGTGGCGTTTTTGGCCAGTGGTGTAAGCGGCGCCAATAAGGGCAACCCACATAAACAAGTAACGGGCAAGTTCATCAGTTACGGTACTTGGGCGACCAATAATGTAGCGTGACAATACCTGCCAAACTACGCAAAGCACGAGGAAAGTAGAAAGCGAGACGGTAAATGTCGCCAAGCTTTTATTGATGTATTCGACCAATTTTTTCATTATTGTTTCCTTAACATCGCTGTCATGTCATATGACGAGCAAATTATCGTTACTGGTCAACCAATATAAACTCACGCTCATATCCCTCAATCAATAACATTTCTTTTTCTGCGGGCATTATATTCACTGGCGCCACGTCGTCCGTGATTTAGTTCACACTTGAATTGGTTGACCAATTCTTTGCGTGTAAGTGTGATATTGCTCAACCAATTGTGTTTTTTATTTTGACGATGAGCTAAATTGGTCGCAAGATTGGCTCCGAAACTTGTTACACCTACAAAATTTACGGATTAAATCTCACGGAGAAATAATAATGAAAACACGTAAGAGTCTACTGACTGCAGTGATCGGTGCAGCACTAACATTTGGTGTGAGTGCGCAAGCTTTTGCGGCAACTACTCTAAAACTGAGCCACAACCACACTCGTGACCACGCGGTACATAAAGCGATGGACGCAATGGCAAAAGAAGTGCGTAAAACGACTGATGGCGAAGTTCGCATCCGTATTTACCCAGATGCACAGCTTGGCTCTCAACGTGAGTCAATGGAACTGATGCAAAACGGTGCGCTACAGATGGTGAAAACCAATGCTGCTGAACTAGAAGCGTTTGCTCCGGCCTACTCTGCATTTAACATGCCTTACCTTTTCCGTGATCAAGCCCACTTCTATGCAACGCAAGAAGGCGTTATCGGTGAAGAGATCCTTGAGTCATCACGTAACAGTGGCTTCATTGGTCTAACCTACTACGATGCAGGCGCACGTAGCTTCTACACCAGCAAGCCAATCAATACACCTGAAGATCTGAAAGGTCTAAAAGTACGTGTACAGCCAAGCCCATCAGCGATTGCAATGGTTGAAGCACTTGGTGGTAGCCCAACGCCTCTAGCATACGGTGAGCTATACACTGCACTACAACAAGGCGTTGTAGATGCTGCAGAAAACAACATTCCTTCTTACGGTATGAGCCGTCACAGTGAAGTATCTAAGTACTTCTCTCTTGATGAGCACACCATGGTTCCTGACGTATTGGTGATCTCTACTGATGCATTCGATGGCCTATCGGAAGAACACCAAAAAGCGGTTAAGACCGCAGCATTGAACTCAATGCAACTGATGAAAACGCTTTGGGCTGAATCTGAAAAAGAAGAGCGCCAAAAAGCAGAAGAGATTGGTGTTAAGTTTATCGACGTAGATAAAGCGTCATTCGTAACTGCGGTTCAACCAATGTACGACGACGTGAAGAAAAACAATCCTGAACTGTTTGCACTAATCGAGCGCATTCAATCAGTTAAGTAATTTTTTAGATTTGTTAGAGAAGTATAGGTATTGCCACATAACTATTGAGATAGGTTGACCAATTAATCTGGTTAGTTATGATGGAGTGAATAAAAATGGAAAGAAGCGACAATATCATCATGATGCCTTTTGCACCCAAACGTCCTTACCAAGAACTGGGTTTGGTTTTACGACAAGAATTGACTGATGGCCACTATAATGTGGGTGACCGTCTACCGCCTGAGCGCGATATTGCTGAAAGACTCGATGTCAGCCGTACTGTGGTACGTGAAGCAATCATCATGCTTGAGCTGGAAAACCTTGTTGAAGTCAAAAAAGGCTCTGGTGTATATGTGATCAATATTCCTAATCAATCACCCCATCGTGAACACATCATCACTGATGATGCGGGACCTTTTGAAATGTTACAGGCGCGTCAGTTACTTGAAAGTAATATTGCAGAATTTGCAGCACTACAAGTAACGCCGGGGGATATTGCTAAAATGCGTGCGGCGCTCGAATTAGAGCGCCAAGAGCTGGCAGCACAAAGTGAACGTTGTATCGGTGACGAACAGTTCCACATGAGTATTGCAGAAGCGACACACAACTCTGTGTTAGTGGATATGCTTAAAAACTCTTGGGAACGTCGCGAGCAAAGTCCTATGTGGCAAAAGCTTCATTCACGTATTAGCGGCCATGACTACCGCCAGGAATGGATGGAAGATCATGCGCGGATTTTGGCTGCAATGCAGCGTAAAGATCCGGTCACGGCAAAAAGCGCAATGTGGCAACACCTTGAAAATGTGAAACAACGACTTCTCGAACTGTCAGATATTGATGACCCGGATTTTGATGGCTACCTCTTTAGCTCCAACCCGGTTCTGTTATTCGGAGGCGAATAATCGTTCGCCTTCTATAAAAAGCGGTGCTAACCGCATAAAAATAGTTAAATCAGTCGTTATTTATATTTGTTATTCGCAACTTAATACTCTCAATTTTCTTGAGCGGGTTAAGTCTGCCTATTAAAAGGTGATTAGTCATGGAACAAACGTGGCGTTGGTACGGTCCGAACGATCTAGTTTCTCTTGATGATATTCGTCAAGCAGGCGCAACAGGCATCGTAAATGCTCTACACCATATTAAAAATGGTGAAGTGTGGTCAAAAGAAGAAATCCTTGCACGTAAAGCAATCATTGAAGCAAAAGGCCTAACTTGGTCTGTTGTGGAAAGTGTGCCTGTGCACGAAGAAATCAAAACTCAAACGGGTGATTTCCAACTTTGGATCGACAACTACAAACAAACACTGCGTAACTTAGCGCAATGTGGTATCGACACCGTTTGTTATAACTTCATGCCAGTGCTTGATTGGACCCGTACTGACCTTGAGTACGAAATGGCAGATGGTTCAAAAGCACTTCGCTTTGACCAAATCGCATTTGCCGCGTTTGAATTGCACATTCTAAAACGCCCTAACGCAAACGCTGATTACACTGAAGCGGAACAAGCACAAGCGCTTGAGTACTTCAACAACATGTCTGAAGAGCAAATCAAGCAGCTAACGGCGAACATCATCGCTGGTTTGCCTGGCGCTGAAGAAGGTTACACCCTAGAAGCATTCCAAGCTCAACTTGATCGCTACGCGGGTATCACTAAAGACAAACTGCGTGAGCATATGGCGTACTTCCTAGCGGAAATCATGACCGTATGTGACGAAGAAAACATTAAGATGGCGGTCCACCCGGACGATCCACCGCGCCCTATCCTAGGCCTGCCACGCATCGTTTCAACCATCGAAGATATCGATTGGTTGACCGAAAAAGTGCCAAGCTCGAACAACGGTATCACCATGTGTACCGGTTCTTACGGTGTTCGTGGTGACAACGACCTAGTGAACATGATCAAAAAGCACGGCGATCGCGTTTACTTCACTCACCTGCGTTCAACGCAACGTGAAGAGAACCAACTAAGCTTCCATGAAGCGGCGCACCTAGAAGGCGACGTGGACATGTACGGCGTAGTGATGGCGATTCTTGAAGAAGAGCAGCGCCGTGAAGAAGCTGGCGATCTACGTAAGATCCCAATGCGTCCTGACCACGGTCACCAAATGCTGGATGACCTGAAGAAGAAGACTAACCCAGGTTACTCTGCAATCGGTCGTTTGAAAGGCCTTGCTGAAGTTCGAGGCCTAGAGCTTGGCTTAAAGCGCGCATTCTTTACTAAATAAAATGCATTTCGTTAGCTTTCACTGTTAACTAACGAAGTAGAAAATAAAAATCCCTCGAATCATTCGAGGGATTTTTTTGTTTCACAATTGGCGTTCAACGTATGCTTTGGGCGCAAACCTGTGCTCCACCATTTTTCCGCTAATTTAATCCGAATCACTTGTGACAGATAAGAGTTTAGGGCGAGATTCGTGATCTTTACTGACTCAATCCTTTACTCTGGCTATTTCCCCTTACAATTAGCTCAAAATCAGAACGCTCAAGAGTTTAGACTAACGATATTGTCACCACGTTGGCTTTGGTGTCTGCGCGTTTGGAGTATACGATCATTCCTGCCAATGTGGCGCGTATTAGCCAACCTCAAATACGTTTCATTCCTTTAGAAGATGAACATGCGGTTTGGTCTGTGGGTTTATTGTGGAATGCCGATATTGCCGATCCCGTCCGTGATGCGTTTATAAAGTAGGTGGCAAACCAAGTTGTATAACCGCCAGTGGCATAACTACCAGAAGTGATACATCCGAAACTAACGTCCTGGTTGAGTATCTCACCAATATGCAACCCATACCGCCCATCCCATAGTTAGCCAAAATACCCCCTACGATTGCAACTCATATGGAAACAATCCTTATACATTTAGGTTATTAATTAATTTTCGTGGCTAATTTATAGTGCCGACCTCGCAAACAAGACCGACAGATGTCGCGTTAATTGCTATCGACAAATTAGGAGCAACAATGAAAATTTGGGATCTACCCACTCGCCTTTACCACTGGCTACAAGCACTGCTTTTTATCGGATTAATGACCGGCGTAGGCCCGCACCTTTATTTAGGCTTAGCACTGTTCACATTGATCTTATGGCGGATCGTTTGGGGTTTTATTGGCAGTGATACTAGTCGATTTCAGCAGTTTCTCTCATCACCTGCGCGTACGATTCGTTATCTACGCGGCAAGGAAACCTCACACGCTGGGCATAACCCGGCAGGAGCTTGGATGGTGGTGGCATTGATCAGTACGATACTGTTGCAATGTATAACGGGTATGACGCTAGTGGGATTGTTTGATGATCTCCCTTACGCGGAACTTCTATTAAGCGATCAACTTATTGAGGTTTTTCGCACACTGCATGGCCTATGTGCCCGCCTGTTGATGGGATTGGTTGCGCTGCACTTGGTTGCGATTCTCGTTTATAAACTGCGCTCAAAACCGTTAGTGATGGCAATGCTCACCGGAAAACAAAAAAACAGTTCGGCCGATAACACGCGACCGACTCTGGTGTTTGCTTCAAATAAACGCGCGCTATTTGTGTTCTTTGCCACCGGTCTTATCACAGTGGCGCTCATGACCAGTGCAGGCATGTTATAACCGCCCTATCCTCTCTCTATTAACCGCAGAATAGACGCATACTGTCGCGACGCCCAGACGCTCAAAAAGCCTGGTCATCGCGATAGGATATTCTCGTTATTCACCCGCACTTAATCCATTCGTACTTAGATATTTCGCGATTAAACGAATTTCATCATCTGAATAGCTTATCATTGCGACTTCCATTGGAATAAATAACCCATTGCGACGTTTCTTATTTTTAAAGTCGATCATTTGGTTATAAAGATACAATTCATTCTGACCGCCAATCTTTGGGTACATCGCCATGATCGGTTCATTACCGGTTTGTCCATGACACGTGGCGCACCCGCCTTTTCCTGGGGAAATATAAAGAGCCTTCCCCTGTTCAATATCGGTGACGGCCCAAGCATGGCCGGACAAAAAAATAACCAGAAACGCAAATAGACGCATTATTGTGCCCCTTTATTGGTATTGCTTGATGATGCTGATGACTGCGAGAGGCAGCTTAACCAATACGCTAACTCATCAGCCGATTGATGAAGATAACCCGCGGAGCGATAGTGGACTTGGTTATTCACCACAATCAACGTGGCGGGTAAACCCCGAAATCCCCAACGCTCCAATAGCGCATAGTCAGGTTCAATGTTTTTAGGTAAGTGCTGAATATTGAGTTCATCAAAACGTTTTTGTAAGGCGTCAGCATTGTTACCAAGATGAATCGTCTCGATAGCAAAATCCGCATGATTGGCGATGCTGTCTAGCATGGGCAGCTCTTTTAAACATGGCGGGCACCAAGCAGCCCATAAGTTGACCAGCGTGACCGGTTTATTCGTTTGTTCTGTGCCATGAGATGTGGTCTGTATTAAATCCGGCAGAGCATCAAACGTTTGAATCACTTGGCCTTCTGCGCTGACTGGCGTAAACCCATCAGGCGTTACACATTGCTGGGCGCTCACAAAGGCACTATTGAAAACACAAATGAACAGCACGAACACGCGCAGAGTCACATCGTGCATCGTGTTATTCATTGAGGAGCGCCTTAATGCTTTCACTGATGTTCACCCCGCCTTCACCGTAACCAAACACATCAATCAACTCACGATTTGGGCCATAGAAATAGATGTACGCCGAATGGTAAACCTCATACCGATCCGGCAGCGGCGGATAGATAGGCTTGCCTTCAAGGCTGTAGCCGTAAGTGGCTTTTAAGTTTTTGGCGGCGAGTTTAATTTGCGCTTGCGTTCCGGTTAGCCCGACCATTTTGGGATCAAAATATTTGACGTATAAATCGATATTTTCCACCGAGTCGCGTTTCGGATCGACCGAGATAAAAATGGGCACAACCTGTTTCGCTTGCTCACCTAATTGATTCACCGCGGTTGCGAGATCAATCACGGTGGTTGGGCAAACATCCGGGCAACTGGTGTATCCCACCCCAATTAACAAGTATTTACCCGGCCAATTCTGCTCAGTGACCTGACCGAGATGATGATCTTGCAGTTCAAATTGCAGCGGTTTGGCGGACAGTGAGAAGCTGATCGCCATCCACAACATCCCAGCATATTTGAGGGTATTCGCTAACCGAGGGATCCTCACGGCGGTGATGACTCGCATTGCGCTGTACCTTATTGTCTTCACGACGATAATGGCTTGCGGTGGTTGTGTGATTTTCATGATGCTCCTACAAACAAATGAGTGTCGTGGCTGCCAGTCTAGAAAACGGCATTTTAGTGACATACCGTATTGGTAATGCCCATCACCAAATGCTGGGGATTTTTCAACCCCGTATCGATATCGGCGCGGCGCTGATTAAATCGGATATCGTAAATCAGTAATTCGCTGCGATCTTTCTGCGTCGCGAACAGGGTTTTCGAATCAGAAACCACGACAACTTCATTCAGCGGTGCGGTGAGTGGTAACTGTGTGATTGGGGTATTTTCGGCCAAAGTGAAGATATTTAAGCTGTGTGCACTTTCCACAATCCCGATCGTTTCTAGCCATCCGGTACGAATCGATTTTGGGCCACCCTCAATCGTAAACTGATTCACCAACGCCCCTGACCAGGTATTAAAAACTTGTACTTGGCCGGCTTCAGAGACAAACACCATATGTTCCGCATCAGAGCTCACATAAGGACGCCAAGGTTCAGAATCCATCGGATAAGAATGATAGTGGTCACCACTGAACAAGTCCCACACGTACACGGAGCGACTTAAGTGATCAGAAACCATGGCTAGTCGCGCATCGGGTGATAGCGTGATGTCTGAGACATGGCCAGAGCCCAACTGCAAAGAGGCGCGTTTGCCATCATGAGTGCGATAGATGGTGGTTTTGCCACTGTTTGCCTCTGTAATATAAAGGTTATAGCCACCGTTATCGTAATTCATACTAAAAGGACTGGTTAACCCATCAATGCTTGTGACGTACTCTTGTTGTAGTGGTTTAATTAAGGCAATTTGGTTATGCAATGCCACCGCTAACTCAGCGCCATCAGCATGAAATGTGATTTGGCTCGGCACGCCTGCCACCGCCATTTCCGAGTGCGTGTGCTTAATCAAATCATAGCTGTACACTTTGGCGGTTTTGCCATCGATATACACCAGCAAATCTTGAACATCAGACACCGCCATTTCGGTCGGCTCGGCTTTCAGTTCGATATAACCGGCTAATTGGTATTTGAAGGTATCGACAACCGCGACCTGACGGGTGTTTTTTCCGGAAACAAACGCCCAACGAGCCCCGTCATCATAACGTGGTAATTCACTGGCAAGCAGTGATGTAGAGATAACAAGATTAACGAACGTGAAGAGAAGTGTTTTCATAATGAGTCTCTGCGTGACACGCGACGTGAGGAAGTGAGCCTGGCAGTCAATAGGCAAAAGCCACCAAGCTCACTTTTTATTTTATTGCGTCAGTCGATTGAAGGTACAGGCGGCACTGATACTTCAACTCATAACGCTTATTATAAGCAATCCAAGTAAGGGTTACATCGACACTAAGGGTTACGAATACAGCGCGCGTAGTTTGGTGTCTCTTCATTTAAGCCATAACCTGCACCAACCGCATACCCAACCGCCCAGCGCTGCGTTCCCCCTTTTTTGCCCACCAAGTTGTACATTTCCGGTGGTTGTTTGTTTTTTCGCGCCGGAAGAGGACGGAAGTTTTGTCTCTCTGTGCCAACTTTGGCAGAGCTTGTCCAGAACAAGTATTTTGATGGTGTATTCGGGAAAAACGTCTGATCAATCGATGGGTATACTTTGTTGAAATCCCCAATTGAAATCATTTCTTTAAAATCCGGCAAACGCCAATCATCGTAGCCGGCAAAGTTCATATCTTCACAATACTGAATCGAGTCTTCCCAGCTTCGACGTTCAAAATCAATATGTTGTTGCCACATGCGATTGGTGACTTTTTCGGTGACCGTGCCATCGTGGTTATCAACCAACTCCAAATTGTGATAAGCCGCGTTATTATCAGCCCGCACACAACGCGTCAGCTTGGTTGAGGCGGTATGTTGCCCCATCGTATGTCCATCAGGGAAGCCAATGTGCCATGCATGATCAGGATGGTTAGACACTGGGAACGTCCAAATGCCCGAACTCTGGCGTGGCATATTCAAGAACGCTTCGGTATCAATCGCAGGGCGAAATTCGCCAAAGTCTGCAATGGTGTGCAGCTCTTTAATCAATGGATAACGCCAATCGGTATAACCATCCAGTTCCAGATTTTCGCAATACTCTTTGCCTTCAATGGCCGTCATCCAAATACGCGAAGCATCACGCTCCCACGTCAACTTGGTGTTTTCATCAAAGGTCGTTTTGCCTGATTTTGAAACGGTATAACGCGGCTCTGCGCCGTGATAATCGGAATCTTCTCCATGAACGTTAGTAAAGTTTTGGATTTGGCCGGTATCTGGCAACACAAAATCTTTTGGCGCAGGCATGCCGATACCGGTAATGAATTCCGTTCGCTCAATTTGTTTGAGTTCTTGGCCCGTCACGTAAGCAATGATGTCTTTGTAGTCGTCTTCATTGTACATTTTGGCAAACGGGTACATGATCGGCGCATCGCGATTGGTGCGTTTTTCATCACGGTAGTTTTTCAACTGCTCAAACAAGTAGTATGGCATTTGCCCCTTGAATGACGGAAAGCGATCATTATTGCTTATCGCTTGTTCACCATGGCAAGCCTTGCAAGACTGATCGTAAATGGCTTTACCGCGCGTCCATGACTCCCCACCCACCACATTGGAATCTGGGCTGTATTTCATTTCACGATCGCTCAGAACAATCGCCACATCGGCCATCATTTTTGGCGAGAGTAAGTAAACAAACTCTTTCATTTGCACCGACAAACCCGAGGTTCGGGTGCCGTCCATATCTGACCATTGGTTGTAGATATACTGAGCCGGAAGGCCCGATATTTTCGGGCTAATAGTCTCAGGCACTTCTTCAACCGCAGGGCGGTGACAGCCCATAAAACAGCCTACCGATGCGCGAGTGGCCGCTTGAATTTCCGCGGCACTCAGATCTGAAATCGTGCGATTGATGGTGTAGTTTTGCAGGCCATTATCCACATCGGGATTAGTGAGTTGTGCATTGCTTGGCGTCACCGAGTTTTGTGCCAGTGTAGAGCCCGACATCAACGCTGAGCCCACCAGCAGAGAAAGAAGAGAAAACGTATTATTCATTTTTGAAGGCCTCTTTCGCGTTCATTCGCAATTTGTCTTCCGCGCGTTTTGCCATATTTTCTTCTAGCTGAGGGTGCGCAATATCGTAGTGGCAACTGGAGCACTTCCACTGTGGATCGTTATCTTTACGTGCAAAAGCCAAATTATGAGTCCAGTCGGCCGGTTCACTCTCTTCCGTCGCCAAAAGCGCTCGGCGTTCCAAGTCTTTATGGCAATTCACACAACCTGAATCAAACACATACTCGGTACGCTTTGGGTGCAACGATTGATAATCGAGCGCCTCCATACCCAATATATATTCGCCCCATAGGTGACGCATGCCAGATGTACCTTTGACATACAACTCTTCTACCACATTCGATTTCGGCAAATGACAATCGGTGCATTCCGCAACAAACCCGTGTGAGTTATTGCCGCCATGAACCGAGTTCGCGAACGTCTCAACCATGGGTTTCATCGTATGGCAAGAGCCACAGAACTCATTCGAACTAAGCGCATGTAAGGCTTCCGTCGCCGGCAAAGAGGCGAGCAACCCCAGCCCGCCGCCAATCACCAGCAGCGCGATGATGACTTTACGTTTTACCCCTTGGAAAAACTTCATTCTGCGCTCCCTACCTGTTTACTCTTCAACATCGCAAGATCGGCAGATTTCACCACTTTTGCCATGCAGCTTGGGTCTTCGGTATAGGTAGACCAAACCGACAACTCATATTCTTCGCCCGCAACTGGACGTTGGCTAAAGTCGCGAATCATCAAGTGGTGGCCACCGCGCTTAAACTGATGCTCGGTGTTTGGTTTGATCTTGTACTGGGTGATTTGCTTCATTGTCATCACCCCATCTTTCATTACCGTTTCATGAATTTCGGCCGTGTCTGACAGCCCCTTGATCGTCGCACCTTGTATCGACTCTGGCCCTGGGATACGCAGTTTCTTTACCTCATCTGTCACACGAAAGCGGATATCAAAAAAGATGCCGGCGACATTGGATGATGGCGCAGGTTCGACAATCACGCAGTTGGTGAGTTCTAATGCCGCTTGGCTGCCAAATGAAGTGATCAGCCCCAATGTGAATAGAATTTTTTTCATTATTATCTCTATTGAATTCTCTATAAAAAGCGTGCTCGAACGCGGCCCAACAAGGTTGGATTTTTAACTACATTGCAAGCGCATCATCGGAAGACTTGTAAGGACTCAATGTGTGGCCTCTATACCCTTCCTTGTGAATGGAAACCCGTGATAAGGATGGTTATCGATATTCCACAAACACTCGTTGAAGATTCCCTGACGGAAAACACATCATGGAATGGCCGCCAATGCCTAGGATTATATCGATGCAAAATCTTTGGAAAACATAGCCTTTTGAATCACAGCTATTCAGAAAATGAATGTGTCTGCATGAGATCAATAATTGGTGAGATACGGCGTAAAACAGATGACAACACACGCGTTTTCGGATATTTACAATCACAAACTATTCGTTTGATAGCGTGCTTTAACATTGGAGATGTGATGGATATCGAAGCGGTAAGGATGTTTGTAGCGTTAGCAGGAAAATTAAACTTCACTGAAACGTCGCGGTTGCTGCAGATCAGCCAACCGACCTTAAGCCGTAAGATCAAAATGCTCGAAAAGAGTTTGTCTGTCACCTTGGTGCATCGTCGAGGCGGTCATATTAGCTTAACGCCGCAAGGTGAAACCTTTCTGATCCAATCAGAATCACTACTCGAGCAAATAGATCGAACCATTGCCTTAGTGCAAAGTGAGCAACAAGATGAATCGGGCATCATTCGTATTGGTTGTTTGCACCCCATGGCGAAATTCATCACCGACAATTTTATTGTCAACTTCAATAAAAAATATCCGCATATCGCTGTCCATTTCAAAACCATGATCCCACGGACACTAAACTCATTCGAAGAAGTCGATATTATGGTCGCGCCCTTCTGGCCAGAAGACGACACTATTGTGGCTAAAAAGCTTCCGGCGAATCGACGCTATTGTTTTTCCTCACCACAATATCTAGCCGAGTTTGGTACACCAGAAGACATTAAAGACCTCTCGCATCATCACTGCGTCACGCAGACAAACGCCGTCAAAATGCAAAAAAGTTGGACGCTGCAAAACAAACATGGTCATCAAGAAGAGGTGGCGGTGACGGGCATGATGGCATCTGATTCCACGGATATTACTATCGAGCTAATCAAAAAGGGATTTGGCATTGGTCTAAGTGGCCGCTACAAAGCCGCAGAAGGACGCAACAATGGCGAACTCGTTGAGCTTTTTGATGGTGAGTGGTTTACAGAATCGAATATGTATATTTTGTACAAACAAAATCCCTATATCCCACGCCGTTTTGAAATCTTTATTAAAGAGTTCACCAAAGTCTATAGCCATGTTGTCGGCACTGATCATTTATAAAATCACTAGTGAATGACGTTGCCACTTTGCCACTTCTCTAATAACATAAAAATATTACTTATGTGATTTTTAATATAAAATTCAGCAACTTATAGAAAAACCGTTCGATATGTCTCTGGCTCCTATCCCTAACCCGGCCAAAGTAATACCAGCTATGAGGGTATTCTTAGTTCACTGACTGTAGTAGCACTAAAGTGGATTAACTAGGAGTGTAAATTGTTGATTTTATTTTTCAAGAGAGTAAGACAGCAAAGCTTGCCTATCCCTTAGTTCAACGCGGAGCAAATCACTCGACGATGCAATGTTAATCGCATCAATAGATTGTGTTGGATCGCCAATAAACACAAACGTAGTTTTGGCGTATTTTTTGTTAAGCGCAAGAAATAAAGATAGCGAAAGAGCCCTGATTTGACCGCAGCTTATCGAGAGCGCGACATTCTTTACTAAATAAAATGCACTGAGAAAATTAACAGCCGTGTTGAATTACACACTGAAAATCAAAAGCCCCTGAACGCTATCAGGGGCTTTTTCCGTTTTGCATACATCACTAAATAAAAACCTTTCGATTCCGAAAGCAGCTTTGTTGCTCCGCGGTAAAACTATGATTGCTGAGCGTTGGTATCCTTTCACTCTCCAAATGTCTAACAACCTTGAAAAACGCCGAAACCCGAAGTTGAGGTAATCCCAACAAAGTACTCTCCTATACCAACTCAGTTTTGCTTGGATACCACAACAATAAGTGCTCACATTTACAACTGGAAAAGTAACTGCCTTATTCGTGATCGAACATTGCGCTTCTAAGCTTACCGCAAAAAAGCTTAATCTGATTACTCATCATAAGCAAAATTGGCGCTAAAATAAGAGCCCTATTTACCGCACCGTTATAATTGGCAATATTTGAGAATTTATTAAATAAATCTAGTATTTTTTTCTTCAACTCTAACTGTTCTAACTTCATTTTCAAAGATTCTATTGAACTAATATTATTCTCGTAGAACTTAACGTCTTGCGCTAACGAAACTGTAGAAAAAGCCAACATAAAACTCACACAAATAAATTTGTTTTTCATAATCATCTCACATGCAGTAAATTTTCAATCCCAGGTCAAAAGAATTCTCTTTTGCGCTGAAAAAATTAAAGTACACTTCTTCTTCCGTATAGAAATCGTTCAACAAATTGATTGTAATAACGTTATCAAACTTGACACTGGCATCGATATATTTTAAATCCTTCATATCTGCCCAATCGTAAACTTTGTTAAAATTGAAAACTGGAACTGGTTCTGAAACTGTCAAATCGTTGATAATACGATTGTTGAATATAGATTTAAACTCATACATAGAAGAAATAGCGTCCGTGCATGATTGATATTTAAACGGTGTGTCATTTGTTTTTTCTATATATTCATACGGTAAATTTTCAAAAACAAGTTCATTCTCATTAAACATCGGAGTATGAACCTGTCCTTTCTTGACAATGTCTACGTACTCGAAGAACGCACCGTCAATTTTTGAGAATTTAATATTGCAAAAGAACCCCGAACAGCTGAACTCTTGCATCTTCCAACCTAAGCTTTGCAGCTTTTTTTTATCGCCTTCAAGCTCATCAAAGAGACCTTCTACATCCAAAATCCCTGGTGTTTTAGATATTGAATCTATTGCAGTAACATATCGATCCATTTGATTTTTTTCTTGTTGAACCTGCTGTTGAAATTTAATTCCAGCAGCCTCTTGCTTG
>NZ_AFWF01000283.1 GCF_000222605.1 Vibrio ichthyoenteri ATCC 700023 | reverse complement strand
GACGCATATAACTTAAGACAGGGATTAATTGAAGCAAACAGAGAATTTGAAAAGTTCAATGCCGAGTTAAATTCCATTTATAGAATGTTTGGTCATAAAGAGAACTTAGTTAACTTATCGTCACTAAATAACGATATTGAAGCGGTAAAACAAAACATTATCGATTTAGAAAATAAACGCTTAGAAATAAAGAGCACACCATCAGCCGAGGTTTCGATAGACACATCCAAACGAATTAGAGAGCTTGTGTCTAAAATTGAAGAATTATCGAATAAATTGAGTAAATATTCAGATAATAGATTGGAAACACAAGTAGAGCTTAATGAAACAACGCTATTCCTTCGCTCATTGGAACAACGTAAATCAGCTCTTGGCGAGTCTCAGATAACATATAACTCACTTGGTACTATCACTTTTAAATACTGCCCTTCCTGCCTTGAACCATTAGAAAGTGCAGGTAGTGATAATTGCGGTCTTTGCAAATCACCAAAGCATAATTCAGAAAAAGACTTTGCATATTCACAACTACTTAATGAACTCAACTTTCAAATCAGTGAAAATAAAAAGTTAGTTAAAAGCTTTGAAGATGATTTATTAACAATTGACTCTCAAACTCCTTTAATAAAACAAGAACTAAATGCACTAAAATCAGAGTTAAAAGAGATAAACTCATCAACCGATGAAAAAGAGGCAGAACTCCTTAAAATATCCACCGAAATAGGCTTTAAACAAAGCCAAGTCATTTCATTAGAAGAGAAGCGAGAACAAGTATCTAATGTAGATAACTTACAACGTAAAAAGGTATTGGCACAGAATAAGATCAATGAGCTTCAAGAAAAATTAGATGCGATATCGGCTCGGCAAGAGCAAAGATATGTCTCTGTTTATGAGAATATTGAATCAAAGGCCAAAGAGTTACTAAAAGCTGACGGTGGCTACGAAGGTGCTTTTGATGATCCAGATGACATCGTTTTTGATTTTTCTAAAGACAAAATGTATGTGAATGGAAGAAACAAATTTTCTGCAAGTTCAATGGTAGTGCTGAAGAACAGTATAAGATTCTCCATATTCTCTCAATCTGCCGATGATTCTTACTCTCGCTTTCCTAACCTAATCCTCATGGATAATATAGAGGATAAAGGAATGGTTGTTGAGCGAAGTCAGAACTTTCAACGCCAAATGGTCGAGGTATGCAATACCATCAAAAATGACTTCCAGTTGATATATACCACTTCTATGATCGCCAGCGAATTAGAAGGTACAACAATGTGTGTAGGTCCTTTTTATGAAAAAGGCTCTCATACGCTTGAGTTCTGATTACGGTAGAGTGCTACTTAGAAAAATCTGAGTAGCACGATTAGATAAACGATGCTCTTATTATAACTTCAATCACTTTTGGGAATACAAAACCAACAAGCCAATGTTAGTGATATGTTAAATTACTGAAAATTATCCATCTCCATCGGGCTTGGAGCGGTCGCGCCGCCATTGCCATCCATCACGACCGAGTGGCCTGATTGCGATTGACCTAGGAACTTAAAACCCTCAACCCATTTAACTTCAGCTTGCATTGTCTATCTCTCATCAATCTTAGGGAAAACAACCCCGGTTTGGCGACGAATTTCCGTCAGTAATTTTGCGACCACTAGCGAACGTTCTTTAGCGGCTAGGTCTATCTGATTATTGACGATTTGCTCAGCAAAATCGAGCGCTTCATAAATCATTGGATTAGCATGCTGGGCGACGGAGAGGTCTTGCGTTGCTTGACCACGTAAGGTTTTGGTTATCTGCTTGCCTATCGAGATCATCTGCATCTGCAATACCCCCTCTTCCCCTTGGAATTCGCTTGGTAGTAGCGAATCACTGGTTTTCGAATGTTGTAGTACAACTTCGAAATCATCATAAGACAACATAACGCTGCCACTGCCATCGACACCGGATGCTAGCAACTGCGCCTCAGCTCTCACTCGACGTGGTTCACCAAATAGAGCCACAGCAGACGCCAAGCAATAAAAGCCTATATCCATGATAGAGCCATTGGCGAATGCTGGGTTAAAGGTATTGGGCATTTCCCCAGCCAAGTATTTCGGGTAACGGGAGGAATACTGACAATAAGTGATCACCGCTTTAGTTAAGCGGCCGATTTGATTCAATTGGCTCTGTAAAATTTTAAAGTTTGGCGTATGAGGAGACATAAAAGCCTCACACAATACCACCTGATTTTTTTCCGCAACCTCAAACATGCGTTGAGCCAGAATATCAGTTGCCGCCAGCGGTTTTTCACAAATCACATGTTTACCCGCCTGCAGCAATAGAATCGCTTGTGAGGCATGTAGTGCATTGGGACTTGCGATATAAACCGCGTCAATTAGGTCAGAATCAGCAAGTTTTTGTAAGTCATCAAATAACAATGGGGTGTTACTTTGAGTTTGATATTTCAGCGCAAACTGCTGTGCCGATTGAATGGAACGCGAATAAATGGCACTTAATTGATAGCGCTGAGTAAAAAGGGCGGCTTCAATAAACTGGTCGCTGATCCAGTTGGTTCCGATAACTGCAAGTCTAATCATGTTTTAACCCAAATAATGTCAAGATGCTTAGTTCAGCGAGAAGACAACTCGTGCCGCAAGCAAAATCAAAATAATGCCAGAAAGACGGTCAATCAACTGTGCTTTATTTCTGATCTTGTCAATAAAGCGGGCACTAGAGAGTAAAAAAGTGACCAAGGTATACCACAAGCCATCGATCACAAACGGCGTTAAAACAATGATAATTTTACTGCTCAGTTCACCGCCCACTGCAATGAATTGGCTAAATAATGCGATGAAGAACAGGGATATTTTGGGACTTAAAATCGAAATCAAAAAGCCTTCTTTAGCCGATTGCCAAAGGCTGGTTTGTTGACCCGATTGTAATTTTGCCGCCACACCACCTTTTGAACGCAGGGCGTTATAGCCTAAATAGGCTAAGTACCCTGCCCCGGCATAGCTAATCGTCTTAAATAACAGCGGCGATTGCTGCAACACCACCGCCAGACCAATCAAGGTGATAAAAGCATATATACCAATTCCAAATGCATGCGCCCATGCAGCGGCAAGGCCATTACTGCGTCCCCCCGCCAAACTGTGCTTTGCGACCATAGCGAGGCTTGGGCCTGGAGACATCGCCCCAAGTAAACATACAGTAAAGAGCGAGAGCCAAATCGTCAGAGTCATCGAATTATCTTAGCCAAAAAGTAAAAGTTAACGCTAATTTACGTCTTTATTATCATGCATTGAAATCAAACTTTTTCATACAAGTCATGATTTCAAATCATACCGATAGAAAAAGGTGAGCTTTGCATCACTTGCAACACATTATTACGCATCCAAGTGTGTGCCTTGTCTTGGTCAAATTTTGGATGCCACATCAGCCAATACAAATGTGGAAGCGTTTCAAAAGGCAATGCTCGGTGCATCAGGGGCGCTTGTTTAGCCAAATTAGTAGCGATATGTTCCGGCACAATCATCAGAAGATCACTACTTTGTAATGCATTAACAGCGGCAGAGAAAAAAGGCACTTTCACCGCAATACGGCGCTTCAATCCTAATGTCGTTAAAGCTAAGTCCGCATGGCTATCTTTATCACCGCCACCCGTGACTTTTAAATGTGGGTAACGAACAATATCAGCACTGCTCCACTTGGCTTTATTGATTAGCGGGTGCTGCTGTCGCATCAAACACACCGAGTTGTCGTGGCCAATCATGATATTTGAGAGTTGCTCTGGTGGCTCCGCGAGCATTGTTGACGCGAGATCTATGCCGGTAGATTGAATTTGAGTCAAATACTCAGGTTGCCAAAGACGATAAGTAAGGTCGACTAGTGGAGCTTGACTACTCAGTACTGAAACAACTTCTGGCACAATAAACTGCGCCACGTAATCACTAGACGAAAAAACGAACTCTTGCTGCCAACTGGCAGGGATAAATGGCACATCACTAAATAATTCGTCCGCTTGAGTGAGTAAAGCATTGACGCGCCCAAGCAATACTAGAGCTTTAGGTGTCGCAATTAAAATATTGCCATTTCTAACCAAAAGAGGATCACCACACAAGGTTCGTAACTGTGCCAACTGACGACTCACGGCGGATTGCGTAATATTGAGTCGCGTTGCAGCACGGCTAACATGGCACTCCTCAAGTAACACTTGAAGTGAACGAAGCAAATTAAGATTGATATGATTAATCATGATGTAAAGTATTAAAGAATTCGGTTAAAACCGTATGCGTCGTTAAGTGACGTAGTTCTGGAATCGTATGTAATTCATTACGAATGTCGTTCAATCTTTCCATGTTCTCTGTTTCTACATACAGCATCATATCCGTTTCACCGCTGATGGCATGGCTCCATTTAATGCCATCAATTTGATAAAATTGCGCCGCGTAAGATTCGCAGTGCTTCGTTGAGCTTGATGTATCAAACTTCAAGGCAAGATACGCTTTGATTTTTGGGTGCTTATCATCTTTTTTTATCTCGGCATGATAACCCAATATCATCCCATCCTTTTCAAGCTTTTGAATTCGCGCTGTCACCGCAGAGCGTGACAAATTAACTTGCCTAGCCAGTTCGCTGATTGATGAACGTGCATTCGATTTCAGCAACGCGATAATGTTTTTATCAAACTGATCCATATTACTCCCAGTAATAGCTCAACTGTTCCTTGTTGAATTCAAATCATAATACCGCATCTATTGATCTAATATCGTGGTCATTTTGCGCTTTTTCGATAAAAATTACGTCAAAGTGACGGCGTAGTCGGACACTTTGCGTAATGACCCCAATCACAATGCAGCGTAAGCTATAAGCCAAATGATGATAATTCACCATCAGCAAGTAACCAGAAAATGGAAAATGCACGGCTTGTTCTCTAGATGAACCGCGTTACCCTGAGAGCTGGGTCTAATAACGATGACAAGGAGTCACCGAGTTAGCTATGGCACAATTAAAAAAGGAAATAACCCTAGCCTCGGGCATAGGGCTACTATCAACCACATTGTTGGGAACAGGCCTTTTTATGGTCCCCGCACTTGCCGCTGGTATCGCAGGGCCATTATCACTTTGGTCTTGGCTACTCCTACTGTTAGGTATCTGCCCTATCGCGCTGACTTTTGCTCAATTAGGGAAGCGTTACCCTAATGCCGGAGGCACAGCATTTTTTGTTCGCCAGGCGTTCAATCGCCGATTGGAAAAAAGTATCGCGTGGTTGTTTCTTAGTGTGATTCCTGTCGGCGTTCCCGCCGCAATTGCACTTGCCGCAGGTTTTCTACAACCACTGCTACCGGCAGCGTTGGACAATGCATTAGTCGCGCAATCCATCACTGTCGTTTTGTTGGTATTGGTCAATTTATCCGGCACCAAATCTTCAGGGCAGCTACAAACCGCGATCGCCATTAGTATTTTTGCTTTGGTGGCTACCCTATGGTGGTTTGGCGATATTTCTCAACCCGATATCGCGATGCCCAAAGTCACTTACTCCGATTGGACTCTTATCGGTAGCGCTCTAGCGGTGATGTTTTGGTGCTTCGTTGGCATTGAGGCCTTTGCTCATATGGGTGAAGAGTTTAAAAACCCGCAACGCGACTTTCCTATTGCGATTTTAGTTGGCTGTTTGGTTGCCGGGGCGGCATATTGGGCGTGTTCAGTCGTGGTCATAAAATACCATGCCTACGGCAGCAGCGAATTCGATACAGGCTCTATTCCTTACCTAGCTCAACTGCTATTTAGTGATACCGTCAAGCCATGGATTAATGTGATAGGTTTTGTGGCCTGTTTTGCCAGTATCAATTTATACACCCAAAGCTTAGCACGTATGGTTTGGGCGCAAGCTCGCGAATACGCTCCAAGCCATCGCCTCGCCAACCTATCCACCAATGGTGTGCCAGCTAACGCTACATTGTCCGTCGGCGCGGTTTTATTGTTGTCTTGCTTTATCAGTTACTTAACTCAATTGGATTTAGAGTTTTTTGTCAAACTCGCGAATGGCGTATTTATTTTAGTCTATCTAATGGCAATGCTTGCCGCCGTCAAATTGCTCCATGGATTTGCGAAAGGGCTTGCCGTCATAGCTTTGTTGACCTGCGCATTTATGCTCGCTTTTCTAGGTTGGTCGATGCTGTATGCCGTGGGTTTGTTCGCCCTGCTTATGTATAAAATCAAACCGGATACGAAACAACAAAACGAGGCGCAAGCGAAGGCACTTGATCACATTACAAACGGATAAATCCAGCCTAGAAATCGGCATTGAGGAACAACTAAACCTCAAATCATACGGCCTTAATTCAGCTCTTGTAGACGTTGGATAAATTGTTTTGGTGTTAGTGCTCGCTGTTTCTTAAACATACGGTTAAAACTAGCGACATTTTGATAACCTAAGCGCGCAGCGACCTCATCAACCGTTGCGCCTTTCACCATTAGATCAACCGCAATATTGCTCATGACATAACCCATTACATTGGTAAAATTCATACCAATAGCATGTAAACGTCGCTGAAATTGCTGCGATGACAAACCAACCAACTTGGCAACCTTCTCAACCGTTGGAAAGCCATAATGACAGCTATAATTGATCACTTCATAGATCACTTTCACCTCATCTTCAGGTTCAGGCATATTCAGAAATTCATCAAGGTCGGTAAAATTCATCGCCAATGGCTTGGCTCCACGATATGGGCGCATAGACTGTGTTGCTAAACGGAGATCGGAATGAAACCACACTTCCGTTTTTGAATGGTTCCATCCAATATCGCAGCCAAAATACTGTTTATATTTCTCATCATTTTTGCGTATCCCTGGCATCATTACACGCATCGGAGAAAATTGTTCACCAACATAATGACGAATAATCTTGGTCATAAACACCGCAGCACGGACGCCATCATGAATTTTATTGTGAGGGGCAATAAATGGATTTTGATACACCCATTTTATGATATGTCCACTCTGAGTGCCGGAGAGGAACGCTCCAGATTGCAAACTTCCAATACCATAATTTAAGCGCCGAATGGCGGAAGCTAAATCGATACCTGATAATAACCACCGAGACACCGCACCGAGATCATCTGGCTTAATATCACTCGCCACTTCCAGCACAATATCGGCGTTACCAGTCACATTTTCCAAGGCTTGATACCATAAGTTAACCTCTGAAATCGGTATCAATGTCATCGGATGATGAAGCGCAGACTCAGGAATCGCCAAAGCATTGGGCCCTAAACCATAACGTCTTCTCACTTGGTTGTGCACACTCTTCAAGCCCAGCGCTCTTATAAATCGAACTTTATCCATAGCAGATCTAATCATTTAGCAATCACAATTGATTAAATCTGTCACATTGAAAGGAAATAATCAAATCTAGATCACAATCTCCTCTGCAATAAAAAAGAGGAACATAAAATGAGTTTATTAAGTGTGCCATTTGTTGGCTCAGGTGCTGATACGACGCTTCATGTCGTCGCAACTATCGTACTGGTAGGGACTGTCGTTGCAGCCGCCTATGGCTTTTGGCGCTTTCATGAACTCCCCATAAATAAGGCTCACAGTAAAGAGCATCATCAAATAGGGTTGATTACCGCTTTAACGTGGATTGGATTTCTTTGGCATTGGGTGTGGGTATTAGCCGTCATTCTCGCCTTCGTCGACATGGAAAAAGCAATCATCAACTTCCGCGACACTTGGCGCCACGCACCATCACAAACAAATAACAATGAGGATAAAGCATGCTAGAAGGTTTGGCTGTCTGGGCACTGTTCATTTATTTACTCCGTTTTATCGGTATGCCTTGGAACACCTATACCAAATCGTTCGCTTATCTAGGCGGCGGAGGTTGGCTAATGTTTGTTTGGGTCGGTTTGATCAACTTTGCACCAATGGATCTTTCGGGCGGTTCGCTAGTGCAATCCCCTCATATTCAACTGCGTCCAGATTCATCAAACGTTAAAGGAAAAGTGACAAAAATTCATATCCAACCAAACCAGGTCATTGAACAAGGCCAACTGGTGTATGAAATTGACGACACGCAATATCAAATCGCATATCGCCAAGCAAATGTCGCAGAACAAGCAGCCAAAATAGCGCTGAATGTGGCAAAACAAGATGTTAAAGCAACACAAGCCAGTTACCAATCTTTGAAGCAAGACTTACATACCAGTGAAGCGCAATTGGCCACCGCAAAAGCCGATTACCAGTTACAAAAAAACACACTGACACGCTATGAAAAACAGAACCAAGTGGTTCAAAATACCATCACTGATAGCGATATTGAAAAACAAAACACCGCAGTGATAAAAGCGGGTCATTACGTTGAGACGATTAGATCACAAATCCTAACCAAACAAGTCGACCTTGAAAAAGCAAAAATTGCGATCGTCAAAAGTGAATTATCGATAGAGAGCCGCGAAGCAGACTGGCACTCAACCCAGCAGAACGTCGCAAAAGCGAAGTGGGATTTAGACAGCACAAAGGTATATGCCCCTGCTAACGGTTTTGTGACCAATTTTATTCTGCGTGAAGGTCAACGGATCTCAATGGTGCCACGCTTGCAAATGTATACGGATGAAAAATATGTTCTGATGCGTGTTAATCATCAAGCTATTCGCAATATTAAACCAGGCCAATCTGCCGAGTTTTCCTCTTCCGTTTATCCGGGCAAGATCTTTTCTGCTCACGTTGAAGGGGTTATCGAAGCGACTGGTGAAGCGCAAAGTAATCTTTTAGGATTAGATCAATCGGTGCGTTCAACAACAGGCAAGAACCTACAAAACAAGCATCACTTTGTGCGTTTGAAGATAGAAGAACCCCAGGGGTACGACATTCCAGTCGGGTCTGTAGGCCTCGCTTGGGTTAGTGCTGACAAGCCGATCGGCTTTCTTGGCTTCCTCGATGCCATACGTGGCATCATTATACGTATGAAATCGCAACTATACTTTTTCTACTCAATATAACCATGATGGCATCAGGATTAATATTCACATTATCAATAGCATTTTTACCAATTTAGCAAAATGCATTTGCAATATGCGAATGAAGTGATGGTAATCACCGAAAAACAGTGAACATATGCACAAAAAGTCACATTAAAAAATGGCACGCTTCATGCATTATTGTATTTGACCCTTTCTAAGCCGAGGGTCACCTAGCCAACTGACGTTGTTAGTGAATCTAATTTGTTCACACATAATTGAGCCAATCACCCCTTTGTGATTGGCTTTTTCTTTATCTGCTGGTGAGCAATCTGTCTTCTATACCAAACTGGGTGACAACGAATATTGCTTTAACTGCGCAGTAATAAACGCAACATCTGCAGGATAGAAATCGTCTAGCGGGATTTTGTTTGGTTCGATCCAAGCAAATTGTTGCTGGCGTTCATGATCAATAACGCGTGGCTCATCACCTTGCTTCGCACGTAGAACCACAAAGTAAATACGGCCGCCATAATCATTAACGTCACTGTAAGTCGCAGCGTGCGTTAGACCTAGCAAGCCAGTTTCTTCCGCCAATTCCCTAATCGCAGCATCAGTGCCCGTCTCTTCTTCGCCGACTTCCCCACCCGGAAACTCTAACAGCATGCCTTTCTCTGCACGATACCGCTTTTGAACCAACACCTTTCCTTGTTTGATCACCACAGCCATTGCCAAATGTTTCACGTCAAACTCCTTATCTTTTTGCTTAATCGCTATTCCATTGGTAGAAATCAATCATCCTACTTGCGAATATGATCTGCGGCTGAGTATTGTCTATATCACACAACTAATCAGCCACTATGACCACTTTATAGTAGGCAAACGCTCTCTACTTTACTTGTGCACAGGTAACAATTTAACAAAATAGCGAAATCTCCGACGCGCTACTTATCTAAGCCGCCAAAAAAGAGGGACTTCATTTCTAGATATTCTTCCATACCATGGCGCGAGCCTTCTCGACCTAAACCCGACTCTTTGACACCACCAAACGGAGCCGCAGCTGTGGATATTAATCCTTCATTGATACCAACCATACCCACTTCCAACGCGTCTGAAACGCGCCAAGCTCTGCCTAAAGACTGGGTATATATGTAAGCGGCAAGGCCCGATTCGGTATGGTTGGCGCGTACGATAACCTCTTGCTCATCATCAAAGCAAAACAACGCTGCAACAGGGCCAAACGTCTCTTCACTTGCCACCAGCATTTCGTCTGTCATACCGCTCAAAACAAATGGCTTCACCAACTGAGAGCCTGCATTTGGAAGTTGCCCGCACAGCACTGTCGCACCACGTTCAACTGCATTCTCAACGTGGCGTTTTACCTTTTCCACAGCGGCGGCGTTTATCAAAGGGCCGATCGTTACACCGTGAGTAAAACCATCTCCCACGGTTAATTCTGAGACTTTTGCTGCCAGTTTCTCCGCAAACGAGTCGTAAATCGCATCATGAACAAAGATGCGATTGGCGCAAACACAGGTTTGTCCTGCATTGCGAAATTTTGCGACCATTATCCCCTCAATCGCCGCATCAACATCAGCATCATCAAAAACAATAAAAGGGGCGTTTCCCCCAAGCTCCAAAGCCATCTTTTTGATGGTTGAAGCCGATTGGTTCATTAACATTTCACCCACTTTAGTTGAGCCAGTGAACGACACTTTACGCACTCGTTTGTCCGACGTTAATACTGAACCGATAGCCACCGCATCCCCAGTAATAACATTGAGCAGCCCTGCGGGTAAGCCAGCTTCTTCGGCCAACCATGCCAGCGCCAGCGCCGTAAATGGGGTTTCTGGTGCAGGTTTTAGTACCACAGAACAACCAGCAGCCAATGCAGGTGCACATTTACGCGTGATCATTGCCGCTGGAAAATTCCACGGTGTGATTGCAGCAACAACACCAATGGGGGCTTTGGTCACCACAATTTGACCTCCACTGCGATGACTCGGAATGGTCTCACCATAAGCACGGCGAGCTTCTTCGCTATACCAAAGTACAAAGCTTGCAGCATAGGCAACCTCTGCTTTTGCCTCAGCATAAGGTTTGCCTTGCTCTAGCGTCAAAATGGCCGCCAGATCGTCAGCATGACAAGTGATTAAGTCATACCAATGACGTAAAACCTGTGCACGTTGCTCCGCCGTGACTTTGCTCCAACCTTTAAAAGCCTCATATGCCGCATCAACACATTGCTTCGCATGCTTCTCTCCCAGATTGGGAACATGTCCGAGAACCTCTCCGTTCGATGGATTAAACACCGCACAATGATCCTCAGGATGCTCAACCCAAAGACCATTGATATAGCATTTTTGTTGTAACAATTGAGGCTGTTTTAGTGACGCGAGAGTCATTGGCGATTCGGTTGTGGGCATACTCGATCCTAATTGTTTGCTGTCATAAATGGTCACGTGGTTGCTAAACGCAACGTCGAACCCACAGTTTAGCCAATTTACCTGCTCAATACTGACTGAGTTCTTATATTTCATCTCGGTTGATCCCAGTAAATTATTATCCGCTGACACGATAACAATTTATATTGAGGCAAGCAAAATTTACGTTAATCTATACGCTCTCTCTTTAAACTGGTCTTTCACAGTGATGGGCTCATCTCAAATCCGATTCACCTTGTACGGCTGTATTGCCATTCTTTTTTGGAGCTGTTTACTCGCCAGCACTCGATTGGTAACAGAAAGCTTTGGCCCAGTGGCCGGCAGTGCACTGTTGTATTCTCTTAGTTCCATTTTATTGCTGTGCGTTGTAGGTATACCAAAACTATCGAATTTCTCGACTCGTTACCTACTGCTCGGTGGCACTCTATTTGTGTGCTATGAGATATTTCTCGCTCTGTCACTCGGGTATGCAAATTCACGAACACAAGCGATTGAAGTATCGATCGTGAATTACCTGTGGCCTGCACTGACTGTTTTATTCGCCGTTTGGGGCAGTAACAAAAAGACCAACTGGCTGCTTTATCCTGCGATTCTTCTGGCCTTTATTGGTGTTGCTTGGACAGTCAGTGGTGATAACGGACTGTCCATCACACAACTGATAGACAATGTCAGCACCAACCCATTGGTGTACTTCATGGCTTTTAGTGGTGCCATTATTTGGGCTTGCTATTGCAATTTGACCAAGCGGCAGCAATCAAAACAAAATGCCATCACTCTCTTTTTTATAGCAACGGCACTTTCCTTGTGGGTGAAATACGCCTTCAGTTCAGAGGCTGAAATTACGTTTTCATGGCAAGGGATTGGTTATCTCATGTCTGCTGCATTTTTAATGGCTGGTGGTTATGGCTTATGGAATATAGCGATTGTTGGGGGCAATATGGTATTCCTAGCCACGCTGTCCTATTTCACACCCGTTTTTTCAGCGCTATTCTCTTCCATTTTATTAGGCGTCGCATTAAGCCAAAGCTTTTGGCAAGGCGTCGCCATGGTAACACTCGGTTCACTACTTTGTTGGTGGGTCACGAGAGAAAAGTAGTTCAGTCCCAACGCTTGACGAATCTTCCAGCTTAAAAAGTGGCCCTCCGCTTTTTAAGCCCTACCCTATTCGCCCCTTTAGAAACAAATCACACAAATAACCTTATTAGCTTTTACTGCATTTATTTCAAAAATGCGATCAAATGGAGGTAATTAAGTTAATGGAATGTCACTTGTTGATAAAATTAAACATATCAATTAATGTAATCGAAGATAATAATAAACAAGAACTATCCATAGTTTGAATTGAAATAATGACTTAAGGAAAAGCTAAGGTATGCTGTTAGAGGGATTCTCAGAGATAGAACTCATTTATCGAGGCCATCAGAGTTATGTCTACAAGGCAAAAAGAGTTGCAGACCAAACATTCGTCACCTTAAAAACTCCCGCAAGTGCCTTTCCAGAACCACACCAACTCGCGGCACTAAAACGCGAACATTTGATTCTACAATCACTTGATGGCAGTGGCCTTCCCACACCACTCGGCTATATTGAAGCCAAAAACACCGCTTTTCTTGTTCGAGAGTGGGTCGAGGGCATCTCACTACGTGACTATTTTAAAAGTCACACAATATCCCTGGCATCAGCCATTGAAATCAGCACTAAAATCACGCGATTAATTGGCTTGTTGCACCGACAGAGCTATTGTCATCGTGATATATCCTCGGGCAATATTCTAATAAATCCCGAAAATGGCGACATTACCTTAATCGATTTCTGCTCATCACTTGAATTCCCCAATAAAGCTCGAAACATTATCCGACCCAAATTTATCGAAGGTTCTCGTGCTTATATGTCACCAGAGCAAACGGGACGGATGAACCGAGGGCTCGATTTTAGAACCGATTTTTACTCGCTAGGCGTTTTACTATACCAATTGTTTACAGGTCGACTGCCCTTTGAAACAAAAGACACCAATGAACTGATCCACAGCCATATTGCTTTAGAGCCAACTCCGATTTACCAGTTATTTCCCCATATTCCTCGCGTACTATCTAAACTCGTGAAAAAACTCATGAGCAAGTCGCCTGATGCTCGCTATCAAAGTGCAGAAGGCGTATGTGCGGATTTAGATCGCTGCTTACAAAGCTGGATACAAAAAGGGGGAATTGATGATTTTGAACTCGCAACCCATGAACTCCATGATTGGTTCATTCTTCCCGAGAAACTCTACGGTCGCGAAGCTGAAATATCACAACTGCTCGAAGCATTTACGCACACAACCAATCAAAACGGTCAATTGGTATTCGTTGCTGGGCATTCCGGTATCGGTAAAACATCTTTAATTCGTGAGTTATATCGCCCGCTAACGGCACAAGGCGGCTATATCACCAGCGGTAAATACGACCAAATCTTGCGACATCAACCCTATTCTGCAATCTTGCAAGCACTCGCGGGCTTTATTAAACAAGTAATGGCTGAAGATAAGGTCACTATACAGTTCTGGCGACAACAAATACTTGATGGCGTTGGAAAAAATGCCGCGCTTCTCATTGAAGCACTACCTGAGCTTGAATGGATAATAGGTGAACAACCTAGCGTTCAGAATCTGACAATGGAAGCCGCTTCAACCCGTTTCCATACTACTTTCCTAAATCTTCTTACTGCACTTGGCCAAACTGGAAAGCCAGTAATCCTCTTTATTGATGACTTGCAATGGATCGATCCCCCCAGCCTAACGTTACTTGAGGCGATAGCGCCTACGCTTAGTCACTCATCTTTAATGATCATTGCGGCTTACCGCAACAACGAAGTCAATGAAAGCCATCCTTTGACTATGGCTATGCCCAACCTAAGAGCCAACTGCCCTAACATTGTCAATATTGACCTGACTGAGTTACCAACGTCGGTTTTACAGCAGATTCTCTCTGATAGCGTTGAATTGCCAAGCACGGATGCACAACAACTAAACCAATTGTTGTTTGAAAGAACCAGTGGTAATCCATTAATTTATAAGACCATGCTTGCGACGATACATGCAAAGGGTCACTTGTATTTTGATTACCAAAAGAAACAATGGAATTGGCATAAAAGCGCAATAGCTAAACTGCCTAAAGCAGAAAACTCGGTACCAATGCTGCAAAGTTATATGGAAAAACTGCCAAGCCAAACCTACAAACTGCTGCAACTTGCAGGCTGCATTGGTAACACATTCAGCCTTGAACTGCTGGCCGACCTTGCTTTGGCATCCACTCACTCAGTCGCGACGGCGTTGTTACCAACCGTGACTCAGGGCTTGCTATTACCGCTTGATGACGATTTTGAGCTGCATACGATTGAAACGCGTGAGCAATTACCGGATATAACGTTACGCTTTGCTCACGACCGCATCCAACAAGCCGCTTACACTAGTGTTTCACCCAGCGAACAAATCAAATTACATTGGCAAATTGGCCAACATTTACTGACTCAAATTGAACATCAGCATTGTGACCATAAACTGTTCGACGCAGCAGAGCATCTCAATCAAGGTCGAGAAAACGCCACGCAAGAGCAACAACTCATGCTGGTCGAGCTCAATCTCAAAGTAGGCAAAAAAGCGAACCAATCGGCTGCCTATAGCATCGCTTTCTCATGTTTAGAGCAAGCCTACGAAATGGCCGCTCGTTGCGGATCTTTAATTTCAACACCATTATCCATTGAAGTCAGATTAGCGTACGCTCAAGCCTGTTATTTAGTGTCTAAATTTGATCAAGCGGAAGAGATGTATCGCCTACTGCGTACAACGTTAACCGATAAAAAAGACAAGCTGCGCCTTGCCAACATGCAAGCAAAACAATATCACCACCAAGGTTTATACCAAAAATCGGTCGAGTTTGAATACGAGGCCTTAGCATTATTAGGCATCTGCTTACCCGAAACTGACGAAGAGTTAACGGCACTGTTCGCCGAAGAGAAACAGCAAATTGAGCAGCTACTGCAACACCAAGATCTCGATGCTCTCTTCAATCAGCCTGAAATTGATGATGCTGAGTTTATGCTGGCTCAAGAATTGTTATTCGATATGTTCGCAGATTCCTATCTACTTGGGCGTGGGCCTTTAATCGCAACGGCCGCAGCAGTTAGCGCTCGTCTTTCCATTCAGCAAGGTAATTGCTCTATCACATCGGTTGGTTTTATTAATTACGCTTCGGTATTGTGCTCCAGTGGTGAATACCAACAAGGCCATGCCATTGGCAGTTTGGCAATTAAACTCGCGGACAAGTACCAAAATCCAACCTTTAAAAACTACACTTACCATGTATTTTCTCTTGGTATTAATCATTGGCTAGCCCCATTAAAATCGAGTTATTACTATTGGTATGAGGCGTCTAAACTATCGCAAGAATCTGGTTCTCCGTTTGCTGGTTGGGTTTTCTTGCAATTACCTCATCTGCTGCTGGCATCCAACGCGCACTTAAATGAAGTCGAAGCACAAGCAGTCGATAGTTTGAACTATTTGTCGTCGAATCGATTGGAAGATATGGCACAACTGCTCAATATTATTGTCTACCAACCGCTGCGCCACCTTAAAGGTCAAACGCACAGTTTTTTATCGCTCGATGACGATGATTTTTCTACACAAAAAACGTTAGAGTCATATAAAGACGCGCCATTTTTCTTGGGCCACACCATCTATTCTGTCTTGCGCGCCACGCTATTAGCTCGAGAAACACTGCCTACGGAACAGCTACTGGAATGGCTGTCGGTGATTGAAAATACGGTTCAAGCTCAGATTATTTTGGTGGACAGTTATCTCTATACTGGGCTTCATTTAACGGCTAACTGTAGCCAGTTAACTGGCGCTGAGCGTGAAAAGCTCCTTAACTCTATCCATTCAATTGTCACTAAGTTTAAACTTTGGGCTGAGCTTTACCCGGCTAACTATTTACACAAATACTTAATGCTAAGCGCTGAAATCGCTCGTCTTGAAAATGATTCGATGTTGGCGCTCGACTATTATGAACGCGCTCGAGAAAGTGCATTAGAGTCTCAATTTTTGCTCGATGCAGCACTTTCCGATGAACTTACCGCTCTATTTTGGCAAGAGAAGAATAAGGATTATCAAGCCCAAGCATATCTTCGACGCGCGCTATCAGGCTATGAACAATGGGGAGCAGTGGGTAAAGTCGATTGGTTAGTCCATCACTACCCTGAGCTCAACACAGGCCATGAGATACAAGCTGCAAAACTAAACACCACTGTCAGTTCAACACTTGGAAGTGACGATTTTTCGGCCAATCTTGATATGGGGTCGGTAGTAAAAGCTTCCCAAGCCGTATCTCAACACATCCACATGGAGAGCCTAGCCGAAGAGTTATTAGATTTAGCAGTGGAAAATGCAGGCGCCACTCGCGGGCTTTTGTTACTCGAAAGAAATGGTGAATTTCTTGTCACCCATCAAATTGACTCTGAGGAAAGTGTGGATGGCAACAACGAGCCTATCCATGCCGAAAATCGAATTAATAGCTTGTCTAATGATGACGTTTTTTCTCACGCCATTATTCGCTACGTGGTCAATATTGGTGAAGCGGCCGTTTACACACCTAACGATAACAACGAACAATTTGAGCGCTGTCCGTATCTAAATAGTCGAAGAAACATTTCTGTCCTCTGTGTTCCTATTGTGCGCGGTAAAAAGATGTCCGGAATGCTCTATCTTGAAAATCATCACATGGCTGACGCTTTTCACGCTAACCGAGTACAGACCCTAAAAATCATCGCATCTCAGGCGGCGATATCGCTCGAAAATGCCAAGATGTACCAAGACTTGGAAGCTTTAAACCAAAACCTAGAAGGTATTGTTCAAGAGCGAACTCAAGCGCTACATGACGCGAATGCCACACTCACAGAGCAAAACACTACTCTCTACAAGCTATCAACTACTGACCAGCTTACTGGCCTCTATAACAGACGTTATATTGAAGAGCAGATCAGTACAGCCTTATATAATTTAGAAGAAAACAACCAGCCAATTTCCATTCTCATGCTCGATGTTGACCATTTTAAAGCGATTAACGACACCTATGGTCACAATATGGGTGACAAGGTGTTAGTCAACGTTGCAAATAGCATTCTTCAATCAACGGAACCTGGGGATATCCAAGGCCGCTGGGGAGGAGAAGAGTTTGTTGTGCTGTGCCCTTACAACGTCAATCTTGCAACGAATCGAGCCGAGAGCATCAGACGCAATATTAGCAAGATCGATCTGCTTGAGGCTGGCAATGTCACGGTCAGTGTAGGGGTCACCTCTTGTTTAATTCAAGATTCTATTGATTCGGTATTAAATCGCGTAGACCAAGCATTGTATGAGGCTAAAAATAGTGGTCGCAACCAAGTAATCATAAAAATGAAATAAGCGTAATAGGAAGTTACACCAATGGACTCAACTCAAGGACTGAACAACAGCCGTAATGTAAAAAAAGCTCTACTGATAGTCACAAGTCATACGGAGCTTGGCGACACAGGTAAAAAGACCGGCTTTTGGTTTGATGAACTCGCAACTCCATTTTGGGGGTTTTACGATGCCGGCTATGAGGTAACAATCGCCTCCATCAAAGGTGGGAAAGCACTGCCAGATCCTCTTAGCGCACAAGGCGAATTTGTGAGCCCAGCGGTTGACCGCTTTATGCAATCTACTATTGCAATGAACCAATTAGACAACACACCATCCGTTGATACTATTCGTACTGGAAGGTTTACCACACTCTTTCTCTGCGGTGGCCATGGCACCTTATGGGACTTTAAACAAAGCAACGGATTGGCGCGAATCGTCAGTGAATTCTATGCCGATAAAAAGCTTATTGGTTCAGTTTGCCATGGACCAACCGGTTTCCTATCTGCGAAAAAACCTGATGGTTCCGCTTTTGCGAACGGACTAAAATTAACCTCGTTCACTGATGCGGAAGAGCAACTAACACCACCGGAATACCTCCAAGCTCTTCCCTATCATATTGAAGACGAGTTAATTAAAGTCGGGGCGAAATTTGAAGCGAAGCAACCGAATGCTTCTTTTGTCGTCTGTGAAGACGGACTCATCACAGGGCAAAATCCGGCGTCAGTGAAATTAGTGACCAAGACGATTCTCGACACATTAAATAAACAACGAGTTTGGATTGATACTGACCTCTCAATTGGGGCGTCATCATCAACTGGAACCCCTTGCGATGTGGACGATGCCTTCGCGCTATTAAGCCTTTTCAACGCTAGTAATATCAAAGTCTCGGGGATGAGTAGTGTATTTGGTAATACAGACACCGACACAGCTTTTACACTGAGTAAAATGCTCTCAAACCGCTTCGGCCCCATCTCCTTGCCCGTCGTTAAAGGGGCTCAAGAAGCAATCAATATTAATAATATCCAACCCAATGATGCAACAGATGCACTGGCTAAAGCACTGAAAGCCGGCCCCCTAACAATAGCGGCTATTGGCCCTGCAACCAATATCGCTGCGCTGATACTGCTTCATCCGGAACTAGTTGAACGCATAGAACAAATAGTGCTAGTTGCGGGGCGAAGCAGCGAATCCACCCATTTTATTGCTGGGCCGAAACAAACTACACCATTTAGGGACCTAAACTTCGATCTCGACCCTAATGCTTTGCATATCTTGCTAGAGAGTCAAATACCTCTTGTGTTTACTCCCTTTGAGCTTGCCAATAAAGTTTGGATTACCAGTAAAGAACTTGATGTATTAAAGAGTAACCCCGGGGTTGGCCAATATTTAAACAAGCACTCTCAACCCTGGCTTGAGATGTGGAGCAAAGATTTTGGTGCGAAAGGTTTTAACCCTTTCGATGCCCTTGCTGCGGGCTACATCATTAACCCAAATCGTTACCATTCTAAACAAGTTAGCGTTGAGCTCCGCATAGGCCAAGACGATACAAAATCAAGTCAGTTTGGCCAATCTAACCATTACAAGCCCTATTTGATAGCCTCTGATGAAGCACAAGGCCGATACTCCGCGCTTGTTTGCACCGATGTCGACAGCGATTTTGCTGAGTCGTTGATCAATTCTATTGTCAGCCCCAATGACCCAGCGAAGTATATTACTTCAGTCTCACATCTCAATATCGTGGTGGATGACATTGAGAAGGCGACAGCATTTTATAAACGCACATTAGGATTTGAACAGGCCTTTGATGAAGATGGCGCAATCATGGATTATCCGCATTTGGCACTAACGTCATTTGCCAAAGATGCAGGGTTCTCAGAAGGTAAAGTAGACGTTGATATCCGTTTCTTACATCACCCTAATGCGGGCTTATACCTTGAGCTAATGTGCTATCACACCCCGCAAGGCGACCAAAACATTACCGTTAAAAACACTAATGATATGGGGGGGATTCGCCACACTGCATTAGAAGTTAACGATATTATGACGGCGTTTAATTATCTCAAAGATCAGCCGGGGGTTGAAATAGTCCGCTATCCCGATGGTCATAAGGACGATGCTGTCACTCAGCCGATGCTGCTATCCCCATTTCCGATGTCTTTCTTCTATTGGCGCGATCAATACGGCGTTCAATGGGAAATGGAATGCGGCCGGCAACGTGGCAGTTTACGAGGTATTTAGATTGACTTTACCAATCAAAAAAACGTTCAAAAGCCTAGATGAAAACCGATGGACAAAGCACCATCTCGGCAAAACGAGGCGCGGACTTCGCGCCTTAGTCGTTAATCTAGCATCAAAGATTCCAACACGACGCAAGGCTGAGCAAATTTTCCATGCTCAGCTATTCTTTGGTATGTCGATCCCTAGTGGTCACGCTATTTCATTATTGGAGTGGAGCAATTGCATCGACAACCATATCTCCCCTCGTTTTGAAGGTTTTAACATCGCCGATTCAATGGGCTTTTGGCAAGGCCAACCTGAGCGTGCAAAGATAGTTACTATCGTACTAAAAGAGCCGCATATTCCAGAAGTAGAGGCAATCGCATCCGACTACGCGACCCTATTTCATCAAGATTCAGTCATGCTGATTATACGTCCCGTCGCGAAGTGGGAGTTTGTTCCCAGTGATTAAATTCAAGGGCTTCATGTTAACTGACTTAAGGTTCTTTTTACTTAACGTATGATGATCAACACGACCTAACACTAACCTCTTTAACCACAATCAGAACCTTTTTCTCTGTTTTAGTGCATTTCCAATGCATCTATAGATTAATAATCTCTAGGATCATACGAACAACATATAGTACACTTCCGCCGATTAATGTTTAAAGTCAGTTGCAAAAAGCAATGATTTATTTCTAAGTTTGGTATCTATGGTATTCTCATCCTCGTACAGCACTTCTTCAAAGCATATGTTTTATATCAATGCAATTTTAAGGAAATTAATACCTTCTTATTTTTACAAAAAAAGAAAAGAAAAGTTATTAGCTTATTCTGAAAAAGATAACATCAAAAGAAGAGTTGATTATTACATTAAGAAATCAGATTACTTTGATGTTTCAACCAACGCAAAGATGATCAAGAACTTTAAACACGAAAAACCTAGCGCTTATTATTACGATCTCAAGCAATACCTAAGCTATTTTTCTTCATGCTTAAAATTCAACCATCGCTTCGGTGATGAAACCAACGTCGAAGTGTATCCTTTTTTTGTTAAAGCTCGTCCAATTGATGGCAATAATGAAAACTCCGTACTCATTAATTTAGATAAAAATCGACATTTCCATTTTCTAAATGACCCTAATTCATATAGACAGAAAAAAGACCTACTTGTCTGGCGTGGCGCTGCATACCAAGAACACCGTAAGCGCTTTATCAAAGAAAATTACTTAAACCCACTATGTAACGTTGGTCAAACAAACAAACCGATTGAAAATGTACCGTGGCAGAAAGATAAGCTGACTATTGAAGAGCAACTCCAATACAAGTTCATTTTGTCTATTGAAGGCAATGATGTGGCTACCAGTCTCAAATGGACACTATCATCGAACTCTCTTTGTTTAATGGTAAAGCCTAAGTTTGAAACTTGGTTTATGGAAGGAACATTGATTCCTGGATTTCATTACGTAGAATTGAAAGATGACTACTCTGATCTAAATGAAAAAATAGAGTATTATTTAAACAACCCAGAAAAAGCCGAACTAATAATAAGCAATGCTCATAAGTATATTGAGCAATTTAAAAACCCAATTGTGGAAGATGCAATTTCAATATTAGTTATGCAACAATACTTCAAACTGTCCGGACAAATTGATTAATACCAATAGCGTTATTTATCTTTAACGCTATTAACTTTCACACTCCAATAAGAGCTACTGTTGTGGCTCTTATTTAGTTAATCATTCACAAACAGCCTCGCCAGTGATTCACAAGCCATTCAAGCTAATTTTACCTTGCATCCGTAACATCAAACGTTTCATTTAGGCTTTCAATCATTTCGCTATACCAAGGATTGAAAGTCAGACGAGCGTGAATGTGTTCATTTGCTCTTCCATCCCAAGCGCTGTACCAAACTTCTTCTCCCGCATTACAACGTTTAATCTCATCATCCGTCATCTCAGAGCCATTACGACAGATTCGCTCACTGCCATTTAGGCCGTAATAAGGGTTTTCAGGAGCGTATAGGATGCCCATATGCGACATATTACTAATACGCAATTCTGGATTTTGGCTATTAATATAGCGGATATTTTCTTGGGTAGAAGTTGGCTGGGAGCCAAACCAAATCAGTTTATTGTTTGGATGAATAAATTGCGTTTCAAACAGGCTTTTGATCGCTTGGGTATCCAGCACGCTGTCATGCTCCGTCAACACCATGAAAACAGGTTTGGTATAAGGTTGTTCTTCTAGTATGTCGGTGACCTGCTTACTGGTATGGTAATATTGAGCAAAACCATTCGTTGGAACCATAAAGTAACGAGTGTAATTGGTGACATTATCCGGCTCTACATCAATCAACCACGGCTTAATCCAACTGATCCATGGCGTAGTAAAAGCAAGTGGTTCATTGGAAACAAAACCCGGAGAGAACAGCATCAACCCTTCAATGTCCTGATCTTTCGCGGCATAAGAGTACGCTAGATTACCGCCTGTAGAAAAACCGCCAAGATAGATTTGATTGACTTCTTTTTTGAGCAGCGCCACTTGTTTTTCAACAAGCTCATTCCACTGTTGGTAGTCTACACCAAGCATATCTGCGGGTCGGGAACCGTGGCCTGTCAAAAGAACCGTTCGCACTAAGAAGCCCTCTTGCTGTAGCGATTGGGCTATATCAACAAAAGAATAAGGCGAATCGCCTAAACCATGAATAAGCAAGACGCCTTTGTCTGCTTTGGAGTCCCCTTCTGGCTTTAGCTCCACCGGCAGGTTTGCCAACAGCTCTGCATTTTTATCCTGTGTCAGGAAATAGCGGTGTTTTAAAAGCTGCTGTTTCGTCTGCTTAGCATAATCATCAAACGATGCGTAAGTAGTTACCGGCTCGATATTCGATGGTGTATATAACGGGTGGGTTGCGTTTGACGCGCAAGCGACTGTAATGAATGGGAGGAGTAAAGCCAGTATTGTTCGCATACATAAAGGATCAATTAATGATTGTGGCGTTATTATAAGCAGCAATGTATCTCAACACAGCACACTACCCACTAATTTACATAATTTTAATCTTCTTTGGTTATGGGCTAATTCACGAGATTAAGTTGCATAAGATAAGGGCAAACAGTAATCTTGCGTCCGCTATACTACCTATATTGCAGTATCAGCGTGTTGGGAACACCAATATTCGAACAATCTCTTCTTAGGACTAAAACGCCTCAATAACGATGGCTTTATGGCCTAATGAGCGCTCGAGCCACACCTTGACTATGGCACTAAAAATACAGAAGATTCCATGACACTCAAAGAAATCCTTGAAGTGCGCAATGTCCGCTACTTTCTCATGTTTCGTAGCAGCTATTTTGCTCGCTTTTATTACCCGATATTCACCCTACTCTACTTAGATTACGGCTTAACACTCTCTCAATTTGCCATACTTAATGTAGTTTGGGCTGCGACAATTGTGCTGGCAGAAGTCCCATCAGGTGCGTTTGCCGATACCTTAGGCCGGAAAAAACTCGTCGTATTGTCGTCGTTGGTGATGTTTATTGAAATCGCTATGATTGCAGTTGTTCCCACCAGCAACCCTACTCTGGTATTCAATGTATTTTTGATCAATCGAATATTAAGTGGCTTAGCGATGGCTTTGGCTAGTGGCGCGGATGAGGCGTTAGCTTACGACACTCTAAAAGAGCAAGGCAAAGAAGAGGCATGGCCAAGAGTGTTGCAAGTTCAGCTTCGCATCTCCTCAAGCATTGGTATTTTTGTCACCTTAGTCGGCGCTGCTATGTATGATGTGAACGTTATGACCACCGTCTATTCGTTTCTCGGCTTAGACGCACCACAAAGCACGCAAGACATCATGCGCATTCCCGTTTTTGCCACCTTATTAGTTGCCATGATCGCCATTTATGCAGCAGTTAATATGAGAGAGGCGAAGAAAATATTGCCGCCAGATACGACGAAATGGGCAACCACGGTCGCGAGCCTCAGATTAACCGGCCTCACTGGTAAATGGGTATTGTCGACACCTTATGTACTCTTCATCTTGCTCTACTACAGCTTATTTGAACACACTTCACGTATGTTTTTGACCATGAACAGTCAATACTATCGTGCGATTGATATTCCGATTATCTATTTTGGTGTTATTGGCGCAGGAATCAGTCTACTCAAAATAATACTGGCCGGGCAAAGCCGTCGCTTAGCGGAAAGCATGGAGCCAAAAATATTCATTTTTGTTATGGGTTTAGCAACCATGGCTACCTATTACTGGATTAGTTTAGGCTGGTCAATTTACGGGGTGATACCGGCGCTCATCTTGATCTTTATTATCATGACGATGAACATTTTCATCAGCTATCACCTGAACAAAAATACCGAATCACACAACCGAGCGACCGTACTCAGTTTCAAAGGCCTAATGTTTAACCTCGGATACGGCTCTATCGGCGTTTTATATGCTTACTACTACAAATTGGTTTCTCAGAACTACACCGAACAACAAATAGAGCAACACATCGACTTTTTAGCGTCACTTTCTTCGTTTTTCTATTATTTCACCTTTTTGTTCATTGCAATCAGTGCTGCCTTTTATATTCAGCATAAGAAGAAGGAAATTTTTTAAACACCCAGCATAAACATTGCACACCCGCGAATGAGCTCTTACGAATCTTTTCAGTAGAGCTCATAAGCATTGGCCAACCATCGATGTCAGTCCTTTGTGTACTTTGATTTGATACGCATGACACATGGCTAGCAAACTTGGAGAATAAAAATAACTCATTTTGCAGAATTGCATTGGTGGCCTTTGCTGTTTGTTCTCCGCCTTGATTAAACGGCGTATTCTCGCGCGCTTATTCTGTTTCCTTAAGGATCTCATAGAGACGCTCTTGTATCGCAATCGTTGGTGAAGAGCGCAGTACCAATGTTGGCTCCAGTAAATGTTCTAAAGATGGGTTAGATTCACTTTTTGTTGTGTGACCATATTTAAGCGCATCGAGCATTAACTCAAAACCACGCAGTGCTATCTGATGCATCGGTTGATGAACGCTGGAAAAACCCAGAGATTGTGCAATATAGGTATCGTCAAAACCGATGATCTCCACTTGCTGATTCAAATCACTGTGATTAAGAAGGTTATGCAGGTGACTGGCAGAAATGTCGTCAGAGCAAAAAATGGCCTCCAGAGGCGCATCTGTATCTAGAATCTGCAACTGCACAAATTGCTTGAGCGATTCGGTTGTATAAGGAGTCAGAATACGCTCGGCACTCAGTGCTTTGTTGTGGCTTAAGAGCGTTTTTTGAAAACCAATAAAGCGATCAGATTGTTGGTTACTACTGCCAATAAAACCAATTCGTTGATAGCTCTGCTGAATAAAATGTTGAGCCACTAAACGACCACCATGATTATGATGGGTACCAATGCTTAGGCACAGCGGAGAGGTCGCCGTTAATAGAATGACCGGAAATGGCATATTCTGTAGCAAAGAAATATGTTGCTCTTTCAAGGAACGCGGAATGAGAAAGACCCCATCAACACGATGATGTTTACACTCTTCTAAAAAGGTCTGTTCAAGCTTTAAGTTATTACGGCTATTAAACAACAAAATACTACGGCCGTGTTTATAAGCCTCTTCTTCTAACACATCAATCAATTTAGAGAAAAATGGATTGCTCATGTTGCGCACAATGACAGCGAATAATTTAGTCGCTTTTTTCTTCTTTGGCTCTGGCTTGTGGTAATCCAATTTCGCTATCGCGGCTTCTACTGAGCGCCTTGCGACCTCAGATACGGTACCACTGTTGTTGATCACTCGGGATACCGTCGCAATAGAAACACCTGACTCTTTTGCAATATCTCTAACGGTCATTTCTCGCTCACGAAGGGTGATGTGATAATGGCGTTGATCATACGACGATTTATGTAACAAGTTTTTGTGTTACATCACATAAGCATCATCAACCTTCATCAATGACAAGTTAGTTATCTATAGATTCTGGTTAGCTATTTCTAAACTAACGCTGAATGCCTATTATCAGCCCAACAGATC
>NZ_AFWF01000284.1 GCF_000222605.1 Vibrio ichthyoenteri ATCC 700023 | reverse complement strand
TTCTTAGCCGAACATAAAGTTCCAGAAAAAAACATCGCAGAACTAAAACAAGCAATAGAAAGTGATGGTGATATTTCGTCAACAGGTCAATTTGGTTCAAACGTAAGCACTTGGATTGGTAACATGTGCTCCAAAGCCGCAAGTGGTGGCTGGCTAATATCCTTGACAACAGCAGCTAACGTTTTGAGTACTGGTATCAGTAAATACTACGGGCTTTCCTAAAGAGTTAAAATTCAGACCAGTTTCTTATATTTTAAATTATGGTTAGAGGTTTGCATGAGAAAAAGTAATGGATTTGAGAAAAATATTTGAGTCAGTTAGCCTTGAATTAACGGCAAAATTTCAGAAAAGTGTACAAATAAAGCATAACGGTGGTAAAGGAGACAATAGAGAGGAAGCATTCGTAGACTTTTTATGTGATTACTTACCAAACAAGTACGGCACAGGGAGAGGTGAAGTAATTTCTTCCAATAATGATGTTAGTGGTGAGCTTGATATAGTGATATATGACAAAGATCATTGCCCATTATTTTTAAAATCACCATCTCATTCATTGTACCCAATTGAAAGCGTTTTTGGGGCAATAAGTATGAAGTCTCATTTGGGAAGTGAAGAGCTGAAAGATGCATATCAAAACATTGTTAGTTTGAAGAGAATAGCCTCAAAGGAAAATTTTTCACATAGCCCAAATCCTGGGATACAGGTTGGTTTAGATCCCGTTACTCCTGTCACCGCAATTTTCGCATATGCTGCGAACCGTAGCCTGTCAGCAATTGCTAAACAAGTAAAACAGCTTGATAGTGAATTAGATGATATCAATTTAAGACCTGATTTTGTGGTTGTTTTAGGGTTAGGCATTGTTGGTCCCTTTGGGAAACTAAGAAATAACTTCAATCAATATACTTTGCCTGATACTGCTGATGAATTAGCAAATGAACGCAAAACAGGGCGACATACCCTGCTTCGATTCTATATGCAATTCTTAGATGAACTAAACTCGATTACTCAAAAACCATTAGATCTACATTCTTATTTTGATATGCCTTCAAGAGTAGGAAAATACAAAGTAAGAAAGCACGATCGACTAATGGTGACTAAGAAAGAAGAAAACGCTGAGACTTCTGTAAAACGTTTGACGAAAAAATTTATTGAACAAGTTGTTGCTGAATCAAAGCCTGTGAGTTTAGAACAACATTTTATTAATCACCTTGGTTCATTGCCCGTTGGCGCTGAAACTTTATATGACCTGAACTCTATTGTTTATGAGTATAACCCTTTAAAAAAATCAGCCCTTAAAGTTGTATGGAGTGAGCATGGTCCAACAGGTGATCCCCAAAGCTTTCAGCCTCTTCCGATGGAGATTGATGGAAAACATTATGCGGTAGATTTCAGTGCTCTTAGTGAGTTTGATTTTGAAGATAACCCAGACTTTACAGTGGATGAATTAATGTCAAGGTAAACTTTAAAAAATCCTAATATACAAGGACGTAATTTGAAAAAGATCGTTGAGCAGATATAGGCTGACAGCATTCGAAAGCAAATGCTGTTTCACACCACTTAGCACAACTTGACAGATTTCTATCTCGCAGTAGGTTTTGTTAGGAATTTGGTCAGAGACTCTTTATACGGTATAACAAATCCAACACCACTAAATTATCTTGATATTATATATTTTGACACATTATAAAGAGTCTTGATGCATATGAACATTAAGAGCAGATATTAACAAAAGCAATGCCGTGCATAAATTGGCAAGTGCGAAATCAAGCTTATATGCATTCTGAAAATGGTGATATACCATACAAAAGTCCACTTGGCGCTATGAGCTATTGGCCTGAAAAAGAAACAGCAGTTGTAATCAGAATGATAAATAGTGATAGTTTTTAATGTATTGCAGCTTTCGGATTTGATTCACTCTTTAACTTGGAGCTAACGTATAACCCTAAACGGTCAAAGGAAATCTTTGATCAAAGAGTGCAATCGAAATCTTGGTTGAAGCATTGGCAACACCTAAAAGTGGTGTATTAGGTGGCAGACTCTTCTATCCACCTTGCTCCGCCCTGTGAATAGCCAAAAGGTTGCCAGATATGCAATGCAACTGTCTGCAATAATCTGCTCTATAATTAAACATCACAAGCATAACGCAAACGTTTTCTTACCATTTCAGAACAAAACACTGCATTAAAGTGGGGTTTTTCCGTGCATCAATAGTGATTTCTGGCATAATCTCCGGCCTCAACTTCTACACACAAGAGAAAACTATGTGGAATAGGCTCAATAAGTCGATGATGTTCTGCCAAATGATGTTTGGCTTGTCTTTCTACGGTGTCATGGTTATTTTGACGCGCTTCTTCCTAGAGGATTTAGGTTATAGCGAAGCGGATACCATGATGGTGGTAGGTGCTTTCTCTTCAATCGGCCCACTGTTTGCTATTGCTGGCGGTTTTATCGCCGACAAATTCCTTGGTTCATACCGTTCTTTGACGATTTCATACGCGACGTTTTCTGTTGGTTACTTGCTGCTGATTTTCGGTGCATCGACCACAAACGTGCCGATAAGCTTGGTCGGTATTGCCCTAGCCAGTTATGCTCGCGGCTTGATGTCACCGTCATACCCTAGCTTGTATAAGCGCACCTTTGCATCGCAAGAAGACTTTGAGAATGGTTACCCTGTCAACTATTCTGTCAACAACGTCGGCGCTCTGCTTGGCCAATACCTATTCCCGATGTTTGTTCTGGTCATTGGTTTCCACGGTAGCTTTACCTTATCTGCCGTGATGGCAACGTTTGCACTCATCACGCTGATTGTGTTCCGCAAACCCTTGGTTAACGTTGGCGCCGACATCGATCAAAAGCCAGTCAGCATGCAAAACTGGATCGCTTTCTTTGTTTTATCTGCTGCCATGGTTGCTCTTGTGTTCTTCATGTTCTCCAACATGGATATTGGTCAAAATATCGTTTACGCCATCGGTGGTGCTGCGATCTTGTACTTCATCTCGTTGATGTTTAAATCAGGCAAGTCTGATGCATTGAAGATGGGTACAATCTTAATCATGACCGTCCTGACAACCTGTTTCTTTGTTTACTACGGCCAAATGATGACCTCAATGACCATGGTAACAATCAACACGATGCGTGGTGACCTATTTGGCTTTATTCCGATTGCGCCAGAAGCATCAATGGCAATGAATCCTCTTTGGTGTATTTTGGCAGGTCCTGTCATTTCTTACACATTCACCAAGCTTGAAAAGCGTGGGATTACGTTCTCCACCGCGACAAAAATTGGCTTTTCATTCATTTTGACGGCCATTGCGTTTGGTATTTTAACGCTAGCTGTGATGAATGTGGGTGAAGATGCGATCATTCGTCCAGAAACCTTCCTACTGATTCACTTCTTCCAAGCGTTTGCTGAAGTCATCGTAGGTAGTTTGGTAGTGGCATTTATTCTATCTGTCGCACCTAAGCACATTGAGAACTTCTCTGTTTCGTTGTTCTATATCGCTATGGCGCTGAGTGGTATTATCGGTGCGGTGTTCTCGACTTCTATTGCGCTCGAAAAAGGCCAACAGATTACACAACAAGTGGTTCAGAGCGTTTACGGCGAGTATTTCCAACTGCTAACAATTCTGGCGGTGGTGATGGTCATCATTGCATTTGTCTGTTCGTATGTGATCCGTAAGATGCTAGAAAGCGCAAATCGTGAAGACGCATCATTAATTTAAGCTGACGCTTAATTTAATTCATGTTCAAAAAAGCCCTAAACCAAGTTTAGGGCTTTTTTATCTCTGCAAGCTCTCGCTACTTAAATTGGTCAATAGTGCTGCGTTACTTTGATTCGTGTCGTGCTAGCGAAAACGAAACCAAAACAGTGACCAATAGGATAGACGATTAATCGCGGTCGCGAGCGCGATATTCGTAGCTTACGCTGATCACTGGCTGATAAGCGATAGCCCCTTCACTGGTGACAATTTCTTGAAGAGCGACCTGTGAATTAAGCAATTCAAATGAAGTGATATCAACTTGGTCATTGGTATCCCAACGGACATTACGGCTCAACTCAATCGAAGACATACCGTTAACATCCATAATCATGTTTCGTCCCACTTGCAGTGCCGCATCTTTAGAAGCGTAAGAACCGCCTGTCATGGTGCTATTGGATGATACCGTTGCGTAAGGCCCACTTAATCCGGCCATTGCAACTGAACTGAATAGTAGTACGCTCGCTAAACTTATTGTTTTAATCATAATAGACTCCTTTACTTACCAAAATTCGAGCTCTTGCTCCGCTGCTCGATTCACTAAAATGTACGTAATAGATGACCTATTAGAATTAAAATAAATTGCACGAGATCGTCAGATTTTTTGAAATAACAAGTTGCATATGATGTGAAGACCAGTCACAACTTACACCGCCTTATCTTTGCATTTGACACAAACTCGATGATTTCTTTACCGTTAATTTGATTCGCGAAACAAAATTTCCATATTTTCTTCTGTCTATCTTATAATTGACAGTTATATCACCAGAACAAAATAGTATTAAGCTCGCGCTCATCGTGAACGAAGAATGCAAATCCCGATGCAAAACCGTGAACTTCTTGCTATGATGCGCGCCCCGTGACAAACCGAACTTAATGAAAAACCCAGCAAACTGCTCGGTTAAAAGGTCATCTCAATGAACCGCAAAAAAAAGATTAACCAAATTTATAAAAATAGAATGAAGAAGCAGAACGCAAAATTGCACAGCAGCAATAAGCCGCGTTACATTTCTAAAGCTGACCGCGCCAAGATGGAAGCGGAACTGGCTGCAAATGAAGTGGTAGAAGATTCAGTGACAGAAAATGCGGCAGCCGAAACTGCCGACAACGCTGACGCAACAGTTGAAAACGCTGAAGTTGAAACCAACTCAGCAGCAAACGCTTAATTTCAACTGCTGATGGCTGGGTGGCACAAGCTTGTCACTCAGCGTCGCTCTAACAAAAGTTCACTGCTTATTGGCGTATAAACATCGCAAGCGTCAATCAGGCACTGTGCTGTCAATGCACGTACAGAATACACTTCAACCTGTACGGAAAAACGTTGTTGTACTCGCTTCACTAACATTTCAAAATCGCCATCTCCCGAGAGTAAAATCACTCGGTCAACATCGGCGGCAGCTTCGTAAACATCCAATGTAATACCCACATCCCAGTCCCCTTTCGCACTGCCATCACTGCGCTGAATAAAAGGCTTTAATTGCACACTAAAACCAATGCCACGCAGAATGTGATGAAACTGGCGCTGTTTTGGATCTTGAGATGCGATCGCATACGCATTAGCCAATACGACTTGACGATTTTGAGTAGCTTTTGCCCAAAACTGGTTGTAATCAAAATTGCTGTGATAGTGCTGTCTGGTGGTGTAGTAAATGTTCTGCACATCAACAAAGATCGCCACTTTTTCCATCATATTCGCCTCTTAGCTTTATATGCTGCAATAGTAACAGCTAACGCACGGATGAGTAAGCGCACCGCATTTAATACATCCTTACCATACTGAGTTAAGAAATAGCGACTCAAAAAAATACCGTGATCTGCTTAACAAATATACAACATGGTGTACTATATGTATATTAATGGTTGATTCAAAACTATCGAGAGTGCCTATGATATTTCGCTGTGCGACCCCTGAAGATGTGCCTTTGCTTATTCAGCTACAAAAAGACTCTCACATTAGCACGCTAAACCCACAACAACTACGCGATGGCTTTCTCAACACGATACTTGATCAACACCAACTGCTCGATGCAATTAAACATGAAAAAGCCGTCTATGTGGCAGAATCACATCAACAGATTATTGCGATGGCCGTTTGCGCCTCTTGGCAGTACTAGCAGTTTTCTTTGAGCGTCTCACAAGCTGCGCAGCAACTTGAGCATATTGTGGTCGCCGGTGAAGCGCTCAATCAAGACAATAGTCTATTTTGGGGGCCCGTTTGTATTCGCCAAAGCGAGCGGGGCCGAGGTGTTTTTGCAAGTTTATTTGTGTATGCTCGCACCCAATCGGCGGGCCAATATCGTTATATTTACACTTACATAGATAAACGTAACCGCCGCTCACTGAGTGCTCATATCAATAAAGTGTTGTTTGTCGTGAAAGGTGACCTTGAGATCGAGCAACATAGAGTCACTCAGTTGGTCTGCGCGACGCTGTAAATAGATTCCGATTCAGCGTCGCGCCAATAAGCATCACTGGTATAAAAGATGCAAAATGTACTGGCTAAGAAGTAAAGTCTAAAAAACTAAAGGTTAAGTGAGAAACTAAAACATATCCCCCCAGCGTAGTGGCTCTGGGAATTTTCGGATCACTTGTTTAAGGTACTCTTGTCGATGACGCAGTGCATTAACGCATTCAGTATCTAATTTGCCTTTCTGCACCTGCTTTTCTAACTCTAATAAAGCAGAAGGTACCGGTAAGGCTTGGCGGTCATTTTGATCGGTGGTCATGGCATCAAAACATGTCGCAACCGCGACCATCCGTGCGGAAAGTGGGATTTCATCACCTTGAAAACCATAAGGGTAGCCACTGCCATCCAAGCGCTCCGACTGAAAACGCATGATTTGATTAAGTAATTGAATACTTGGATGATTCGGCTCGCCGACCGATGAGACAATTTCCTCCATGATTTTAACGCCTTGATCCATATGAGTTTGCGCTGTCAGGGCGTCATAAGAGGAGAAAGGGTCGCGATTACGCAGCGCTGCATCAGCAACTTGCGTTTTACCTATGTCATGAAATTGCGCAAACAATGAAATCGCATCCACTTGTTCATCATCGAGTTGGTGTTGTTCTGCTAATTGTTCTGCGATGAGACGTGTATACAGTCGCATCCGACGACCATGATAATACTGATCGCGACCATACAACTGCGCCCCCGTTTTCACACGCTCCGCCAATTTAACAATCGCTTCCACAACTTGGCATTGCGATTCAACCGTAAACTGCACGAGCTCGAGATAAGGCGTTAAATGCACTAACGATTTTTTATCAAATGCCATCGGCTCATAGGCATTGAGAAAAATGAAACCGCTCAATTTACGCTGGTGGTAACACGGGATCGCGGCAGAAGAACGGTAGCCTTTTTTAAGCAGAAGGTTCACCCGTTCACAATGAGTGATCTGCTTGAGATCATCGATAATACGTGGGATCGCGCTGTGGGCAGTCTGTTTTAAATGATTGAGTTTACTGAGACGCTGCTCATGGTGAAGTTCGCTCCAGAGATCAAACTCACTGTCTGCGTAAGTGGCTAATGTGTCGCTCTCTGGGCAATACTTCGCATATGAAACACGAGCGAGGGCCGGAACGCGGGTGTGCATTCTCAACATAAGCTGTTGTAGTTGCTCATTAAGAGGCTTGGTGGTTTGAAAATAGTGATTATTCATCGATATCCCTCAATCCATGTTCTCGTCCATGCATAGGGATAAGCGCAGCACAACCACTGCGTCTATTCGTTCGTTAAGCAACCAAGACATCCGCTTAATGACTGTTATGCATTAGAGAGCATTACCAACTGTCTATAAAACATACAAAACAATCTCTAGTTTCAGCCAGTCTATTTGCTCTATCTCGTGATCCCAGTCATAGCGATGAGTCAACTTTGCTCAGCTTGTCACTCAAACCAATTCAATTTTTCATGTAATGTGGTGACACTGCCGACCACAATCAAAGCGGGACTTTGGGCTTGTTTTGCAACTTGAGCCAACTGATCTAATGGGCAACGATAAACCCGTTGCTCACGACGGGTGCCATTTTCGATGATGGCACAAGGCATTTCCGCATCAAGTCCGTGAGTAATAAGTTTATCCGCGATGTAGCCACTCTGTTTTAGGCCCATATAAAACACTAAGGTTGAATTGGATTGTGCTGCCGCACTCCAATCAATTTCTTGGCCATCTTTTTGCACATGCCCTGTAATAAACTGCACCGCTTGTGCGTGGTCTCGGTGAGTCAGCGGAATACCAGCGTAAGCCGTTGCACCCGCCGCCGCGGTAATGCCCGGAACAACCTCAAAACGAACGTTTTGCTCAACTAACGTTTCTAGCTCTTCTCCACCACGGCCAAAGATGAAAGAGTCCCCACCTTTAAGGCGTACCACGCGTTTACCTTCTAAGGCTTTATCGACCAATATTTGGTTAATTTGATCTTGAGGTACACAGTGATAATCCAGTTTCTTGCCCACATAAATCATCTCCGCCTTGTCATTAGCAAGCGCCAAAATATCAGCCGACACCAAACGGTCGTAAACAACAACATCGGCTTGCTGAATCACGCGAAAGCCTTTTACCGTCAATAAATCCGGATCACCTGGACCCGCTCCAACTAAAGAAACAAAGCCACGATGTAACGCGCGTGGAGTCAGTGCCGCATTGCTTACTGGCGTTGAAGATGTCTTTTGCATAACGATGCCTATCAATTCAAATTTGGATATAACAAGGGGCACTCAATAAAAAAGGTTTGAGTAACGCTTTTTATAGCCAAACATTGTCTGTGGTTTATTACGTTGGTCACACTGCCGCTAAATGAGATCGTGTACCACCATATTAGTGAGAAGTGGTAAGGCATCACCCTACCACTTCGATTGATACTATTTGGTGCCCAATGCCGCTTGAGCCTCGACGTCAACCACTGCATCCAGAGCTGGCGCTGTTTTCTTATGCGTTAAGTAAAGTGGGATACAGGTCATAAGCAAACCACCAACAATATTACCGAGGATGGTTGGGATAAGGTTGTAATTTAACCATGTCGCAATACCAAAGTCCGCACCTAGCATCATACCTAGTGGGAACAAAAACATGTTGACCACCGCATGTTCGAACACAAGTGCAAAGAAGATAAAGATTGGCAGCCACATTGCCGCAATTTTACCGGCAACACTGCGCGCGGTCATATTGCCGATCACGCCTAAACACACCATTAAGTTACATAGAATGCCGCGTACGAAGCAGGTTATCCAACCATCGACACCTAAGTTTTCAAAGCCAACGGTACGGGCAGTCGCAATCGCAATGAACTTTTGGCCGACCGCATTGGGCTCAACACTGAAATTCATCGTCAATGATAGAGCAATCAAAGCTGCCACCAGCAGTGAACCGATCAAGTTGCCTAAGCCCACTAAACCCCAACAACGAAATACACGATTCCAAGTAATGCCCGGGCGATTTTCAAATTTTGCCAGTGGCGCCAAACCAAACACACCAGTGACAAGGTCGTAACCCATTAGGCTCAAAATACAAAAACCAACCGGGAAGACGAGCGCACCGACAATACCGATTCCGGTTTGTGTGATCGTAGTTATAGCCACAACCACCGCTAAAGACAGAATAATGCCCGCCATCATGCCGCGTAGAATAAGGTCGCGCGTCGAGGTGCGTACTTTCGCTTCGCCAGTATCAATCATTGTCTGGACAAATTCTGCTGGTTTTAAATAAGACATCATGTCTCTCCAAAAAGTTAAAATTAAAAGTCAAAATCCAATAGTGAAAGGCTCCCTACCCCGCATTAAAAAGTGGCAGGAAGCCTTTGAGCTATTCAATCTCTTTGGTTAACCAGCAATCTCTACTACACCGTTTTTCACTCGTGTAGGGTAAGATTTAACGCTAAAGCTAGCGTCTTCCAAGCAGGTTCCCGTCGCCAAATTAAAGCGCTGCTTTTTCAGTGGACTCGCCACCCAAAGCTCACCTTTATGCTCACAAATCAACCCGCGTGACAACACGTTGGATTGGTAAAACGGGTCGGTATTGCTAATGGCGAAGACCTGCTGTTCTTGCGATGGGCGAAATACCGCAACTTGCTCACCATTGAGTAACGCACAGACTCCCGTTCCCGGAACGATATCGTTGATTTGGCATACTTTTTCAAATGACATAATCGACTAATCCTTATGCTTCAGTCGTGGTTTCAGTGAGCGTGACATGTAGAATGTCGCCTTTCACTTCAGGGTGTTTTTCCGTGAACGTCGCTGGTCGATGCTGCTCACGCTCTTGCACAAACACGACGTTTTCATCACGCTTGTCCGAGTTAATGAAGTGGGCAAAGCGCGTTAATTGAGATTCGTCTTTGATGGTTGCCGTCCACTCACATTCAAACTCACCCACCAGCTTGGCAACATCGGCCTCAAGTTGAGCGTTAATGCCAAGCTTATCGTTCACAATGACTTGACGAAGGTAATCCACACCGCCTTCCATATTCTCCATCCAGACCGACGTACGTTGCAGTGGTGCTGCCGTGCGGATGTAGAACATCATGAAACGGTCGATGTATTGAATAAGCGTTTCACGGTCAAGATCGCTCGCCAGTAAGTCGGCATGACGCGGCTTCATTCCGCCATTACCGCACACATACATATTCCAGCCAGCATCGGTTGCGATGATGCCAAGATCTTTGCCTTGCGCTTCCGCACACTCACGAGTACAGCCCGAAACACCAAACTTCATCTTGTGCGGAGTGCGGATACCTTTGTAACGATTTTCAATAAATGAACCAAGACCAACCGAGTCTTGCACACCGTAGCGGCACCACGTTGAGCCAACACAGGTTTTTGCCATACGCAAAGCCTTGGCATACGCTTGCCCCGTTTCAAAGCCGGCCTCAATCAACTTGCGCCAGATTTCTGGTAGATCATCTTTTTGTGCACCAAATAAGCCAATACGCTGAGCACCAGTGACCTTGGTGTAAAGCTGGTACTCTTCGGCTACTTTAGCCAGTGCACCGAGAGCTTTTGGCGTGACTTCACCGCCCGCCATACGTGGTATAACGGAATACGTGCCGTCTTTTTGGATGTTGCCTAGGAAGTTATCGTTGGTATCGTGCAATTTAACCAATTGCGGCTTAAGAATGTGCTCACCCCAGCATGACGCTAAGATGGAACCAACCAATGGCTTACACACTTCGCAGCCGTAACCTTTGCCGTACTTCTCAAGCAATTCTTCAAAGGTTTTGATCTCTTCAATGCGAATTAGGTGGAACAACTCTTGGCGTGAATAAGCAAAGTGCTCACACACATCATTTTTCACTTCGATGCCTGATTTTGCCAGTTCGGCATTAAGGACCGAGGTCACAAGAGGGATACACCCACCACAGCCTGTACCAGCACCTGTCACGGCTTTAATATCACCGATAGTGTGATGACCCGCTGCGACCGCTTGGGCAATCTTGCCTTTGGTTACATCGAAACATGAACAGATCACGGCAGATTCTGGTAATGAGTCCGCCCCCAATGTTGGTTTTTCCGCGCCAGCGTGCGCTGGAAGGATCAAGGCATCAGGATACTCTGGTAAGTCAATCTCATTTAACATGAGTTGCAGCAAATCACCGTAGTCGGCGGTATCACCCACCATCACTGCGCCAAGTAATTTTTTGTTGTCGGCTGAAACAATCAGACGTTTGTAAACTTCTTGTTCTTCATTTTGGTAAACGTAGCTCTTACAACCTGGAGTTCGGCCGTTCGCATCACCAATCGAGCCGACTTTCACGCCAAGCAGTTTCAACTTGGCTGACATATCAGCGCCTTCAAACTGACTGCTATTGCCCAGCAGATGGTCTACAGCAACCGTGGCCATTTTGTAGCCCGGAGCGACAAGACCATAGAAGGTGCCATTCCATGAAGCACATTCTCCAATGGCATAAATATTTTCATCTGAGGTTTGACAGAAATCGTTGATGGCAACACCACCGCGCGGCGCAATCTCAAGATTCATTTGACGAGCGAGCTTATCTTGTGGGCGAATACCCGCCGAGAAAACAATGAAGTCTGTTTCCAATTCGGTACCGTCCGCAAAACGCATCACGTTTCGTGAACCAATGCCTTCCGGAGCAATCTCAAGGGTGTTTTTACTGGTATGAACGTTAACGCCCATGCGTTCGATCTTTTGGCGTAATTGATCACCACCGGCTTGATCAAGCTGCTCAGCCATCAGCTTAGGCGCAAACTCAACCACATGTGTTTCCATTCCCAGCGCTTTCACCGCCCCAGCCGCTTCAAGGCCAAGCAAGCCGCCACCAATGACGACGCCGCTCTTACTATTTTTTGCGGTCGCTTCAATTTGCTTAAGATCTTCGATAGTACGGTAAACAAAACAATCTTTGCCTTCGTTACCTTTGATAGGGGGAACAAATGGATATGATCCGGTCGCAAGAATCAATTTATCGTATTGAATTTCTCGACCTGTTGATGAGTAGACGATGCGGTTTTGACGGTTAATGTTAATCGCACGCTCGCCCAGCAAGACTTGGATGCCATGCTTTTCATAAAAGCCTTCTTTCACCAACGAAAGCTCTTGCGCAGTGTGGTGAGAAAAGTAAGAAGAAAGGTGAACACGGTCGTATGCGACGCGCGGTTCTTCACAGAAAACGGTGATCTCCATTTGTGAGACGTCCGTTTTCTCAACCAAATCTTCGATATAGCGATGACCAACCATGCCATTACCGACGATCACTAGCTTGAGCTTGCTCATAATCAATTCCAATCATTATTTTATCTAATTGGATTCTCAATTATGAAGAATAATTAATACATGATGTAAATCAATTACAGCTTTGAACTACCCTAAAGGGGTATGTCGCACTAAAAAGGGGTATTAATTGATTTTAACACGGGAAAGAATGTCATTATATTTCACAAATTGTTATTTAAAGACTACGTTACAACTGTGCTTAATGACAAAAAAGGACGCTTAAGCGTCCTTTCGGTTGTCGATTCCATTTTGTTGTTAGGCGACATCCGCCAGCAAAATGGTTTGCAATTGGCTTAAACAAGACACGGTATAGTTAGGGACTATCTGTGGGTCATGTTCTTCGTCAGTGCGGTTCAACCAACATGTGTCGATGCCATAGTTCACACCACCGAGAACGTCGGAATGCAAGTTGTCACCGACCATTAGCACTTTACTTTTACAAGGCTGACCAATTTTTTCCATTGTATAGTCGAAAATACCTGCATCAGGTTTTGCAACACCGACTTCTTCCGAGATCACAACCTGTGCGAAGACATCACTTAAACCCATTTTAGCCAAGCGCACTTGTTGTAGCTCGGTAAAACCATTGGTGATAATGCCCAGTTTGGCTTTACCTGACAGTGCCTCAAGTAACTCTCTCGCTTGTGGAATCATACTGCATATGTCGGCCATCGCATCCAAGAAAGCACTGTTTAACGCTGCTGTCGTGGTATTAAATTGCTCGGCATAACCTTTAAAACGAATGTGCTTAATATCATCAGCGGTAATTGTGCCGTTTTGGTAATCCACCCAAAGCGGTTTATTGATTTGCTGGTACTGTGCAAAATCATCTTGAGTATAATCAACGCCCATGCGCTCAAACATTAAGCGCATACCTTTAAATGCATCAAAATGAAACAGGGTTTCGTCGGCGTCAAACAGAATCCAATCGTACTTCATGATCCTACCTACCTTATAGTGAGAAAGCCTAAGTGGCTAAAAATGCTTGGGCATTATACCTGTTTGAAAAGTAAAAACAAAAAAGGAGATTTACAATGTAAACCTCCTTTAAATCATAAGCTTATTACAGAAAAAAACAACCACACTAACGATAAAATATCTTACCTGTTTGAACATTTAGGTAGATTTTGTTGGCCTGCTTTAAACCACCACAGTAAACAAAATAAACATCATTTTGATATTTCACCGAGCGAACCCAGCCTTTCAACTCTTCAAAATCAGGAGGTAAGCAGATCCCTTCTTGGATCAGATCATCCGTCGTTTGAATGAATACATCAAAATGCAATTTGAAATCATCCGAACCTTCAACATAACTGCTAATGGTTTTTACTCTTTCTTCTTGAGTTATGGTTGGAGGGACTGCAAGCAACGCGTCCATTGGAATCCATTCCGCGACCTCTGGTTCCCCTTCGTTGTAGACATAATAAGGTGAGATGCGTGCCCAACCTTGTTTTTTCTCCAACACATGAACCTTATCCCCTCGGTAAAGTTCAGACTCAATGAAGCCATCTTTAGATGGCATCTCACGTACACCGAGCTTTTCCGGGTTCACATAGTAATCCGTTTGCTCAACAATCGGTTCTGGCGCTTGACTTGGCGCTTGTTGCGTCACTTCGACCACCGGGGGTTGAGCGGCCAATTCGGCTAAACGTGCCGCCTCTTCTTCCGCAGGTTTGTAATAGAACACATAGTAGCCTCCCCCTGCGAGGCTTATACCGACCAGCAAAAGGACGAGCATCAATATTTTTTTCATTCACCGATGTCCGATAAGAATTAGAGTTAACTTCTATATCGGCATCAAATAGAAATCTTTAAGATATTGTTGAAGACAAGACAGCCTTATCCACTATGGCGTGATTTCATCGCACTTTGCTGCACAAATAAAATCATTCTTATGCAGGCCTTTAATTGAATGGCTCCACCACGTTACCGTAACCTTACCCCACTCAAGTAAAATAGCAGGGTGATGGAATTCTTCTTCCGCGATTTCCGCGACACGATTAGCAAATGACCACGCTGAGAGAAAATTGTTAAATTTGAATGTCTTCTCTAGTTGAGGGATACCATCTCGCTCTTCAATATGCCACTCATTCAACAGTGCTAATAACGCTTGCTGCTGATCGTAATTGAGCGCAATGGCATCATCACTACACGCTTCGCAACGCAGTTCATCAAGTGTTTGTTCATTCAGGTTAAGCTCATTGAACATGGTCAAATTCCTTAGCTAAAAAAAGAGGTGGATAGAGGCCATCTAAAGACGCACGTTCAACCTCTGCCATTAAATCTAGCTGACTCAGTTGATAGAGTTGGTCAATATCACTTAAAACGAAGTAAATTGGTTGCATTATGTCAATACGATATGGCGTCCGCAGCACGCGATTAATATTGAATGCTTCTCGCTGGACATCATTTTGCGCTAATGCAGCAATGGTCTCTCCAGGAGAAGATAATATTCCCCCACCATAAATTTTTAAAGCCTCCCCTTCCTTGACCAAACCAAACTCAACTGTAAACCAGTATAGACGGGCAAGATATGCTCTTAGCTCCGGTTGCGCCGCTTGGCCTAGCTGACCGTAAACATGGGTAAAATGAGCAAAGTTGGGGTTGGTCAGCATGGCGCAATGACCGAACACTTCATGAAAAAAATCGGGTTCTTGTAAGTAGTCGAATTCTGCACGTGAACGTAAAAAGGTCGCAACCGGAAATCGACGCCTCGCCAATAATTCAAAAAAGCGGTCAAAACTAATTAAGGCTGCCACTGGCTCTAGTTGCCAGCCGGTAGAATCCAATAAAACGTTATTTATTTCAGACAATTGAGGGACACGATCACGAGGGAGGTTAAGCAGTTTTAAGCCTGCTAGATATTCTTGGCATGCATGTGTTTCAACCAACGAAAGTTGCCTAGCCATTAAATCATGCCAAATGGCGTCTTCTTCCTCACTCCATGCAACCCGACCCGTTTCATCTACGGCTTTTGAGTGATACTGAGTCATAACCCACTCTCCCTGTAACCATGCCTATGTTAATCCTTTTCGCCCCTCTGACGCTGTCATTGCGATGAGATAGCCTGAGTAAACGTACTTCCTTTTAAAGTTTATGGAATAGCCGCTATTACGACAAACTGAAACCGATATTTGCTGCCACATTGCGTAATATTTTATTTACACTTAAATTATTTTCTCATTAATTCAGTAAGATGCTGATTTGCATTTTTGTCGCGTTGTTTCAATACTCAAATAGGATTTGGATGGATTGAGCGAACAGACATGGCAGATTTTTACGACGATTTATGCTGGCAACCCAGTCAACGAAGAATTGAAAATTCTCTGCTAACCCACTACCTAAACACCATAAAATCTGATCTTCCATCAGCCAAAAACCTCGGTTGCTACCCCTCTCTGCACGCTTGGTCTGTCACTCACAGCGAGCAATTTTGGCAATCGATTTGGCAGTTTTGCCATGTACAAGGGCTTAAAGGAACGCGGACACGCCAAATCCTAGATGCCAAATGGCAAGATGTGGTGGAAAACCGCGATACGACCTGGTTTGCCGATAGCAAACTCAACTACGCGCAAAATCTATTGGCTGGTGAAGCGCGCATACCAAAGAGTAAAGACAATCAAGATTGCGAAACAAAGCTTGCGATGATCTTTGAACGTGAAGATGGAGAGCGCACAACATTCACATGGCAGCAACTCTCCCTCCATGTGTCAATTGTTCAACAGTGGCTGCAAGCTCAGGGTGTGACACAAGGTGATGTGGTTGCGGCCTACTTGCCTTATGGCCCCCAATCGGTGATTGCGATGCTTGCGACTTCGAGTATTGGTGCAATTTGGACTTCAACCTCACCAGACTTTGGGGTTGAGAGTGTCATTGAACGATTTGGGCAAGTGCAGCCCAAAGTGCTATTTTGTGCCGATGAGACATGCTTTGCTGGTAAGCACTTTCCACTATTAGAAAAGAATGAAGCCATCGCATGCGCCTTACCCACTCTTACTGCTGTTTGCGTGATCGATAGAGATCACAGCCACCCTTCGAATTGCCGAGAGAATAGAAACAAATACAATCTCATTCATTGGTCTGAGATGAGCAGGCATTTTTCAGCCAAAGATATCACCTACACCTTGGTGAGTTTTAACCATCCCCTATTTATCCTCTATTCCTCCGGCACAACAGGTAAACCCAAATGTATTGTGCATAATGTCGGCGGCACGTTACTTAATCATTTGAAAGAGCATCAACTGCACTGTGATATTCAACCTGGTGAGCGGGTATTCTATTACACCACTTGCGGATGGATGATGTGGAATTGGCATGTCTCTACACTGGCAAGTGGTGCCACTTTGGTGATTTATGATGGCAGCCCGACTTACCCAGATCCGGAGCGTTTATGGCAACTGGCCGCGCGCGAGCAGGTCTCTTTGTTTGGCACTTCGGCCAAATATCTCGAGTACATCGCTAAAATTGGAGTGTCTCCTAAACGCATCAGTCAATGGCCTGCATTGAAAACACTGTGTTCAACAGGATCGGTACTCTATCCAGAGCAGTTTGATTACGTCTACCAACAGATCAAAACAGATATCCACTTAGCTTCCATTTCCGGTGGCACGGATATTTGTGGCTGCTTCGTTCTCGGTAATCCCATTTCTCCCGTCTATCGCGGTGAATGCCAAGGTGCAGCGCTCGGCATGGATGTGGCAGTATTTAACGCACAAGCCGAGCGCATTGTGGATCAAAGAGGTGAGTTAGTCTGCTGCAATAGCTTTCCCAATCAACCTATTGGCTTTTGGCTCGATGATGGAGAACGTTATCACCATGCCTATTGGCAACGTTTTAATAGCGTGTGGCACCATGGTGATGATGTGCAGGCGACACCCCATGGCGGAATGGTGTTTTATGGACGAAGTGATGCGACATTAAACCCTGCAGGAGTGCGTATTGGCACCGGCGAGATTTACCGTCAAGTGAACACATTGGCAGAGATAATGGACTCTCTAGCAGTAGGATATCAAGTTGAGTCTGATGAAATGATTGTGTTATTTGTGCAGCTTACTAAAGGTACAAAGTTAGATACTTCACTGCGCGAGCGGATCAAAACAACGTTGAAAATACAATGCTCGCCAAGGCATGTTCCCAAGTACATTTTACCACTCAGTGAGATGCCAAAAACCAAGTCGGGCAAACTGGTTGAGTTGGCGGTTAAGCAATTATTGTGTGGCGTAAAAATAGACAATCTGGGCGCAATTGCTAACCCAGACATTCTTAAAGAGATTGAGCAGATTTGGCGATCAGCACGTTGAAATAGTGTTTATCGCCAATCGTTACTTAATGGTGGCAGCATTGCTATTTGGTCGCGATAGCCATTAGCACTTTAAACGTGCCTTCTTCCGTAACCACTTCAAACGGCACTGATGTTTGCACATCACTAAAACCCACCCCTGACAATACACGCTCAGCTCGCGCCTCAGTCATCGCTTGAGACTCGCTTTCATCGCTCGCTAACCAATCCCATTGAACGAATTGGCCTCCTTTTTCCAGCAAGCTGTATATAATGTCAGAAACATCTGAGTAGTTGGGAATTAATCCACAAACCGATGAAGCCACAACTAAGTCAAATTGGTTACGAAACGCAGGGTGCATAGCAACTAACCCGCGGGTAAGCATATCGACCACAGGCTCTACGTTATCCAGTGCTTTTTTGTCCAACTGCTCGATCATGCCTTCTGAGCCATCGAGCGCTACAATATCTTTAACCGACGGTGACATTTTCTGCGTCAGCAACCCTGTGCCGCAACCAAAATCCAATACATGTTTGTTGGTCAAATCTACCGTCTTAATTAGAGAAGAAAATGCACTCTCAGCATAAGTCATTGCTGCTGTATCGCTGTCCCACGTGCTCGCACATTCATCCCAATTGATCGCCATTGTGGTCTCCTTTAAACTGCTTTCACCGCAAAGGTAAGTGTATTCCTTATTATACGCCACCCCTTTTTAAGTGGAAACAGACATTTGGCGCAAATTAATTTACCATGACGTACCAAATTGAAGAAAAGCGACGCATATGAACTTATCGCAAATCGAAGCGTTTTGTAGCGTGGCCGATACGGGGTCTGTCTCGGAAGCGGCGCGACAATTAGATTGCAATCGAACCAAACTCAGCATGTCGATAAAAGCACTTGAGAAAGAGCTAGATACGGCATTATTTATCCGTTCAGGCAACCATCTTTTCTTGTCAGAAGCAGGCAAGGCAATCTACAAAGATTGCCAGAATTTATTAGTGACAGAATCTCGTATTCGCCAAACTTGTGTTCAGGCCAGCGGAGAATTTAACGCGGAAGTATGGATTGCTCGTGATGACTCACTTCCCGATGAACTTTGGCAAGACCTTGCCCATCGCCTTAATAAACGCTTTCCAGCCACCTCATTCAACATGGTTTTAGCCTCCTCTGGCGATTTGGCCAATTTAGTGGTGACCGGACAAGTCGATTTCGCCTTTGGTGTCGATTACGAACGCATTAACGATCCGCACATCACCTCTCAACCACTTGGCAAAATTCGTATGATGTCGGTATGCAATGCCACCCACCCTCTGAGTAAGTTACGCCGCGTTTCCGATGGTGAACTACGTAACAGCATGCAAGCGGTGATGGTTTACCTTAACGAAAAAGACAACCCTGAGCTGCAGCCGCTATCACTGCAACACATCGGTTTTTCTAGCTTTGACTATATTCTCAACTCAATTCTAACCGAAGGGGCTTGGGGGGTCTTACCCGAACCGCTCATCCGTCATCATCTACGTAGCCAAGAGCTTGCCGTGATCAAACACACCTATGGCCTAACTCAAGAAGACTATTGCATGTTTTCTTTAGTCAGTATGAAAGAACATCCTGGAATGACATGGATAGCCGATAAGCTCAATGAATATCTATTTGATTTCTAGCTACACCCCGAACAAAGAATCATCGATTGACATTTTTAATCGTCACAAAAGATCAAAAATCACCCACCGACAATTATTTTGACACCAACATTTTAACTTAAGATATTGTTTTTATGTGGTTTAATAAAAATTTGTTCATATCCCCCTCTAAGACACCGACAATGCATTTGTAAAAATGGCGGAAAATCTCAAGAATAGAAGGACGTTCTAAGGAGAATTTCAACCATGTGTGCCCAAACAAGCTTAAATGAAAAGCGAATCTTAACTTTCTCAGCCCTTCTCGCATCAGGGTTTGCAGCAAGCGGACTCGTGCTTGGCCTTATCATGGGTTCTTTGGTTATTGTCTTTGATGGCGTCTACTCTTTGGTTAGCCTACTGCTAACATTATTGTCACTCGCTGCATCTCGTTATATCAGCCGCCCATCACAAGGCGAATTCCAATTTGGTAAAGCCGTGATTGAACCGATCGTTATTGCCATTAAGGGCTTGGTGATTCTTGCCATCGTTGGCTACTCACTCTATTCGGCGGTCATGTCACTAATCACCGGTGGCCGTGAGGTCAATGCCTCTATTGCTGCGCTGTTTGGTGTGATCAATGTAATTGGTTGTGGTTATGGCTGGTGGTATATCGCCAACAAATCAAAACGCTTTTCTTCTGGTTTGATCCATGCCGAGACCAAACAATGGCAAATGGATACCTTATTAAGTGTTGCTGTAACTCTTGGCTTTGTAGTGGCGTTTTTATTGACACTAACACCCTATGCGCACCTTAACGTTTACGCCGATCCAATGATGATGATCCTGATGTCATTTTACTTTATTAAAGTGCCATATGAGATGCTAAAACAAGCAATGAAAGAGCTGTTATTAATGACACCAAGTGACGCAATTCATAACGCAGTAGATATTGAAGTCAACAATGTCGATAAACAATTTTCACAGCACATTGAGTTAGCTGGTGTGGCTAAAGTGGGCCAAGAACTTTGGGTAAATATTGATGTTCACAGTAACAATAAGCATCTTGAGTTAGCTGAAGTCGAAAAAGCAAAGCGCTTACTAAAGGATAAACTGTCGCCACTCAAATTGGATTTACAGCTCACAATGAACATTGCTCATTAACATTGCAATTCTTGGCCATTAAGACTGGTTTGATTGATCAACCATAAAGAGCACCTAGAGTGCTCTTTATGGTTTCAATGGCCATCAGTAAACAAAACCAATACGCATGTTATCTAACCATTTAAAATGTAAGTGTATGGCAAATATGAAACTCGTAGACTAACCTGTAATATAGGGAAGGATACCTATAACAATGCTTAGCTTGGGAGGCACTCTTGAGAAAGGTTAATACCAGCTTTTTAAAAGATATGCGCGTGCTCATCGTCGATGACTCCAGCACCGCTCTGCTCTTAATTAAGCAGCAACTCGTCGCTCTTGGGGTCAATCACGAGCAGATCATCACGGTAGAACGCTACCAAAATGCAATCAAAGCCATCGAAACGCATCAGTTTGATGTGTTGATTCTCGATTATCACTTAGAGCAACATCTTACCGGATACGAATTGGCTATGTTGCTTTATCGTAATCGCTTAATTAGTGATACCACTGGCGTATTGATGATATCTGGCGATGCGAGACAAGAAACCGTTCTGACCGCCCTTTCTGGCAAAGTCCGTCACTTTGTCACTAAACCTCTTAGCAATACTTCTTTGGCAGAAAAACTCAGTGTCATTCATAGAGAAACCCAAAAGCTGGCACAAATAGGCCAAGCCATCATTGCCGGAGAAACACTATCGGCGAGTAACTTGTTTGAGATGATTAACCGCTCAGGCTTTAATATCAGCCTTGAGGCTTATTTACTTGAACATTGGATGAGTAAAAACAAGTGGGGACTGATTGACGCTTACATTACCATTTCATCTACTCAGTGCCACGCCTCTAAAATGTGTGCCATCGCCCACCTGCTGCATCGCGACAATAACACCCAGCAAGCGATTGAAGAGCTCCATTCATTTTTAACTGAGAATCCGCTTTCGATCCGAGTAATGGACACTCTTTCTCTACTTTATGCAGAATCAAATCAAGCCAGCAATGCCGCACAATGGGCCAACAAAGCGTTTGAGCTAACACCCAGCATTGGTGAGCGAGCCTCCAGAGCAAGTCATTTGACCGCGGTGGCAAACAAGCGTAATCAACTGTTAAAAATAGGCCAGATATACGCAAAACATATGTCTTTAGCCGATATCAATTGGTTAAAGAGTGTCGTACAGCATTTTCAATCTCTAGAAAATGTTTACCAGTTGACCGAGAGCACCAGTGCTAAAACGGATGTATTGCAACACGCGAATAAATTTGTCCAACTGGCTGGACGAAAACTGACCCAAAAACGCGCACAGCAACTGTTGGCCTTACACCATCTGTTCCAGTGTCATATTTTGATTGATGAAAATAATGACAGCCTTGGCCATAAAAAGCTCATGCAAGCGATGGCAAGCTTCTATGATGAGTTATTCGAATGCCCTCCGATATTATTGATGGAGTTTTTGCCCGCACTCGAATTGTTTGGTGAGCATGAAATTCATGCTTCTCTGGTTAATGTACTCAAAGCTCGGGGGGCGAATATGCAACCGTTAGGACAATCACAAAACCCCTTCCAAATAAATGCCAGGGCACCAGAGCACTACCAAGCAAAAGACGAACGCCTATTGAGCCAAGCATTTGTGCAACAATTTCCACACTCTTGTGAGGCGAAAATTCAGTTTTTGCATGCCTATAGCCATGACTCAAATCAATCCGATACCAATCAGATCAGACGCATTGTATCCGAATTAGCGACGCTCGATTTGCCACCCAATTGGCACAACTGGATCACAACAGGTAAGCAACATGGTTTCACTGTTGCGCCACCAGCAGCATTCTCGTTATCGACATTAAATAATAGAATGTGATGTACAAAACCTAGCCCCTATCCTCAACAGGATGAACTAGGGAGGTTTATATGGATAAAGAAGCAAAAAGAATGATGTATCAAACGATAGATTTGCTTTCTGTCGGAGAAAGACAGCAACTTATCGCTTATTTAGAGGAGAGTAAGCAACAGCGGCGGATCTCAGATATTGTTACTCAAGAAGAACTTGAAATGATCTACGCAGCCTCTCTCAATATAGAAACACAGGACAAAAGAGAGCCTCATTAATGACATTAAACTGTTTCACCATAAGTAATCGGTTGATCCTAAGATCAACCGATTTTTTTGATAAGCGCAAGTGAACTTATCCCCAGCGCACTCTGCGCGCCAACACTAAGCCCCCTGCGCATGCAGTGACTTAGCTGCGATAATCCAGTTGCGTACTGATTGCGGAGACATTACCTCTGGTTTACCTAAATCTGCATCGGAAGCAACAGCTAACTCCGGCGGTAGCACATCAATGAGCAGCTCCAAATCTTTATGTGAATCGATTTCTTTGATGAACACATCTGCCATATCTTCGCTATAGGCCGCTTTACGTGCTTTTGCAGCCTTGACTAAGCCATCTAACAGTACATACCACGTCGTCATCGGACCTTGCACAATTGACGCTGATTCAGCTGCCGAATCAATAAATGCAAAAGGTACTGTGGTGATAGGTTGGTTCATTTCCATCGCAGCGAAAATCCAATCGGTATCAAATGAGAAGTCATAGACCGTCGGTTTTTGTAAGATTTTTTCTAACACTGGACGACTATAAAATTTAAACGCCGCTTGGGTATCTTTTATTCCTTGATCAAAAATCTGCGCACCAATCATACGCTGCATATGACGCAGTGTTTTGATCCCTACCCCCCAGCGCTCCTCTTGTTTCACCAAAATGGAGTCTCTATGTTTACGATTGCCTAACACCACTTGCTTCGATTGATTGATGTATGGATCTAGAATCAGCCCTAGTTGACCAAGATGCACTGAATTATCAGCGTCAGTGTAGACGACGCCATCAACGCCAGCGGAGAGTGCATAATCACAGCCCAAAATGATGGCTCCTCCTTTACGTGAATCATTGACGCTATCTAATCCATTAAGTGGCCCTGATTTACTCGGTATCGCCATTGAAAGTTGCAAGACTTTAACCTGCTCATTGACCTCTCTTGGCTGCTGATGGGTAATGCGTTTCGCAATGTGCGCACTATCGTGAGGACAGCCATCATCAACGGCATACAACTGCCACTCGACTTGTGAGCCTTTGGTTGCCCATTGCAGCTGACGTATTTTTATGCGTAGTGAATCTTCCCCGTTAGGGTTGTTGCTGCTCTTGGGTTGCAAACGGTTATGTTCACCCCACATCGCAAACACCGCGCCCACTTTAACTGGCTGGGTCAGTGATAGAATTTTTTGGCGAGATTCAACCAACTTGAGAGCGAGTTGAAACTCTAGCGGCGCCTGATGAGTTTCAGAGAGTTGTTTCAGATGGCGGAGCTGTAGATCTTCAAGATCTAGAAGGTTATCTGCGAGATTGAGCAAACGAGTTTGATGTGAGTTATCGGTAAGATCGAAATCTACGCTTGCTTGATGCATAAGATCAAGCGCATGCGCTAATGATGTATCCATACTGTTACCTTAGACTGACGTTATGTATTTATAAGTTGTCTTTAAAAGGTAGTATGCATGTAATTGAATACAAGTTAATTGACTAACTTTCCTTGCTGAATGACGGTTTGAAATTAACGTCACCCCCTCAGGACAGCGATAGGATTGCTATCTAAGTAGCTGTTGATATCTAAGAAGCTGTCGGCATCAAGTAAATGTCGGCATCTAAGCGACTGGCCGTTCCAGACGAACACTGACGATTGCGCATCAGTGAACTTAGGGCTCGCAATTTGTATCTTGTTGATAAGAAAAATTACGGTACTTCGCCTTATAGCGCGCTTTTTGATCTTGTTTAAACACACCTGCCCAATTTGATATTTCAGGGTTGGTTGCCCATACATTAGCCATGACGCGCAATTTGGAATGATCTGCATTGGGCAGTGGATCAAATTTATTGTTCTTGACCTTGAATACTGATTTACCATCAATAAACCATTCTAAATACTCTTTACCCCAATAAATACCGTAACGATGAAACGCTTGGGATGCGTCAAAATCTAAAAAAATCAGTGTTTCATGGGTATTCGCGTAATCGTCATCATCGGTCCAAAAATTGAGTTGCACCATATTGGTATTGGAACCTAAAAATTCGATGTCTATTTCATTATGCAGGCCACTGCCATCCTCAGGCTTATCATATGGTCCTGCAAACAAGAAAAACGAAGTTACCACCCCTGGTGCCTGAATCGGCTTCATGTCAATTTCATAGCAGCCATAAGCGTAGTAATCGTGGCTGCGGAGTTCGCCGGAATAAAACGTGCGCTGGCCTTGTTCATCAAGCGTTTTATCCGATTTTAACGCGATGCTCATTCCACGGTTATTAAATGAAACGGCTTTGCTTTCCCATCGATTTAGAAATGGAAAACCATTCTCCCAACCATCTGCTACCCACCATTTACTGCTATCTAGATTGGTCAGATCGTCTTGAAAAGATTGGGCATGAACACTCAACGGCACAATGAGCACGCACAACAACATGATACTGGTAAATTTAAACATGAACTCACACTGCCGATTACTTTTTGTATTTAATAAGCGTAATGCAAAACGCAATCTTTGCACGCGACAAAGCCGCTAAATTGACCGTTGTTACTCTGGATTTGGCGCAAAACTTCGACGCTGACTCGCCTCAACACCTTGGCTACTCTCTGACCCAATTATCCCCCTTGATATCAGTTTATCTTCACTCTCAGTTTGTATATCTGGGTGAGTCACTTGCTTATTGCCTAAGTTGGCGTGGTCTTGCTCTATTATCTCACCATCAACAACGATGGGCGTGGCAATGACCACTTGATCTTGTACCAAAGTCGTTTGGGATGTGACCGATGTCTGGGTATTATCTTGCATGGCTTGTGGTAGTGCTTTGGCAGGGGGTGTTTTTAGCTGTTTCTCCATTTGCTGGTGGCGGTTTGTCGCCACAACAGGCACACTGCGCGCCGTCACAGGAGTGGCATTTTTCTTTGCTGGTGCTGCTGTATTTTGTTCTGGACTGAATGCCTGTTTTTCTTTAAACGCCTCATTAAGCTGCAATGGCTGATTTGGCACATATTGACGTAATTGCGATCCTTTAGCGCCACTATCCGTGGAGCCTTGCGTATAAATTTGAGTTTGTTGCTCCACTTGATTTGCCAGATCAGAAGATGGGGAGCGATAAGAAAAATACCCAAGCTTGTCTTGCCAAACCTCCACCAAAGAAAACAACTCTAGCCAGGTATTATCAATGGATGACCCGGTATCACCAGGCGCCATGTTGACCTGTAACCGAGTGCTCGACTGCTCAAACTCTTGATGTAGCTTACTTTGCAATTGCTCCCAATTTGCACCCGACATTAAAAAGTAGCGAACGCTATTCGCCCAATATTCATAGGCGATTGCATCACGATTTTTCTCTGCTGCGATAGCCGCTAACCCTTCCGCCAATCCTGCAGCTTGCCACATCGCTTTTGCTCCGAGTTTACGTTCAAGCGTTAGCATAATATTGCTTTGTTGATGAAAACTCTCCGCCGCTTGCGCATAACGCGCTTGTCCCAACAATAATGTTGGAGTGACCAGCGTATTAATCACCGATTTATGCAGGGTTTCCTGACCAAATACCCAGCCAGAGGGGAGATAAAGCAGTAACCATAATAAAATTAGTTTTTTCATCGAAATGTCTCAACTAAACAGTTGCCAGGGTGATCAAATCGCGAATTAAACTTCACATCCCGATACTCTTTATCACTGCTACGCTGGTACAATTTACCACGTTGCTTATAAAGTAAGGCCTCTAACACCCCTGCATTAGTTTTTAAACTTAAGCTTTTTTCATAGGCACTGGTGAGTTCAAAGCGACCTTCGTACCAGCCTCTTTGTGGGTCATACAGCTCTTTCACTAACGTCATTAATCGCTCGGTATACTCTGTTTTCCACAGAGCCCACATTTGAAAGGTAATACGCGTTGATACCAATGCGAGCTGGTCATGAGAAGACCCATCTTCCGCGAGCGTGATCCACGGAGTACCTAGCCCATATATTGCATCGTAAACAAAGTAAGGCTCACCCGAGACGACATGTTCACCGCGAGCAGTATAAATACGTTCATTTTCCCAACGTCGTTCTTGCACCAAATAAACCGCATCCGCCATAGCGGAAAGAGTTTGGTTAGTATGTGTGGCATCACTAGAGCTATCGTCACCGATATCATCCCAATTAAACTCTAGTCCCATCCATAAATATGGCGTGCTATAAACAGGTCGAAGTACGTTGAAAATGCGCGGGTCACGGCCATCAAAAATCAGATCCACACCATAAATCGTTGCCACATCGTAAGGTTCAATATTGATCGCTTTTTTAGGCACAATATGCCAATCAACGTAACCATAAGAAGTATATTCTTCAACGCCTAAGCGTCCCTCTTTGTAGCGATGAACCTGACCGTCGTTAACCACCGCACCATACAATTCCCCATCTGCACTGATAAGCTCACAGAAGTTCCAACGCAATACCGCTTTATCAATGTACTCTGAAAATTCAGGCGAGTGGCGCTTCACTATCGCCAACACAATTAATATCCGGCCAACATCTAACGATGACCAACCAATATCTTGCGGTTGATTACCGTAATTCACCATTTGACCATGTTGAGTGCTGTAGACCTTGTTCGGGATTTGCCCTTGACTAAGTGGCATTTTATTGAGAAAGCTCAGCACTAACGAGAGCCGTTCGTCATACTCTTTGTTGGTAATAAAACCAAACTCTTTCGCCGCTAATAGCGCAATGAGGTAATCGGCTACGCCTGACATATTCGTCGTCGGGTAGTTATCAAGACTATTGACTAAACCGGTTGAGAGTTGGGTATTATTCTTAATGTATTTCCACGCTGTCGCTGCCCATGCCAGCTCTTCTTCGGTCAAGTCACCGTGACGACCTTGACGTACCATTTGCGAATGATTAAGGGCGGTAAATCCATCGTTTACGCTTTGATAAATAACACCACACGCTGATAAACAGAGGATTAACGCTAATACCACGACATTCTTTAGCATTGAGCGCCTCGCTACTGTACAGGCTCTATTTTCTTACGCGGTAGGCATTGACCTTCGTAACCAAATGGAGACTCTAGCGCCCTCTCCCATAAGCTCGGAGCGACATCATCTTTATATTTAAGAAGTTTGCCCTGTTTTTTATACAGCAATATTTCTAGCGTGATGCCGTTGTTATTCGACGTAAAGGTATTGATCAACCCTTTGCCATTTTCAAATATCCCTTCATAAAAGCCTTTCTCGCGATCATAGGCCGTCGATACGTGGTCAAAAAGTAAATCGGTGTATTCGGTGTCCCATAGAACCCACATTCCCATCGCGCCTTTAATCGCTACGGCGGAGAACTGCGGAAGGAAATCTCCCACCTCTGAAATGGTGTTCCAAGCAAAGCCATCGGTATAGATAGTGTCGTAAACGAAATAAGGCGCTCCAGCAAGCTGGTGCTCTGTGCGAGCGGTAATGATACCGGTTTGTTTATAGCGCTCTTCTTGAACACGATAGATCTGCAAGGCAAACTCTGCCATCCATTGATGAGAATAGGAATTGTCATGCTCTGAACGGTCATCGACCGTATCCCATCCAAGTTCAATGCCATCTAACACATAGCTCTCCGTTACAACGTAACTATGAGCTTTGAGTTTTCGCGGGTCTCTGGTGTCGTACGGTACGTCGTATCCAAATAAATTGATGGTTGAGTACGGTTCAGCTAGCAGAGATTGCTCAACATTGAAGCCCCATAGCTGGAAGCCCTTCGCGGCATACTCTTCATAACCTAAACGTCCTTCTTGGAGATACTGAACATCTTTTCCAGGTTCAAGCAATGCTCCAAACATAGTGCCATTTTCGTCAATAATATTGCAAAAATTCCATCTTAGTACGACAGAATCAATACTGGTGGCGAATTCAGGATAACGATGCTTCACAATGTGCAGCCAAATCATCAGACGGCCTAAGTCCAGTGCTGAGTAACCAATTTCACCCGGTTGATTACCATAATCCACTTTAGCGGCAGTTTGTGTGTTGTACGCTTTATTAGGTAGCTCACCACGGAAAAGATCAAGATTATTCAGCGTGGCAAGGAAACGAGTTAATCTCGAGTCCATCTCTTCTTTTTTGATAATACCTAGTTCATAAGCACTGACCATTCCCGCAAGATACGAAGAAGCATCCCACCATGTCACTGAAGGGTAATTGTTCACCGCATTAACCAGACCAGTGTTTTCTTGGTAATTATTCTCAAAATACTTCCAGGCAATTCGAGCCATATCCATTTCTTGCTCTGTAAGTTCGCCATGGCGAGGTTTAGGAATATCCCAATGAGATTTTCTCTCCACGATGTCATCAGAAAATTGGTTGTACTTATTACCGCAACCAATCAAAGCCAACGTTACTAAACCGATGCAGATACCACGCATACACTCTTCCTTCTACTTATTATTTCTCGCCTATGGTTAGCAATGGGCCATTTTCTATATAAGCCAAAGACTCCAACACGATTCCGTTGGTGTTAGCGGTAATGGCTTTATTGGTTCGTCCATCGATTTCATAGCGGCCTGAATACCAGCCTTTTTTATTTGAATAGAGCGCGCCAGCTTCGTTGATCAGTAAATCTGTATAATCTGATTCATACAGTGCGTACCAACCAAAAGCGGCCTTCGTTGATAGTGTTTTTAGGTGAGCTTGATCTTTACCGTCATCTGAAATGGCATTCCATGTTTTGCCGTTAGAAAAAACCGTGTTGTAAACAAAATATGGCGCCTGATCGACGTTATCTTCACTGACTGCGGTCACAATGCCAGTCTCATCATAGCGACGCTTCTGCGCTTGATAGATTCGGTGAGCGAAAATTTTTGATACGCTATCGGCACCAAACTCAATCCCGTCGAGAATGTAGGATTCACTCACTACGTAGTTATGAGCATGAAACTCAGCTGGGTCACGTTTATCGGTCGGAATATCTATTCCGTACACATCAACCATCTGTAGAAAATCAATATATTTCATTGAATTGAAAACATCCCGCCCCATCAAAGCGAGAGATTTCGACGCGTATTCTTCATAGCCAATTCGGCCTTCTTGCACTAACTCCATACTGCCATCTTTCGCGGCCGGACGAGCACCAAATAGATAACCGTCAATCAGCATATCGCTGACACTCCAGTGGTTTAATACATCGTTCACTTGCTTATTGAACTGAGGGTATTGCCAAATCACGATATTCATTGGCACTAGAATGCGGCCGATATCAATCGCCGACCAACCAATACCATTCTCTTGCGGATTATTTTCATAATCCACCATCTCAAGAGTCTGAGTGTTATAAGCTTTATTGGGCAATTTACCGTTAACCAATGGCAGGCGTGATAACGTGACTAGCGCTTTTTCCATGCGCATACTAAACATTTCTGTCGTGATCACATTGAGTTTTTCTGCGGCAATAAGCCCCATCAAATAAGACGCAGTATCCCACATGGTCGTTGATGGATAGCCATCCACAGAGTTCACCAATCCGGTGTTTTCTTGGTAATTGTTCTCAAAATATTGCCACGCGATACTGGCCCACTCATATTCTTGTGTGGTCAAAACGCGATTTTGCTTTAACGGAATATCTTCATTCACTTCGAACGTAATGTTGCCGAGCACTTGACCGTCTTGGCGTGTCTCAATGCTAAATGCAATCACCAATGCCGTCGTCAGACCTAAAATAAACACAATGTGGTGACGGGCATTCACTAGCGCTTGTTTAAACTTCATATTTCAACTCCTCTGAATTCGTCGCCGCGTGCTGATCTTCATCGGTACTCGGTGGTGTCCAAAATGCAGCAGCCATCACACCCCACATCGCCATCATGTTGTTAATAATCCAAAACGTATTTAACACTAAGCCGCCAAAGGAGTAGCTTCCCCACATGCCTGTCGTGTAGCCAGTCCAAGCAAACGTTAATGCGAATAAACTAAGGAAAAAAACCATACTTTGTGGCAAAACTAATTTAAAGAAATTTCCGGTTTGTCGCTCTTTTGGTGTAGTAGGAAAAGTAATTTTCCGACCTCGTAGCACGGTCCAAAGCGCGCGTAAATTGACGGGAAAAAATGAGAGAAAGTTGGTCTTACCCTTGTAGCCAGCAACGCCCCACGTACCTACCATCATGGCCAATTCCGCCGTCAGAACAAATGGTAAGAAGTGCATGTAAAACGTAACATCATACGCACTGACTGGCGCAATCGAGGTAAGGAAATAGATGATTGGGCATGCCAAGAAAATAATGTTCCAGATCGCCGAAAGGTTCGACCAGAAACTCGCGCCATACATCAGCTTTTGCTTTAGATTGAGACCTTTTCGAAACACCGGATTATCGTTCATAAAGATGTCAATGGAACCGCCTGAATATTTAAAGCGTTGTACCGTCCAAGTTTGCAAATCTTGAGGGGAGAGCATCTTGCTTTCGACACGAGGATGCATCACAGAACGCCACTGACGTTCTTGATCTGAGTGCAATACAATCGAAGTGTAAAGATCTTCCGATACGTGAAATTTGTACGGTGTAAATTCAGTATCAAACAGAATTTCATTACGCAGGTTATCGGAGATGTCTTGATCGACTTCGCGCTCTTTCGTCAGACGGCGAATTTGGCGTTCAACTTGATCTTGTTCGTTGGTGATTTGCTCTGCGTACGCCCTTAGCGCGGCTTCCATCACCGCTTCACGACGGTGGATTGACCCTGCGCCACAACAGAAAGCAGCATTCGCCCAGTTTCTTCGACGTTGAATAACGTCGTAAAACATTTGTGGATCATTCACGAAAGGATCTTCTCCCAACGTGACGGGCCCGTAGAGCTTTTCAAAGCCAGCGCCAAAATAGGAAGCCCACTTACCCATTTTACGCTGCAAAAACTTTGGTAAGCGCTCTCCTTCAGGCAGGTCAAAAAACCACTGCGGCGTTTGCACCCACGCCACATTTGGATCACGAAAATAACCCAACGTGTTTTCTAAAATGGTCGGAAATGGGCGCGTGTCTGCATCACAAATGACCACAAAATCGCCATAGGTTTGCTCCATTGCGTTACGTAAGTTACCCGCTTTAAAGCCAATATTACCCTCCCGGGTAATATAGCCAACTCCCATGCTGTCGGCCATTGTCTTCATTTCAGGACGATTACCATCGTCAAGAATATAGATATTTATATCGATAGGATGCGGATAACGAACCTTTTGCGCATCCAATATGCTGAGCTTAACCAGTTCCGGCTCTTCATCATAACTAGGGAAAAAAATATCAACACTGATCGGTCTATTTTCCTCAGTGTCTCTGACACACTCGGCAATTTTAAATGGCGCTTCCCTGCTCGGCTCATCTTTCACTTTCCAAAGATTGTAAGTGAAAAGAATCGAACCAATAAACGCACAAGACTCCGCGAATGCAAGCGGCAATGAAAACCACAACGCATCGTAGTTCAATGCAAAACTCCAGCGCCACCATAAATACCACATGCCAAGCGTCAAGTTGCATGTTGCTAGATATTGGTACAACAGCTCGCGAGGGATACTATGAGGCACGGGCTCTGGTGGAACGCGATGTTCAAAGTGCTTAAAATAGTGATCCATCTAGATACTCCCTATCCAATTCAGTGTTCGCAGGTTAATGCCGAGTTACACGGTCAGCGCTTGTTCCTCTAACGCTTTCACCATTAAAAAGGTATTTTTCGTGTGTTGTGTACTCAATTTCACTGTATCCATTAGGCTGGAAACAATGATAAAACCTCGCCCCGAAGTCGCCCATGTGGCGTCGTCTTCTGGATCTGGCTCGATAAATGTGGTGGCAAGCTTATTTTCAAACTCTTGCTGCGACATTACGCAGCCATAATCAGACACTGCCATCAGTAACACTGACTGACTAGAATCGGTTTGAATTTCACACTGCAATTCAATCGGCTGGCCTTCTTGCTCGTTATAAGCATGAATAAATGCGTTGTTCACAATTTCCACCACACACAACTCTAGTTGAGCGGCAAGTTCGTTTGATATACCAACAAGAGAGCAAAAATGCTGCAGGTCTTCAGATGCATCACGCGATGCATCCAAAGAGCTCAAGTAAGTATTACCAAAATGCCTGCTGTGGCTATTGGTCATCTCTTTCTCCTTTGTAATCACTAAATCGATTTCAATGCGTCCGATACTCGATCTTTCGGACTCGAGCGCAAATGATTCCACTGTAAATCGTCGCAAGGTCGACCATCATGGCCAATGCAGTAGTTACCAAAAATCGTTTGCTGATTAACAACCGTATTTGGGTGCACATGAATATTGTCGAAAATGAGTGATTCTTGGACCTGACATCCCTTCTCTAAAATGCAGTTGGCACCAATCAAAGCCGGGCCGGTAATATTGGCATCGTCATCAATTTTGCAGCCACTACCAATGACTGCTGGAGGGACAATATTGCATTTATCCAAATCGACAACCGTGTTAATACCAACCCATATTCCCGCTTTAACTTGCGTTCCAGGGATACGATAGCCAGGCACTTTGCCATTTAGGATGTCGCGAGTTACTCCCCAAATATCGCTGATGTTCCCCACATCTAGCCATTGGAAAGGCATATCTACAGAGTAGAAAGGGACATGTTGCTCAACCAACAACGGGAATAAATCACTACCAATATCAAACTCTTCTCCATTAGGGATGTAGTCAAATATTGCCGGTTCAAAAATATAGATACCGGTATTGATCTGATTAGAAAGGGCTTCTTCTTTACGCGGTTTCTCTTGGAAACTGGTCACTTGACCGCGGCTATCTGTCACCACAACGCCATATTTTTCCACTTCATCATCGAGTACATTTTTGCTGATGATCGTTGCAATGCCACCACGTTTTTTGTGTTTTTTTACCGCTTCATTTAAGTCAAGATCAATCCAAGCATCACCGCAGACAACAACAAAGGTTTCATCAAAAAAACCAGAAAACTCTTGGATTTTTTTCATTCCGCCAGCAGAGCCAAGCGCCTTACTTTGGTATTCCCCTTCGATTAACTCCCCTTCATACGAATATGAAAGCTGCACACCAAAGTGGTGTCCGTCACCAAAATAACCTTCAATGACTTCTGCAAGATGGCTGGTATTGATCATGATTTTGCTAATGTTGTGTTGGGCAAAGAGCTCAATCATCGATTCCATTACCGGTTTCCCTAGAATTGGAATCATTGGTTTAGGAATCGATTGAGTAATCGGTCTTACTCGAGTTCCTTTGCCTGCGGCAAGAATCATCCCTTTCATAACCCCTCCTAAACCGCGGTTGTGAGCGCAGCATCAACGCTATCGTAGGTTTTAATCAATCGATCCATGCGAGTTAATTTAAACAAGTCTTGCACTGGCTTTTGCGGGCTAGCAACACTGATTTTTTTGTCTCTCAGTAGTTTGTATACCCCCATAACCGCACCTAGGCCACTGCTATCCATGAACTTCACCGCACCAATATCAAGCACCAAGTGAGGGCTGAGTTCATTCATAACACTTTCGATTTGAGCACGAAACTGAGGCGCTAACTTGGCGTCAAAGCGTTCTTCATTTATTTGAAGAATTGTGCAGTTTCCTTTTTCACTAATCTCATATCGCATTGATTTTCTCCTTCAATAAACCCTTTCCACTCCGCCACTAACACACTGACGTCGTCATCGAAACACTCTTTGTTGCGCCATTCTTGAACCGATCTCACCGCCATTTCAGTTTGCTGTTGAGTTGGGTAGCGGTTCAATTTTTCGATCGTGTCGCGTAAACCATCCTCTGAGAATTGTTCTGAGCCATTATCTGCTTCCGTAATTCCGTCTGAGTAAAACCACACTTTGTCGCCTGGCTCCAACTGGATAATGGAAGATTGATAATCCACATCATCAAATGCGCCAACCACAAAATTATCATGGCCAATTAACTCGGCCTGCCCGTTACTGCCGTGATACCAGACCAAAGGGGGATGGCCAGCGCAGCAGTAGGACATCAGGCCAGTTTGTGTATTTAACACTGCATAAATCATGGTGAAATAGAGCACGCTCGTTTCACCACTCATATAGATTTGATTCAGTTTTTCGACCACCTCTTCCGGCGCGGCAATCTCACTTCCACGAGGGCCTTGTCGCATAACAACCGAAGCGCTGCCCGTTAATACCGACAAGCTCTGCTGCACAGAAAAAGACATGAGAGCGGATGAAACGCCATGTCCTGCAACATCAATCAAGTAGAAAGCAATATGATCAGGGTCGAGCTGCATGTAACCGAGCATGTCGCCGCCAATTTGCGCGCTCGGGATAGAGACGTAACTCAATTCAGCGCATGGGAAAGTTTTTATCTTGGGCAGGATCTGCTTTATCAAATCACCAGCAGAGTCTAGATCGCGCTTGATAGTTTCGTACGCTTGGTCAAGCTCCTGGTTTTTTTCAAGCAGATCGTTGTGCAGTTCTAAGGTGCGAAATCCGGCGCGAATACGCGCTTCAAGTTCTTCTACTGAGGTTTTTTTATCCACAAAGTCATCGGCACCAGCATCAATACCACTGACGATCGATTGTTGATCGTTTTTAGAAGAAAGGAGTACAAAGAAGATATAGCGGCCAAAGTTATGGCTCTTCAGGGTTTGGCAAAGTTCAATTCCGTTCATGCCCGGCATCATCCAATCAGACAGCACAAATTGGATGCCGTCTTGTTGACTGAGCACCTCAAGCGCCTCCTCACCACTGGTCGCGGTGAAGATCTCGTAACCTCGTTTTTTGAGCACCGAACTTATATAGATAAGAATGGTTCGGCTGTCATCCACCAGCAGAATTTTATTCATCCCTAGCCTTTGTTTTTTTATGTTCTGACGTTTATGCGGCTTCCTGCCGCCTTCTATGCACTTATGGCTCTATTGTTTGAGCCTTAAATTCGCAAGCGCTATAACTTTAGGTTAGACTCGATTAGTAGCAATGCAAATAATTTCGTATATTAATCTTTGGCTTAACGAGCTAAGCGCAACGTTAACGTGATGGAAGACGGTATCGTGCAGACAAGGACATATCTACAGCGATTTATCATGATCTCAGGATGGCTTTTTCTCTTTCCTGCTTTGGCTGACGAGTACCTATCCAATACCAGTGCTATTGGTGTAAAACCTTCTCAACATGTCCTTACCACTACCCCAATACAAGTAACACCTAAGCTCAACAACCATAATGCCGAAGAAGAGTTGCAAGAAATTTGGAATGGTGTCTCCAGCTCTTTTGCGTTCCCTTATGAGGATTGGCAGTCGAGAACCTTTCTGCAAGGTTTGAGTGGCAATATTGGTTACCACCATCCGTTAGCTCAGACTGAATCCGCTAATTTACCCGCAGGCGCGACGACAGGACCCAGCAATAACAACACCACCTCGACACTTTCTTTGAAATACACCATTGCCGGGGCATGGTTTGTCTCGGGTACGGCTTATTACTACTGGGACCCCGATCAGCAACAAGCATGGAACCCGGATTTTACCTATGTGTTTGGCTACAGCGACTGGAGGCCCTACACCTTTAGTTTGGTTTATTCCAACTACGGAGGAAATCGCTTTTCACCAGATGATGGCGCAAGAGTAACTGAATTTAATCAAGGCACCTGGGCATTAGGTTGGAAATTTCCCGTGACAGGATTAGTCAAAGATTGGATAAGTTTTACCGAACAAGGCGCCATTGGTTGCCAAGTCGATTTCAATCACACGCCCGAGTATTTCGATCTAAACTCTATTTCCTATAAAAAGAATCACCAAACCCTTAGTCTTGGCTGCAAATATTCTATTTTTGGTAATTGGTACGTGAATGCCACAGCCTTTTACTATTTTGACAGATCACAGCAACAGCCTTGGAACCCTGATTACACCTATGGTTTTGGTTATTTTGACTGGAGACCAGGGACCATTACTTTGCAATATAACAATTATTCTGGGAATCGTTGGCACCCTTCAGAACGTGGTGAAGACACTGGCCGCTTTATCGATGGGTCTATTACACTCGCTTATAGCTTCTCATTTTAACTGCTGATTTTATTCATAAATTAAACTTTCGTGGCAAATATCCCCCCGCCGACTAATCTAGATCTATAACCAAAAATATGAATCTGGTATCACACTTGCAATACCAAGAATTCGAGCTCAATGGCTAGGAGAAGGCTTATGGAAGGCACCAAACATGATGACCTCATCACTGGTACATCAGATGACGATGCGATAAATAGTCGCGCTGGTAATGATGAAATTTCTACTCTCGCCGGTGACGATTTCGTCGCCGCTGGTGAAGGAAGCGACACTATCTCCGCAGGTGACGGCGCAGATACCGTTTTGGGGGATGTAGAATACGCTCTAAACCAAGAACAAACGCCAACCAGCACTGATGATTCTTGGGGAACCTCAACCACTGTCTATGAATTTAGTGCAGGTACAGAAGAACAAGCGACCCACGAAATAAAACTGAGTAATTTCGCCGTCAATCAAGCCGTGCAAACCTCCACCAATGCCGGCGGGTTCACTGAAAACGCCCAAATTACCGTACAAATCACCGACGAACAAGGCAACATCATTGCCACTCAATTAACGACCGCGACTGCGGGTGGAACGGTCAGTGTCGATATTGATATTGCTGAAGCTGATCTGCCAACTGACGGCGCTGTCGTGCTCACTTTCATCGATCAAGATGGCACACCAATCACCTCCATTAGCGACATGGATGTGCAAGTTCGCAACATTTATGACGATACCATCGATGGGGGCGCTGGCGACGACATTCTCAAAGGTCAACAAGGCAACGACACTATTTATGGTGGTTCAGGTAACGATTTTCTCGATGGCGACATCAATAGTGACCAGTTACATGGTGGCCTAGATAGCGACGTATTAATTGGTGGCTCAGGAGACGATGCTCTCTATGGCGATGAAGGCAATGACACCCTACTTGGCTCCGATGGCACGGATACCCTGTACGGAGGTGAAGGTGATGATCTGCTCATGGGAGAGCTGGGCGACGATTACCTTGAGGGAGGTAGCGGTAACGACACTCTAATTGGCGATGATGGTCAAGATACGTTATTGGGTGGCGAAGGAAACGATAAGTTGTTTGGCGGGAAAGGTGCTGATTTACTCCAAGGCAATGCAGGCGACGATGAGATTCACGGCGAACAAGGCGATGACTTTGTACTTGGCGGTGAAGGACAAGATACCATTTACGGTGATGCCGGCGATGACTTACTGCTTGGTGGTGACGGCGATGACACTGTCTCTGGCGGCACAGGCCATGACGTATTAGTCGGTGAACTTGGCGATGATGACCTATCTGGTGGCGATGGCAACGACATTCTCTACGGTGATGTGGGTGACGACACGTTAACTGGTGGTGCAGGCAGCGACCAACTCTTTGGTGGTCAAGGTAATGACACTATTGATGGTGGTGAAGGTGATGACATCATTCACGCCAACGAAGGCGTAGACACCATCACAACCGGAGCGGGCGCCGACCAAGTGTATGCTGGCTCAGGTGATGACCAAATATCAACTGGTGATGGTAATGATACTGTCTTTGGTGAGACTGGTCACAACACGATTGATAGTGGCAGCGGCGATGACACCATCTATACCGACGCCGATGACGATAACATCCAATCGGGTGATGGTAATGACACCCTTTATGCTGGTGATGGACAAAATACGCTGAATACTGGGGCCGGTGATGACCTCCTCTATGCTGGGAGCGGTGCTGATCACATTACGACAGCTTCTGGCCAAGATACTATTTTTGCTGGTGACGGCGACAACACAATCGATGCCGGAACCGAGAACGACACGGTGTATTCAGGCAGTGGTGTTGATAGCGTAACGCTTGGCTCTGGCGATGACAAAGCCTTTACGGGATCTGGTGATGATGTCATCTACGCGGGAACCGGTAATGACCAAGTCTTTGCCGGCGCTGGCAACGATGTTGTGCAAGGTGAACAAGGGAACAACCAACTGTTTGGCGAAGCTGGCAATGACCAATTGAATGCCGGTTTGGAGGCGGGTGAACTGTATGGCGGTTCGGGCCAAGATACGCTGATAGGCTCGCAATTGAACGACAAACTGTATGGAGGCGGTGATGATGACACGATTACCGCTCATGCCGGTGATGACATCATCGAAGGAAACGACGGCGCTGATGCCATCTCTGCAGGCAGCGGTAACGACACCGCTTTTGGTGGTGAAGGTAATGACATCCTACTGGGTGAGCAAGGCAACGATACCCTGATTGGTGACGCTGGTAATGACTCGCTATTTGGCGGTGAAGGCGACGATTTCCTCGTCGGCGGCAAGGGCAACGATATTCTTGATGGTGGTACAGGCCGCAGTGAAATATACGGTGAAGATGGTGATGACACCATTGTGAGTGGTGATGACGCCGACCTACTTTCCGGAGGCTCTGGCAATGACCACATCACTTCTGGATTAGGCGACGATACGATTTTCGCCGGTTCAGGTCGTGACCAAATCGATACTGGTGCGGGTAATGATACTGTCTATGGTGAGTCAGGTGAAAACACCATCACGACAAGCCTCGGCGATGACACCGTTTACGGGGGAAGCGATGCCGATACAGTCACTGCAGGCGACGGTAGCGACCAAATCTATGCCGGTGCGGGCGATGATGATATTGATGCCGGTAGTGGCGATGATGATATTGATGCCGGTAGTGGCGATGACCATATTGATGCGGGAGATGGTACAGACCTTGTCAAAGGTGGTACTGGTAATGATGCCTTATTTGGCGGTGCTGGCAATGATGAACTGATCGGTGGCGAGGGCTACGACTTCATCGCGGGTGGTGCAGGCGATGACGTCATACGTGACGATGGCTACGATACCATTCTTGGGGAACAAGGCAACGATACACTCTATGCCGCGGAAACTGGCAGTCATCAAATGTTTGGTGGTGAAGGCGATGACACGCTTATTGGTAGCGATGTAGCCGATACGCTCTATGGCGGGGCTGATGCTGACACTATCACAAGTGCCGGTGGTGACGACATCTTGTATGCAGGAGACGGTAACGACAATATTGATGCAGGCCTTGGCAACGACACGGTTTATGGCGAAGCCGGCCAAAACACGATAAACCTGGGTGAAGGTCAAGATACTCTGTATGGCGGTTCTGGTAATGACACCGCAACCGGCGGACTTGGTGACGATACGCTTTCTGGTGGCGCTGGCAATGACAACCTCAGTGGTAACCAGGGACAAGATCTCATTGATGCAGGTGAAGGCAATGACACGCTCTCTGGAGGTGACGATAACGACCTTCTGTTTGGCGGCGCGGGTAATGATACTTTGAGCGGTGATGCTGGCGTTGACGAGCTCTATGCTGGTTCAGGAAATGATCATCTATTCGGTGGTGACGGCGACGACAAACTGATTGGGGAAAGTGGCACAAACACCCTTTCTGGTGAATCTGGCGACGATTTACTCCTTGGTGGTAGCGGTGCTGATACCCTGCTGGGCGGGATTGGCGATGACACCATTGAAGACGATTCTGATAACAACATCGTGCAAGGTGGCGATGGACAGGACACCATCAAGTTGAGTGGCGCAAACAACATCGTATCAGGTGACTTAGGTGACGATATTATCGAAGTGAGTGGAGCAGGCTCGAACCAAATTGATGGTGGCGAAGGTGCTGACTCTATCAAAGCTTCTGGAGACAACAATATCGTTGTCGGTGGCCTTGGCGATGACAACATTCAGCTTACAGGTACAGGTTACAATCAGATCGATGGGGGCGATGGTAACGACACAATCACTGCCCAAGGTGGAACCAACCAAATTGACGGCGGATTGGGCAAGGACACGGTAACCGTATCAGGTGGCGACAACACCATTACCGGTGGTGACGGTGACGACAAACTCACAACGGGCTCAGGAACCGATGAACTGCGCGGTGATGCGGGCAAAGACACGCTCAATGCTGGCAGTGGCGCAGATCAACTGTTTGGCGGCGCCGACAACGACAAATTGTACGGCGGTTCAGGGGATGACGTACTCCAAGGCGATGATGGCGACGACTCGCTTTGGGGACAAAATGATCATGACACGCTCACCGGCGGAATCGGCAATGATTACCTATCCGGCGGTTCTGGTCATGACACTTTATATGGTAACGAAGGAAACGACACCCTTCGTGGCGACTCCGGCAATGATACGTTATGGGGCGGAACTGGTAACGATAACCTTTCTGGTGGTGGATCTGCGGACACGCTGTTTGGCGAAGATGGCAATGACACACTATCAGGCAATGGAGGAAACGATATGCTTTATGGCGCACAAGGCGATGACAAACTCACTGGTGGTAGCGGCGAAGACTATGTGTCTGGCGGTGAAGGTAACGATACTCTCAGCGGAAACGACAACGCTGATACCTTAGATGGCGGCGTAGGCAATGACACCTTAGCGGGTGATGCTGGCGACGATACCCTCTATGGCCAAACTGGCGACGATATTCTCAACGGCGGTGAAGGTATTGACCAACTGTTTGGGGGAGCGGGTAACGACCAACTCGTGTTTGACTCCAATGAACTCGAAAGTGGCGAGTCCAACATGGTTCACTTCAGTGGTGGTGCCGATTTTGATGTGTTACTTGTGGGCGATGATAACCAGAGTCAAATGATCGACATGAGCCACAATACTTTCCAAGAACTCGAAGGTATCAGCATTAACTCCAGTGATACCGAACTCTCACTTGCACTCGATAAAATCGCCGCAAACCACACCGCAGGTGAAACCTCTGGGCAGTTTGTTTGTACCGGAGCAAGTAGCATTGACTTGTCTGGTTGGGGCTGGACGCTAACCGAAAGTCACGTTGAAATGAGTGACTCGATAGAAAGTATCTACCAAGCTAGCGACATCGACACGGGCTCTCTATACGGCTACCGTTTTGAAAACGATGCAGGGCAAGAAGTTGTTATCTGGAGCGATTTAGACAGCCACGATATTAACTTCCCTGATTCAAGTGACGTTTAACCACGCATTCAAAAGTTCACACCACTGCTTGGCCCACGTTTGTGGGCCTTTTTTGGCCTTGTATTATTTACGGCTAGTCAGCCCTTACCCCCTAACAATACTGGTTGTAACATGACTACACAAACAGAGGCTAGATAAAATAAAAGCGGCCCAGTGGCCGCCCTGCTATTTTAGAGTCGGAATAAAGAAGCTATACCAACTGTCGATAGCATTTCTGTTCACAGTGAGGACAATGATAAGCATGACGGTCTACTTTAGCCGAACAATGCGGACAGCGGCCATGGCGCCTATCTTGACTCAGCAGCATCAAAATAAGGCCAACAGGGCCTAGAACGTAGCCCAGTAAGACCCCAGCAACGGTATTCTTTTTGTGGTACCCAACAAGTGCAGTCGCAAGCATAAAAAAGCCATAGAAACACAACCAAAACATCATTTCTTGGGTCATTAGACTTCCCTCATTGCTTTTTGTAAGCCATTTAAAATCGGGCTAACAAGATAATCCCATAACGTACGTTCCTCGCCGAGGATCAACACTTCAGTTAACATTCCCGGATACAGATCCACACCATGGTTTTCAACTAAATTCGCGACTGAGGAAGACTCAAAACGGATCGTGACAAGATACCCTTGCGTTGCATCATTGCTGTCACCACCTTGCAGCACTCTATCGGCTGAAACGTGTAACACCTCCCCCATCACTGGCGGAGTATTTCGAGCACTATAAGCGGTCAAACGCACACGGGCATCAAGCCCCGGCCTTACCACATCAATATCTTTAGGTGAAACAATCGCCTCAACGATCAATTCATCACTATCAGGGACGATCTCCATCAACACTTGGCCTGGCTTAATGACGCCACCAATATTGGCGATATTCATACCGACCACTTTGCCATCAAATTCACTGCGAATTAGAATCCGTTCACGAATATCTAACGCTGTTTTGATCAATTGCTGCACATCCCTCAACTCGTCATTGACACCCTTCAGTTGAAATGAATACTCACGCTTAAGCTCGAGCAACTGATTTTGATGGGCTTGATGCAGCGCCTCTAATTCTCTACCTGCCAAGTCTATGGTCAGACTAATTTCGGCCAACTCCGCTTCAACTCGTGCTTGATGACGCAATAATTCCAACATACGAGTTTTAGAGACGTAACCCTTATCAACCAATCCTTTGGTCATCGCCACTTCTTGTTGCACGAGATCGCCTTGGGTGACAATGGCTCTTTTTTGAAATTGGTTGCCCTTAATTTTTTCATTATATAGCGCAATTCTTTGCTGATACTGCCCTTCCAATAATTGCCGTCTTAACTGCGCTTGCTCAAACTGAACCATCTCACTCCGTAAGAGTGCAGCAATGATCAGTTCATCTTGCTCTGCAGTCAGCGTCTCTGACCACACGATTTCACTTTGATTGCTCGTGAGTGCATTTAGGCGAGCTTGCTGGGCGAGTAAAGAATAACTGCGGTATAGATAACGCCGATATTCCGCCTCCGCTTTCGTATCAGAGAGTTCGATCAACGGTTGACTAACGGTGACTTGTTGCCCTTCTTTAACAAAGACCTTCTTAACCCAGCCTCCTTGCAAGTGTTGAATTTGTTTACGCTTACTCTCAACAACTAAGCTTCCCGGAGCCACCGAAGCCGAGCTCAATGGCATACTCATCGACCAGACTAAAAAACCACCTACGGTTACCAATAGAATGCTTAAACCAATGAGGATAAGTTTGCGTGTACTGAACATCTCTTGCGGCACAATATGATTCATAACGCCCCCTTAAGCCGTCTTGCTGGTTTTGTTTTCAACCAATTCCGGCTCAACATGCAGCCCAAGAAATTGCTCACATGTTCCCGCTTTTTCTACCTTGCCATCCTTGAGTTTAATTACCCAATCCATTTGGCGTAAAAAACCCGGGCGGTGACTTATCATGACCACCGTGATTTGGTGCTCTTTACAATGTTGCAAAACGATCGCTAAGGCCGTTTCTCCCTCAGGATCAAGATTGGAATTGGGTTCATCAAGTACCAAGACGCGTGGATTTGAGTAGATAGCTCTTGCTAAGCCAATCCGTTGCTTTTGCCCACCTGAAAGTAAAACGCCCCCTTCGCCAATATAGGTTTCGTACCCTTCTGGTAAGGACATAATAATTTCATGGATACAGGCCAATTTAGCCGCACGTATCACGGCTTCATCATCACCGTCCGTAAAACGACAGATATTCTGTTTAACCGTACCAGCAAGCAAACCGACGTGCTGTGGTAAATAACCGATGTATTGCCCAAATTGATTCAGGTTCCACTTTTCTATACTGGCGCCATCAATCAAGATCTCCCCCATACTCGGTTGCTGGATTCCCATCAACAAGCCCGCGAGTGTTGATTTGCCAGAACCTGAATTGCCCATGACCGCCAGTGCATTACCCGCACCTAACTTAAAGCTGATACCTTGAATCGTCGGTTTACGAGCATTAGCAAATTTCAAACTAACGTTACTAAATTGAATGTCTCCTTTGGGCTCAGGTAAAAGAATTTTTTTCTCTGCCGTAGTATTCGTTACGGTTTGATTTAAGCTTTGCCAAGCTTTAAAAGCGCTATACCAGGATTTCCAACCACTCACCGCACTCTCAAATGGGCTTAATACTCGCCCAATCAAAATGGAGCTTGCAATCACAGCACCAATGCCTATTTGTTGTTGCAGTGCAAGATAGACACCGCAAGTTAACACTGCCACTTGCAGTAAGGTTCGAAAATATCGGCTAATGGCCAGTAATAGACCCACGCGAGAATTAACCAACCATTGGAGTTGCAATACACTAGCATTGGTTTTTTGCCACGCGTTACCGACATTCTCACTCATGCCCATCGCTTTTAATGTTGGTGCGTTTCTTAAGTAATCATTGAGCTCCATGCTCACTTGAGCGGTTGTTTGTTGCGCTTGGGCACTGATTTTCCGCCCCCCTAGCATCATCACCGCAGCAAGGCCTGCAAATACAAGAGCACCCACTAATGCGACACTGCCGATGTAGGGATGAAATGCAAATAGCAATAATAAGAACAATGGGGTGAAAGGGAGATCCAGAATGGAAGAGGTGGATGGTGAGACCAAAAAATTACGCAGCGTCGTCAGGTTTTGTAAGGCGTTCTTTTCAATTCGATTGCTTTTAGATGATTCGGAGATGCTTTTCGCCAACAATTCACCGCTTAATTGCGTATCTAATTTTAATGCAGAACGCTGCATTAACAGTGTTCGCACATATTCCAACAACGCTTGCGATGAAACGAGAAAAACCGTGATGGCTAATAAGGCAAACATGGTTTCGAGGCTCGCGCTCCCCATTACCCTATCAAACAATTGTAAGCTGTAAATAGGCACAGCCAATACCAACAAATTCACACCTAGACTGAAGGCGATCGCGGCCCAAATCTCCTTACGAACCGTATCGAAAGGATTTTTCGATAGCCGATCCCGCGCTAAATCTAAACTCATAGCCTAACCAACGTTGTTGCATATAATTATAAAAATAAGTATAGACGCTGTTTTACGAATCGCAGGCTAAGCTAATTGATATCTTTGACTAATTTCATACCCCGTCGCTAAATGCCGATGACTTTCTTTAATTACCCAGTTGATAGGATTCCGCACCCAAGGCTGGGGATCATTCGCGGGAAAGCCATGGGCCACTCTTAGCGCGACAACCTCTAGGCCGAGCGCATTGCATGTTTCGATACAGCGTTTCGCATGCCACGCTTGTGCCAATACCACCACCTTATGACCACCTTGTTGCTGATGCGCTTGCTTAGCGACATCAAGCGTCGTTTGATACGCAGTATTGGCGATTGGGACATTAGGCAAACAAGAGGCATGTAGTGCAATTTCTTGCTGAAGATAGAGAGCAAGTTGAGGTTTATTCTGATGAACAATCTTTGCCAATTGTGCCAAATCGTGATTAATCGTGTCACTGTCACCAAATGAAAAACCCAGTACAAAATCAGCCTGATCGAGTTGCCCATAATCTTGCAAAAACAACGGCTGCTGTGACACATAGTCAAACACTCGCCTTTTAGCATCAGAGCCTAAAGCATAATCAGGATGGCTATAAATAAAGAATGATTCAGAGAGGGAATCACAAACATTGATTTGGCCGTCGGCAAAACCCAGCGTTTGAACAAATTGGCAGAAATGTCGCATAACAGTATTTCCTAACTAAACTTAAATCCATTTAGCCAGCACTGTCCGTTGTCATAAATTAAAGTACAAATTTAAGGTGTGTCGGATAACTTCGGCGTATCTCGATCCTTTATAGTGTAACAAGCTCTGGTTATGAAACTCAAGTTTACTGTTGTTTTTTTGAGCAAGCATTAATCATGTTCAATCCCCTCTTTTTTTCGCTCTCACTAGCGTATAGCAAATCTTGTATTATCATTACCTTAGGTAGATATTGCGAATGGAATTGCATAATACGTGAAAACACCCTTTTGGTTGATGCTTTTAACACTGAGCATTGCTTTACCTGCACTAAGCGATGTTAGTGATGAGATGGAAATAGAAGAAGTGAGCTTCTATGGCCAGCGCAGCGTATCGCACTCTTCTTCGGCCAAAGCAAAAGAAACCACGTTTCACCGCAGAGTGATCGCACCACCGATAAGTGATGAGTCAGTGCTTAGCGAAACCTCAAAGAACATATTGAATCCACCAAACTCGACGAAACATAACGCTACGCTAACCCATGACACCGCAACAAAAACGGCTTCATTACACCCAGATATGAATGGAATCGACCAACATCATCATTTTACTCCCCGCTACCAGTTGACTCGAAATGAGCGACTGCTAACCAAAAAAGCCCAATATTATTTAGAACGAAATCGCAACAAATCAACCGGGCTATGGGACTCTGTTCAAGGTTACACTCACTCCACCATGTGGGATGTCGCCAGTGGTATCGCAGGCACACTCGCGCTTGAAGCACTTAACTTGAAATCAAAGGAACAAACGCACCTTGAGCTTGGCAAAACATTAACCACTTTACGTCAAATGCCGCTTTATAAAGGCTGGCTGCCTAATCGTGAATACAGCACCAAAACAGGAATGCCATCGGGACGGCTGAGCTCCACGCCAAGCAATGGTAACGGTTGGTCAGCGCTTGACATTGGACGTCTACTAATCTGGTTAAAAATACTCAGTCAGCAACATCCTGAACTAGAGGAAGAGATCCTCGATCTTCTTAGCTATTGGGAACTCAACAAAGCGATACATAAAGGTACCCTGTACGGTACCAAGTTATATAACGGCAAAGAATATTATCGCCAAGAGGGCCGCCACGGTTATTTACAGTACGCGGCAACAGGCTTTCAATTATTTGGCTATAAGGTCCCTCTACCAGATATTAATGACTATATATCTTCTATTGAAATATCTGGAACGACACTCGATATTGACAATCGCAATGTTCCTTTTATGACGAGTGACCCTTATGTGCTCGCCAGCTTAGAGTTTGGCCAGCATGATAGTTGGAATCAAATTAGTTCGATCTACTCCCTACATAAACAACACTCTAAAAAGGAAAATAAGCTCTTTAGCTATGCTGAAGACGCAATGAATAAAAACCCTTGGTTTGCTTATAATAATTTGTTTTATTATGGAAAATCTTGGACTAGTGTCAGTCCCGGAGGAAAAGTGATAGAAAACCCTCAAATCCTAAGCCACAAAGTTGCGTTTGGATTCAGCGTTATTTTTGATGATGTATTTAGCCAACAACTCTATCAGGCCGTACTTAGCAATAGCCTGCAAGCTCGCAGTATCCCAACGGGACAGTATGAAAATGGCGGTACTAATACGGCGTTTAACATCAATACCAATTCGCTGATCCTTGTGGCGCTATGGTATAAACAAAATGGTAAACAACCGCTACTTCATCCAACGATAGATGACCTAAAGCATCAAGAAATCTCGAAAAATGAAGCTGAATTACAGCAAGACTAAAACTCGAACACACGAATAATGACTCTCCAACGCGCACTGATCCAATTTCAATCTGCTTAAAGCAATTTTTCATCTCCATTGAATTATTCTCTTTAGTTAATAAATCAACATTAGGTTGCTTGCTGTTAATTCCCGCTATCACCTTAGCTCTACACGTTTAGAGTTATATATCTAAAACATGCCATTTGGTATTAATTATTTTTTGACGCTCTAATACTTTCGTCAAATTAACGTCACTATTTGAACTTTGTATAATATTGATAGATACATTTGTTACATCTATATGTGAATTACTCCACCCTTATATTTTTTCCATCAACAAAATAAAACCAAATCGATTTTGCCAATTTACATCTAACCCATTCGATAGTACTTTTTACCTAGAACAAAAAGAAACCTTCGTTTGCCCCTGGAATTCCAAGCTTTTTTGCTGACAGTTTGGAGAAAAAAGAGTCGCTTTTGCGGCTCTTTTTTTATTTTGAATGTTAGTTTCAACAAATAAAAAAACGGCATACTCTCGTATGCCGTTTTTCGTTGTACTGATTAGCAAGTCAAACTAACTAAGCTGTCGCTTTCTTATTTTTTTTGATTTTAGGTCGAGGTTCATCCATCAAACCTTTCACCAAAGAAACCGATGCAACCAATAGAACAAGCGTGAATGGTAAACCTGTTGTTACCGCCATCGCTTGCGCCGCAGCCAAGCCACCGCCAAGTAATAGCGCGATCGCAACTAAACCTTCAAATGTACACCAGAATACACGTTGAGGTGTCGGAGCGTCCACTTTACCGCCTGCCGCAATAGTATCGATAACCAGTGAACCAGAGTCCGCAGAAGTAATGAAGAACACCACAATCAAAATGATACCAACGATAGAAGTGATCTCAGCAAATGGCATCACATCTAACATCGCAAACAATTTTAATGGTAGGTCAGCATTAAATACCGCTTGGTAACCGTCATTAACGTATTGGCTAATCGCAGTGCCACCGAAGGCTGTCATCCACAATACACACACTGTTGATGGGATCAGAATAACGCAGACGATGAATTCACGAACAGAACGACCACGAGAAACACGTGCGATAAACATACCAACGAATGGGGACCATGAAATCCACCATGCCCAGTAGAACGCAGTCCAACCTTGTGAGTAATTCACGTCTTCACGGCCAAACGGCATCGAAAGCGCAGTAATGTTCGACAAGTAAGCGCCGATGTTTTCAAAGAAACCGGTGAAGATCGCTAGCGTTGGACCAACAACAATCACGAACAGCAATAGAACTGCCGCAACGCCCATGTTGATCTCAGAAAGACGCTTAACGCCACTATCAAGACCCGCAACAACTGACACCAATGCCAATGCCGTAATGATCACAATCAAAATGATTTGCGTCGTATCGTTCATTGGAATACCGAACAAGTAGTTCAAACCAGTAGCCGCTTGCGATGCGCCATAACCCAATGACGTAGCAAGACCAAATACCGTCGCAACAACCGCCAGAATATCAATCACGTGGCCTGTCCAACCCCAAATACGCTCGCCAAACAGCGGGTAGAAGATTGAACGCATGGTCAATGGTAGACCTTTGTTGAACGAGAAGATCGCTAGACCAAGAGCCAGCAACGCGTAGATTGACCATGGGTGCAATGCCCAGTGGTAAATCGTGGCTGCCATACCCAGAGCTGAAGCCGCCTCGGTGTCACCAATCGCAGCACCCAAAGGAGCCCAGTCAGTACGTACGCCATTTTCAACCGTAACGCCATTAAGCGCCGCGCTGAAGTGAGACATTGGCTCAGATACACCAAAGAACACCAGGCCGATACCCATACCGGCAGCAAATAGCATTGCTAACCAACCCGTATAGCTATAATCCGGTGTTGCTTCTGTACCACCAATTCTTACGCGACCAAGCGGAGTAAAAATAAGGATCAGACAGACGACAACAAAAAAGTTACCTGAAGCTAGGAAAAACCAATCTAAGTTTGAGACTAGCCATCCACGCAATCCGGCGAAAAATGGTTCAACTTGCTGTCTAAAGGAAAGTGTTAGTACAACGAACAGGATGATGGACATCCCAGAAATCGCAAAAACACGGTTATGAATATCAAGGCCAAATGGGCCTACTTTTAAAGCAACGTTATCTTGACCAATTTGGTAATCAGTATCGATTGCGTTTACCTTGCCGTCAGGACGTTGAATCCCGCCATTGTTTTCTGTGCTCACGAATTATCTCCTTAAAAACGTGACCATTTATTAAAATTCTTCTTTCGTAATCATTAAGAGTGAAAGGTAATTTCAAATCCAATCGCTCAATTTTTCACTATTGAGCATTTCCTTAACTAATCGAAAGGATGAAGGATCATAATCTTAAAACCACCTCGATTACACTTATTTTTTACCAATAAAGAACATTTTTTCCTATAACCACACTTCTGACAGCGGGGTCTCTGGTGAAAAATAATACTGAAATTGCGCCTGTAATAGTTCCGCCGTGGCCAGTGCATCTGTTAACGCATGATGAGGTTGATAAGCAGGTAATCCGTATCGCTCTCGAGACTGACCAAGCCTTACGGAACCTGGCTTCTTACGCTTTAGCCAATTGACAAAACCGCGGCACTGTTCACGTTGAATCGCGTACTCAATATCCAACGTATCAACGACCGGAAACTCAATCCCTTCGCCGATACATTCCACCAGCGCTTGATAGAAAAATTGCCGCTCAATATTTTTGTAATGAACAACGACAATTTTACCGGCCAGAGCCTTTAACACCTCTTCCAGTATTTCTTCCAACTGAGGAGCCGCTTTCACTTCCGTGTCTGTAATGCCATGAATCACGACCGACTCTTCATTGAGTTCTCGGTTTGGATTCACCACCCAATGTGCTGATTGTTTGCACGCAACGCGAGTCATAGTAAATGGCACTAAACCGATAGTAAGAATGGCATCTTGCTGCGCATTTAAACCTGTCGTTTCGAAATCCAAGGCAACAAACTGCACATCTTTTAGCGGTGTGGAGGCCTCGGCAAGAGGCTCCGAATAGTAGGCTTTTAAACGTGAATCTTTTGCCTGCGACCCAAGTTGTTCAAAGTAAACTGGCCAATCGGGTGTGCTCGATGTATCAAGCAAGCTCGAACTGTTTTTATCATTCAACAAAGCGATCATTTGCTGCTTCTCTGATAACGAAACTTGATGTAATTCTGCGCATTACTCAAAATTTGGAACGCGGCCTTTAGATTTCGGCGTTCAAATTCTGACATATGCTCAGGCTCAATATTGTTATCTGGATCGTCTTGATTTTCGATGTCCAATGCTTGGTGACGAATACGCACCATATAGATCAATTCCATCGCATCTTTCAAATCCATGCCCCTGCCTTTTGGCAGAATGCCCGCATTATTAATGTCATCAAGTCGATCAAATGAGTTTTGGGAACGAGATCCAACCGCCAGTGCGTGAACGCGAATCAAGTCGGCCATTGGCGCCGTACCGCGACGTTTTAGGTTGATCGAATTACGATGGCGACCATCCTTCTCCATGACAAAATCTTTAAAGAAACCGAGCGGCGGCGTGCGGCTGATGGCGTTATAAGCCATACACGCTAAGAAGCGATTATTACGCTTGGCACGGCGAACAATAAAACTCTGCAGTTGTTCTGCCCATTTAACTCTTCCACACACACCCAGCAGATCAAAAAAGATTGAGCTATTTAATAGACGCTCTGGCGTTGGGTGGTCGATCCAATTCGCAAAACACTCTTCCCATTCCGAACGAGTTTTACGCCACTCCGGATTCGTTGCCATGATGTCGCCGGTACAATAGCTGTAGCCGCAAGCTGCGAGTCCATCACATATGAATTTAGAGAACTGGGCGAAATACTCACCATGCATCGCTTCATCGTAGCTATTGTCTAAAATGATGGCGTTATCTTGATCGGTCACAATAAGCTGTTCATCACGCGCCATTGAACCCATCGCCAATAAACAATAAGGGATAGGAGCTGGACCTAACTCCATTTCTGCCATTTCAGCTAAACGTTGTTTAAAGCTACTACCAATCACCGACATTGCGCGGCCGACCATATGCGCGTTGGCATCTTCATTGACCATGCGAACAAAACAATCTTTCACTTGCGCCGCGACCAATTGCAGATCTTCAACCGTTGTTTGCTGGAAAATAGAACTCACCAACAGCAGGCTGTTTTGTGACTCATGGCGGACGATATCCGTCATTCCAATCACACCGATTGGTTTCTTATCTTTTAAAATTGGTAGATGGTGCACGTTATAGCGCAACATGGTGAGCATTGCTTCAAACACATAAGCGTTATAGCCAAGTGATACCACATCCGTGGTCATCACTTCACTAACGGTCAAGTTGGTGTCGATACCTTGTGAGATAACACGAATACACAAATCACGATCGGTCAAAATACCCATCAGTTGATCTTCGTCTTCATCCTCGGAGCACTCTTCCGCAGGCTTAACAATCAGCAACGCGGTGACATTTTCTTCGGCCATGACATTGGCCGCTTGCTGAATCGTCGCGCTAGCTTCTAGAGTAATAGGTTCTCGGTTAAGTATTTTGCGTGCTTTTGCCGTGGTAAAATCATTGCCTTCGGAATGGTTTGAAACCGCTGTGCGTAAGCGAGCGCTATCTTCCAATTCCATAAAATCAGCAAAGTTTTCAAATTCGTCACACAGCTGAGTAAAAATGGCTTCAGGGATACAGTAGAGTAATGTATCAGCCGTCGCCTTCGCAGGCATACGGACACGGTTGTTCATTAACAAACCCATCTGACCAAATAACCCGCCAGTAGCAAAACGATTGTATAGCTCACCTTTACGACGGTAGATTTCGACCACACCGCTGCGAATTATGTATAGGTCACGGATGTCATCGCCGACTTTGAGGATGTCACTCCCCTCACGGAAATAGGTGACTTCAACATTTAAGGCAATATTTCTTAGGTGTTCTTCTGGCAGATCGTCAAAAGGAGGGTGTTGGCTAATGAAATTGAGTACTTCTAATTGCTCGGCTTCCATTCCTTGCCTCATATTTAGCTTAAATTCCTGCGATAAATAGCACCAAGAATAAAAATTGGCAATACAAATATACCTAACGATTACATATTGAACACATTTAGTATTCAAATTAACCGCATAACGCACAGTTTTCATATTTCATGAACTTGTATGCAAAATATTATTCGCCATCATCAGTTCATAAATAAGAGCCATACCATTAATAGCCCGTTTGATTTCTTCTTTTTCCTTTTCCTGCAAGCAATGAGTATTAATCACAAATCAGAATAAGTCCAATAAGTTCAATTACTTATAATGAGAACAGGATAAATAGTTCGTCACAAGGCAAAAACGTTTTTGCATAAATAAGAATAACGTTTATTGAGCGACTCAAACCAAAGTCAACACCTTGCTTAGCAACATTAATCATAACAACAAATAATTTAATTTGATTATCATTTGCAACTCAATTTTGTAACCATTTAACTTGATGGGTTTAACATTTCATTAAACAACCATTTTTTACATGGTTATTTTGCTGCCATTATCTCGCCTGCCGAATGGCATCAAAAGGAAGATAAATATAATGAATAAAAATGATAGTGTCCCTCTACCTACCAATACCCGTGAGTGGTTAATCAACCGAAACAGTATGATCATATTGGCTGACATCGTATTGTTTGCCGTGTTGTACTTTACACTGCCAATGGAACCAAACGTTGTTCTCGGTATTTGCATGTTGGTCTTCATCGCCATTTTGTGGCTGACTGAAGCCCTGCACGTCACCGTAACAGCAATTTTGGTTCCTCTCATGGCAGTACTGTTTGGTGTATTTAATACTCAAACCGCACTCAACAATTTTGCAAACTCCATCATCTTTTTGTTCTTAGGGGGCTTTGCTCTAGCCGCCGCAATGAACCGACAAGGCTTGGATAAAGTCATTGCCGATAAAGTGCTGACGATTGCCAAAGGAAAAATGAGTGTCGCCGTTTTCATGCTGTTTGGCGTAACCGCAGTGTTATCAATGTGGATCAGTAACACGGCGACTACAGCGATGATGTTACCTCTCGCCTTAGGGATTTTGAGCAAAGTAAACCAAGAAAGTGGCCATAAAACTCATGTATTTGTGTTACTGGGCATCGCTTATAGTGCCAGTATTGGCGGTATGGCAACGATCGTGGGCAGCCCACCTAACGCCATCGCGGCAGCAGAAGTTGGATTAACGTTTACGGAATGGATGAGTTACGGACTACCGATCGCTTCGGTTATATTACCGTTAGCGATTATTGTGCTCTACGGCCTTCTAAAGCCAGAACTTACTGGAGACTTTGAGCTCAACCATACCGCTGTCGATTGGGATAAAGGCAAGATCGTCACGCTCGCAATCTTTGCAACTACCGTTATTTTCTGGATATTCAGTAAACCGATTAATGGCATGTTAGGAGGCTTTGCGCAGTTTGATACTATCATTGCGTTAGGGGCTATTATTGCCGTAAGTTTCTGTCGGGTCGTTCACTGGAAGGATATTGAAAAAACGGCTGATTGGGGCGTTCTGTTACTATTCGGTGGCGGTATCTGTTTAAGTAACGTATTAAAAGCTACCGGTACCAGCGAATTTCTTGCCAATGGGTTAAGCGTTATCGTGGCTGATTTAGGTCTCGTCTTAGTGTTGATCCTGATTGCTAGCTTTGTCGTGTTCGTAACGGAATTTGTCAGCAACACAGCACTTGCTGCGCTATTCATCCCTCTATTTGCGACGGTTGCTGAAGCCTTTGGACTATCACCTATTATTTTATCGGTCTTAATTGCGCTTGCAGCTTCATGTGCGTTTATGATGCCGGTGGCCACCCCTCCAAATGCCATTGTATTTGGCACTGGTATGGTCAAACAAAGTGAGATGATGCGAGTTGGCTTCATCCTTAACTTGGTTTGTGTTGGCGCTTTAACACTGATTGCCTTAGTGTTTTGGTCTTAACGCGACGCTGATTAAATAATAATGTTAGAGGTAGAAGAGCCACAGCTCGTGGTTCTTTTACTTTCATGCTCCAATACCTCTGCATGAACGATTACAACACCAAACCACCATCGATTTTGAGTACCTGCCCGGTAATGAAGCTTGATTTATCACTGGCTAAGAATTCAATGCCATCGGCAATGTCATCTACTGATGCCATTCGACCTAAAGGCGTTTTTTCTCTCATCATTGACAGCACTTTTTCAGGTAAGTTAGCCGTCATCGGTGTTTCAACAAAACCCGGCGCCACGCAATTCGCTCTCACTTGTTCACCATGACGGGAGAATTCTTTCGCCCACCCTTTGGTCATCGCAATCACCCCGCCCTTGGTCGCGGCATAATTACTTTGGCCAATATTGCCATCCGTGCCCACCACTGATGACATAGTCACGATAGAGCCATAACCATTTACCATCATAATCGGCGCAACCGCCTGCGTTAAATTGAAGACCCC